>CAJOCV010000001.1 GCA_905233785.1 uncultured Oscillospiraceae bacterium
GGCCGGTAATCACATCCGCGGACGGGCGCTGTGTCGCGATCACCAGGTGCATGCCCGCGGCGCGCCCCATCTGCGCCACGCGGCAAATGCTCTCCTCAACCTCCTTGGAGGCGACCATCATCAAGTCGGCCAGCTCGTCGATCACGATCACGACCTGGGGCAGCCGCGGTTCCCCCTGCGCCTCACAGTGCCTGTTGTAGTTTTCCAGATCGCGCACGCCCACCTCGGAGAAGAGACGGTAGCGCTTGAGCATCTCCACCACCGACCACTGCAGCGCGCCGGCGGCCTTTTTCGGATCGGTGACGACCGGGACATAGAGGTGCGGGATGCCGTTATAGATGCCGAGCTCGACCATTTTCGGGTCGATCATGATGAGGCGCACCTCGTCGGGTCTCGCCTTATAGAGAAGCGAGAGGATCAGCGAGTTCATACACACCGACTTGCCCGAGCCCGTGGTGCCCGCGATCAGCATGTGCGGCAGCTTTGCGATGTTGCCCACGATGCAGTCTCCGCTGATGTCCTTGCCGATGGCAAAGCTCAGGCGGGACTTCGCGCTCTGGAACTTGGCTGAGCCGATGATCTCCCCGAGATACACGGTGCTGACGATCTTGTTCGGCACCTCGATGCCGACGGTGGAGATTTTGTCCGGGATCGGCGCGATACGCACGTTCACCACGCCCAGCGCCAGCGCAAGGTCGCCCGCGAGGTTTGTCACGCGCGAGAGCTTCACGCCCTGCTCCAGCTCGATGTCGTAGCGCGTGACCGTGGGGCCTCGCGTAACGCCGACAATGCCCGCGTTGATGCCGAAGCTTCGGATCGCGCCTTCGAGGCGCTCGCGGTTCAGAGCGATCTCGTCTCGTGCGTCGATGGCCGCGCCGCCGCCGCTTCTGAGAAGGCTCAGCGGCGGGAAGATGTAGTCCCCCTGCTCCTTTTGCTCGGCGATGGCGGCTTCTACGGCCTTGGCCTCGGCCTCCACATCCGCCTTCCTCGTCTTTTTCTTCGGCGGGTCGGAGATTTCCGCTGTCGCCGCAACGGTGGCCTTCGGAGCTGTCGGCGTCGGCGTGACGGCCAGCCTGCGGAAGCCTTCTTCCAAATCCGCCCCGGCGATCTCGGCTGCCTCCTTTTCCTCCGAAGGCTCCACCTGCGCGGCGGGCTCCTCCGCGCTCTTGCGGCGGACGCGGGCGCGGCTCCTGGGCTTCTCCGGCGCGGTATAGCTGTCCATACCGGGGGCGGAGGGGCCGCTCAAGGTCAAGGGCTCCTCATCCTCCCCCAGGGGGATGTCCACGGTATAGGTCTTGCGATCCACGCGCTCGATCCGCTTGGCGGGCTTGCCGACGGGAACGCCCTTTTCATCCAGCAGCTCCGGCACGGTGAACTTCTCCGGCTGGGCGTAGGCCGCGGGATCGTAAGGTCTGCGTTCGACCTTCATGGCGGTAAACAGCCCCTTAAAGCTGCCGCGCACGGCAAAGATCAGGCTGCCGGCAAAGAGCAGGATCAGAAGCGGCATCGCGCCGAAAATACTGAAGGCCGCCTCCAAGCCCTTTGCGAGCAGACAGCCGATTACACCGCCCGCGTTCATGTCCTGTCCGAACCAGAAGTATTTGCCCACCATGTCGGGAAATTGCAGTCCCTCCACCGGCGTCAGGCCGAGGATCAGCTCAAACACCGCCGAGGCCAGGATCGGAAGCAGCAGGGCGCAGCTGACGCGGCCGTCTACAGGCCTTCCCCTGTGGGTGAAGAGGATGTAGCTGCAAAGGAGAAAGGCCGGGGGCACCAGCCAGAAGCCATAGCCCACGAGCCCCTTGAGGAAGTTTGAGAAAAAGGCAATAAATACGCCGTCAGTATTGTAGTGGCTGATGACCATGAACACCGCAAGAAACAGGTACACCACGCCCCAAACCTCCCGCCGCACCGGCTGCGGCGCCGGAGGCGGCGGAGAAGCCTGCTTGCCTGGGGTCTTTTTTGCGCTTGCGGACGCCTTCTTCGTGCTTGTGCTTTTCTTTTTCGTGCTTGTCGTTTTACTTGTTGCCATTGTTACGTCCTTACTTGTTATGAGAGAATCGTTCATTAAGGTGTCCCCTTCGCGGACAAATGATAATCGTCGCGCAGCGACACCATAACGATTCACTATGCACTATTTGCTTTTTCTCCTGCTTAGAATATCAAGGTAAGTATCACGCTCAGTACGCCGACGACCCAGCAGTAATAGGCAAAGCCGCCGAACTTCCCCTTATCGGCGATGTACTTGAGCAGCGAGATGGCCGCGATGCCGGAGACCATGGCCACCGCCATGCCGATCATGTAAGCGGGCATGCAGGACCAGTCGATCCCCTCTCGCGCAGCGTCCGCGATACTGAGGAGGTTTGCGCCCAGCACGGCGGGAAGGCTCATCAGAAAAGAAAACTTCACCGCGAAATCCCGCCTGAGCCCGGTCGCGATACCGGCGGTGATGGTAGTTGCGCTGCGGGAGAGGCCGGGAATGGTGGCCGCGCACTGGCACAGGCCGATGATGATCGCGTCCCATACGGACATACCGCCCACGGTCTTTTTCCCCTGCGTCATCTTATCCGACACGAAGAGCATACAGCCGGTGAGCACCAGCATGACGCCGATGAAGGAATTGTTGTAGTACAGTCCCTCCATCAGCTTCTTGATCGGCAGGATCAGAAAGAGCGGGATCGTGGCCAGGCAGAGCATGAAAAACAGCCTTGCCGCCGGATAACGGGCGCGCCGTTCCCCTGCGAGGGGGCCGAGGTTCACAAAGCCCAGCACCTCGAAGAACATCGCCACGATGTCCTCCCAATAGACGATACAGATCGACAGCAGCGTTCCCAGGTGCAGCAGGACGTCAAAGAACAGGTGCCCGTTTTCGCTCGTCGTCATGCCGAAGAGATTGTTGAGAATAGCCAGGTGCCCCGAGCTGGAGATCGGCAGAAACTCCGCCAGCCCCTGCACCAGTCCGAGAATAATCGCGTTTCCAATGGACATACGCCGATACCCCCATATTAAACGTAAGTGATAGTTTACCACATTTCTATGATAAAAACAAGGGGGATAGAACAGAGTGATCCGTGGTCAGATAGAACAGAGTGATCAGTGGTCAGTGGCCAGTGAACAGTAAAGGAAAAACTGATCACTGGCCGCTGATTTCCCCATGCAGCCAGTCGAGCGCGTCCGAGAGCGTACCGAGGTCGTCGATGAGGCCGAGGCGCACC
Organism: uncultured Oscillospiraceae bacterium; assembly: GCA_905233785.1. Taxonomy (GTDB): domain Bacteria; phylum Bacillota; class Clostridia; order Oscillospirales; family Oscillospiraceae; genus Limivicinus. The sequence continues at coordinate 3,216 of CAJOCV010000001.1, forward strand.
GCGTCCTTCCCGTGGATGACGCTGCCAACGTCGTTTGCAAGCTCGTCTGTTTTGTTCATGAGGCGCAGGTAATCCGAGCGCGTGATCCGGGAATGCGCCGTCACGAAGCCCAGGATACGCTCCTGAATGCGGGCGAAATAGGCATAGGTCTGCGGTACGCCGATCACGACGCCATTCACCCGAACCGGGTGGATGGTCATCGCCGCCGAGGGCGCTATGAGGCTGCGCTTTGCCGCCACCGCGAGCGGCACGCCGATGGAATGCCCGCCGCCCAGTACCAGTGAGACCGTGGGCTTTCGCATCCCGGCGATCACCTCCGCGATGGCAAGCCCCGCCTCCACATCCCCGCCCACGGTATTTAAAAGGATCAAGAGTCCCTTGATCTCCGGCGTCTCCTCAATGGCGGCCAGCAGCGGCAGAACGTGTTCGTACTTGGTGCTTTTCGTGTCCTCCGGGAGGGTTTGATGTCCCTCGATCTGACCGATGATGGTCAGGCAGTGAATTTGCCCAAGCGCCGCCGCGCCCATATTCTTGATTTCATCCATTCCCTTTCACCTCTTCGATCGTTTACCACGGCATACGCATGAAGAAAGAACCTGTAAACCATGCGTCTTGAGGATGTGAAGAAGCGCTTTCTTCACATCCCCGGCATTTTCCGAGCCTCCGCGGGGCAAATGCCGGAGAGGGACTTGCGCCGTGCGCGCGTCTTGAACTGCCCTCTCCGCCCACAAGCTCGCTCGACGGGGAGTCAGGCGCAAAAAGTCATGTTTTTCAAGCTGTTAACTCATGCGTTTTCTCTGGATAGTATACACATTTTTATTGCGCCGCAAAACACGATATGATACAATAGAAAATCGGTATAACAAACATACCGGGAGGCTTTTCCTATGAATTCGACAGACACCGTCCTTCGTGATGAAATGGAAATTGATCTTGGCGGCCTGCTGTGGTCAGTGCTCTCCAAGTGGCGGACGATTCTGGCCGTCGCGCTTTTCTTTGCGCTGCTGCTCGGCGGCTTCCGGGCGCTGCGGCTGAACCGTGCTTTCCGCGCGCCCGGCTACGTGGAAAGCGCGCAGGAGCAATACAACGACGAGCTTGCCGACTATCAAACGCAAAAACAGCTTTTACAGTCTCTGCTCGATGCAAAGCAGCACGAGCTGCGGGAGGTCGAGCAGTATATCGCAAACTCCGCCTTGTACGCAATCGACCCCTACCATGTCTTTACGGCGGAGGCGGTGTATTATATTGAGGCCGAGCCGGACGCGATCGCCGCGCTCAGCGACGCCTACGCCATCGCTGTTGAGCGCATCGACGTTGCCGCGCTGTTCGCTGAGGCAAGCGGGCATGCGGTGGCGGTAGAAAGTCTGCGTTTGCACCGGGGCGGCGATGAGGCGCTGTCCTCGGAGGCTTCGGTCTACCTCTCCGTTCTGCCCAGCCTGCTGACAGTCAGCACCGGGGAGGACAGCGCCGTGCTGGAGATATTCGCCATTGGCGCCGACCCCGCGCAGGCAGCGCTGCTTCTCTCTGCCGCGGAGGATGCGATCGACAGCGCGCAGTCCGATCTCGCGCGTTCGATCCGGCCCCACGATATGAAACGCCTCTCCGAGAGCAGCTATGAAAGCTTCTCCCGTGAGCTCGCGCAGTTTCATGTCGATCTGCAGAAGCATTTCATGCTGCTTCTTGCGGATCTGAAGACCGCAAAGGCGGAAGCCGAGGCGCTGACGGCGCCCGCAAATCCGCTGCCCACACGGCAGGTCATAATCAAGAGCATCGTGAAAAACGCCGTACTGGGCTTTGTGCTCGGCGCTTTCCTTGCCGCCGCTTCTCTTTCGCTTGTGCTGATCGTCAGAGGGACGCTTCTGCACGCGGACGAGCTCATGCGCCGCTACCACGCCTGCGTGCTGGGCGTTTGCGGCGCAGGCGCACGCGCAAACCGGCTTGACCGCCGGATCGCAAGGCATCGCGGCATTCCCGCCGCGCTTGACGAGGACGCCCAGGTGCGTATGACGGCGGCGAACATCGCCCAGCTTTCCGCCGGGTGCGACAGCATCCTGCTTGCCGGCACCCCGGCAAAGGAGCGCATCGCCGCGCTGTGTGAGCGTCTCGCGCCGCAGCTTCCGGGCATATCGCTCAAGGCCGCCGGCAACCTCTGCGAAGACCCGGAAAGCGTACTTGCCTTCGGCGGCTGCGAGGCCGTCATCCTTGTGGAGGAGCTCGGCGCATCCTCCTTCCCTGAGATCGAGCGGGAGCTGCTCAAGGTTTACAAATCGGGCAAAAAGCTGCCCGGCTTTGTCCTGCTCGGCAACGTGAGGGGATAACATTCGTGTGCTTCCCCTGTTCTGATTGAACAGGGCTGAACAAAACTCTGGGGGCTGTGAAAAAACTGCGTTTTTTCACAGCCCCCAGTTTTTCATCTCTGTTTTGCGCCGGGCAGCTTCTGTCTGACGTTTTGCAGCACGGCCATCACAAGCCTGTAGAAATATTGCCATTCCTCGCTCTTGCGGTACAGCGCTGCGATCACGGCGATCGGGATGACAGCGCTGATGACCAGCCCGAGCAGGAGGTTTAAGAGCACATGTGCGCTCTCCAGTGCGGTGTAAAGCCAGAGGCTTCCCAGCGCGCAGGCCAGAAAAATGAGCAGATACTGAAAGTATTTGCCCCAATACTCTCTGAGCGGACGCCCAAACAGGAATTTATACACGATCCAGGGCAGACTGACCGTGGAGACAAGGGTGCTGACCGTGGTGCCGAGAAAGACGCCGGTGACGCCCATGTTCAGCCCCTTCGCAAAGAGGATCGAGAACACGATGTTGACCGCCCCCTCGGCAAGCGCCAGGTATTTGATATACGGCCGCGGACTGTAAAGCCCCGCAGCGCCGCGAAAGGCCTCTGTCCCCTGGGTAACAAAGCGGGAATAGTTGTTGAATATGAGGATCACGACGACCGGGGCGGAGAAAACATAGTTCTCTCCCAGCCATACCCCACGGATAAAGGGATTGAGCAGCACCAAAAGCGCGGTCGAGGTGTAGGTGCAGATCGCAAAATTGGCAAAGAAGATCTTCTTGTACAGATCATAGGTCTCTTCCTTGCTTCGTGAGAGGATATAACTGCCGATATTGGCGATGATATAGCTGAATACGTTGTTAAACAGGCTGTTTACGAGGTTGATGATGACGGTATAGCTCTGGTAGACGGCCACCGCCTCGATCCCGACAAAGAAGGACAGCAGCAGATTGTCCGTGCCGAAAACGAGATAGGTCGAGAGCTTGATGACAAAGAGCGCTCTGACGTTGTCAGAGATGAGCTTCTTTGTCTCTTCCGATACGCCCCCGCGCAGAGCGTCATCCCGCAGATAGGGAAAGGCCGTGCCTGTATAGCGGTAGAGGTAGAGGTTGGCTATCAGCGTAAAGACGATCTTGACCGCGAGAGAGAGCAGATACGCCTTCCATACCACGATCAGCAGGATTTTAAGGATGCTGACAAGCGCGAAGGCGATAATATCCGTGTTTTTGTTGATGTAATCCCGCTGGGAAGCCTGGAGCAGGATTCGGCGATAGGAGGTAAAATACGTCAGTACCGTATCCGCCAGGAAGAGCAGATACGCAGCTCTGACATAGGACAGAGGCAGCGAGCTTTTGACCAGAACCGGCAGCAGCGGGATCAGCGCCGTGCCCACCAGCGCGACGGCAAACCCGATATAGCGGTAGAACCTGCCCAGCAGGAGGATGATCCCCTTGATCTGTCCGCGATCGTCCTCCTCCAACGGCTTATATAGGCTGAAGCCGATGGAACCGGCGACGCCCAGCTCCAGCAGGCTGAGCATGGAAATCACGCTGACAAGCAGCCCGTTCAGGCCAAGGATCTCCTGCCCCAGATAAACCGCGAAGACCTTCCGGTCGATGAAGCCGAACAGCCCTGTTATAATGTAATATAAGACGGAAGCGACGACCGTTTTGGTCGCCAAGGCTTTTCTATTCACGCGAGCATGTCTCCGAAATCATCCTCTGCCATACAGCAGCTTTTTTACGATCTGTTTCACATACACAAAGCGGTATTTTCCCTTCACGCCGGGCTTGAGCTTTCCCCACAGCGGCGAAGCCTTGAGCTTTTCCTCCGCGAAGGCTCTCGTCTTTGGCAGGCGGTTGTCGACGGAAAAGCTGTACACCGCGAGCAGGCGCCACAGGATCGCTTCCGCGTAGAGCTCCTCCGGCACCAGTTCCCGATAGGCTTCCAGGATCCCCAGCTCGGCGCTGTAAAAGCGCAGCATCCGGCTGTCCGTTTTCTCGTTGACCACGAGAGAGGTGATCGAGTTTGCATTCCGGCGGTAGTATAGCAGCGGCTGATCCAGAAACGCAAAGCGGCAGCCGCCGCCGCGCAGCAGGCGCAGCCAGAACTCCAAATCCTCGATGGCATAGCGTTCATCGTAGAGCCCGAAGCGGTCAAACACCGCCTTGCGCAGAAAGGCGCAGGGAGCGGACAGCTCATTGCTGCGGAAAATCCGCTCCGCCAGTGTGGCGAGCTCCAGATCGGGCGCGGTCGGATAGATTTTACTCTCCCCCACGATGCCGATGTGCTGATCCTCGCTCACGAGATAGCCGTTTGAAAAAACAACATCTGTCTCCTCATGCGCCTGCATAAAGGCGACGAAGCTGCTGATCGCGTTGTCGGCCAGAAAGTCGTCGCTCGCGAGGAGCTTGATATACTCCCCTCCCGCCTGGCGAAGCATCTGGTTGAGATTCTTCGTCACGCCGAGATTGCTCTCGTTTTTCCGGATGCTGACACGCCCGAAGCGCTCCCGCAATGCTGTCTCATAGCCCAGCAGCCGCTCATAGGAGCCGTCGCTCGAGCAGTCGTCACAGATGAAGATTTCAAGCCTCGGATAGTCCTGCCGCAGAATGCTCTGCATACAGTCGTCCAGAAAGGCCGTGTGGTTATAGCAGGGTATGATAAGGGAAACAAGCGGATATTCTTTCATAACATCGTCCGATAAAGCTCCATATACTGTCTGCTGACCTGATCGATCTCAAAGCGCGGATACGCATAGGCAGCGATACGCTCCGGATCGAAGCGGCCGCGCTGTGCGATCATCTCCCGCATTCCGTCCGCCAGCGCCTCCACGCTCTCGCGCTCCACGACGATGGCGGTCTCCTCCGAAACGAGGGAGTTGGCGCCGCCGCTCTTCGTCACGACGAGGGGCTTTCCGAGCAGCATGGCCTCCTGCACCGAGACGCCGGAGCATTCCAGAATGCTTGCCGAGATGCTGAAATCCATCTGCCGCAGGATCGAATAGACCTGTACCCTGTCGCACTGGCCGTAGAAAACGCAGCTCTCCGCGATGCCCAGCTCCCGGGCGAGCTTCTGATAATCGTCGAGATACGTTCCCCCGCCTACAATGTGCAGCAGGATGGGAAGCCCCTCTCTCACCAGACGCTGCAGCGCGGGCAGCAGATACTGGTAGCCCTTGATCTGCTTGTCATAAAAGGCCGCCACGATGCAGCAGTTGATAAAGCCTTCCCGCGCATACTGTTTTCCGTCCGCCGGAACGTCGGCGGGGTTCTGGATGCCGTTATAGATCACCCGAAAGCGCTCCTTCGGAAAGAGCGCTTGCAGGCGGCTTCTCGAATCCTCGGACACGCAGATGTTTTCGCGGCTGTTATGATAGGCGAAACGGTTGCGCAGGTAAGTCTTCTTGCTCTCAAGCCCCATGAGTTCGATGGCGTTGTGCTCGGTAATCACTACCGGGATGCCGTAGAGCTTCCCCATCTCCACGGCAAGACAGCCGGCTGAGGAGGCCACATGGGCGTGGATCACATCGGGCTTAAATTCGCGCAGCACTCTGGCAAAGGCGCGATAGGCGCGCATTCGGTTTTTGAGCCTCTCGCCGGGCGTCCAGCGGGAGCGCCAGGTCAGCAGCCCCCGCTCCTCCGCGCGGTGAAAGTCCGTGGGGATGGAGGGGTCAAAGGGGTAGAACAGGGCGGTATCGCAGTATTTTTTCAGCGCCATCGCCTGTTCATAGTGAAATACCCCCGCCGCCAGCTTTTCCGCGTCATAGGCGGTATACCACGACACGACGAACAGCACTCTCATCTTACACTCTCTCCATTACGCAAGATACCAAAGCAGCGCCGGATCGTCCTCCCTCGGCTCGTCGAGCAGCGGTCTGATCTCGGCAAAAGCCGCGCGGCGGCAGCCGTTTTTATCGTAAAAGCGCACGGCGCGCTCGTTTGCCCGGTTGACATACCAGTAAATATGGCGCAGGCCGTATTCTTCCTTCCCGATGCGGAGGATCTCCCGGATGGCAAAACGGGAATAGCCCTGTCCCATGGCGCATTTGCGCACCGTGATGGCAAACTCCGCGGCACTCCTTTCCGGGGAAATGGCCTTGAGGCTCACCGTGCCCATGTATTCGTCGGCGTCGTTTGCGATCGCAAGATGCAGGTTCTCCTGATCCTCCAGGCTCCGGGCAATGAAGCGCTGGCAATCCTCCAGCGTCTTTTCCGCAAAATTGGCCTGCATATATTCGACAACAGACGTGTCATGCATCCACTCCAGCATCAGCGGCGCGTCCTTGTTTTCCAGTTTTCGTAATTTCATCTTGCGCGTTTATCCTTCCGTACCATAAGTCGGCAGCTTTTGATCCAAAGCCGCAAAGGCTTTGCGTGTGATGGCCGTGTACACCGCGTCCACGCCCCAGCAGAGCAGATAGATGCCTGCTACGCTCCCCAGCAGATGCGCCAGCAGAAACGGCAGCGGCTTTGCCGCGGCCGCGGCCGCACCGACACGCTGAACCAGCGGGATATTGAGCAGATAGCAGGTATAGCTGCTTTTTGCAAGGGTGTTGACAAACCGGCTCCTGAAGGAAAGCTTCAGCGAGGCGAGGAAGAGAAACACGGCCTCTAAGATCAGGATCGGATTGCAGTAAGCCCAGGCGAGATCGGGGGATACCAGACTCCACAGCCAGACAAGGCTCGCACACAGCAGAAATCCCAAAAGGCAGCGGTGGAAAGACAGCTTTTTCCCAAGCTCCGACAGCCGGAGATACGCGCCGATGCAGTAGAGCAGCAGGAAGTTTACGACCGTGTAGCCGTACTGTCCTCCGTGCAGACTGACCGGGCTCATCCCTGTCAGTTCTGTCCCGGCCAGGCTCTCGAGCACGTCGACCGCGCACTGATAGAGGGAAAACATCCCAAACAGCAGCAGCACCAGGCGCCTCAGCCCGCGCTCGGACAGAGAGCCAAGCAGCTTATGGATGTAAGGACTCAAAAGATAGATCGCCAGATAAAGCGTGACGTAATAGTTCGTTGGCAGCAGCGCCGCAAGCAGGGAGCGCAGACGCAGACTGTGCCCGACGACGCCGCTCACAAGGCTCAGCGCAAGCTGAAACACGATCACCTGCGCCACCAGGCGAAGCGCCTTCCCGGTACTGACCGACCTGCGCTTACAGGAAAAATAGCCGGAAATCAGCAGGAAAATGTTGACCGACACCGCCGTGAGCGCTTCCAGAAAGCGCAGAACGCCGGAATTTAGTCCCTGCGCACTGGTCAGGGCGCCGCCGTAATAGTTGTAGTGCAGCACGATCACGCCGCACGCGGCCAGCATCCGCAGAAGCTCGACTCCCGATTCTCTTGGCTGCCTGTTCTCAAGCGCCGCCTTCTGTTTCAAAGCACTCACGCTCCAAATCCGTTGATCGCGTCGATCACATATTGTATTTCTTCGTCCGTCATGCCGTAGTACATGGGAAGGCTCAGCTCCGTCTCACTGATCTCCTCCGCGATCGGGAGCGCCCCCTTCTCAATGCCCAGGTCACGGTAGCATTCCTGCAAATGCATCGGGATCGGGTAGTGCTTGTTGGTGCCGATGCCCCGCGCGTTCAGATACGCCTCGAGCTCGGCGCGCTCACGGCAGCGGACGCCGAAGATATGCCACACGGGCACAGCCTCCTCCATCACATAGGGCAGCACGACGGCGGGATTTTTGATCTCGGCGAGATAGCGCGCGGCGATCCGCCGCCGATCGGCGTTCACGCGCTCCAGATGCGGCAGCTTTGCCGCGAGGAACGCCGCCTGCAGCTCATCCAACCGGGAGTTGTTGCCCTTGTAGATGTGGTGGTACTTATAGTCGGAGCCGTAGTTTCCGAGCGCGCGGATCTTCGCGGCGAGCGCGGGATCGTTTGTCACGGTCGCGCCGGCGTCGCCCAGCGCGCCGAGGTTCTTTCCGGGGTAGAAGCTGAAGCCGGCCGCGTCGCCGAAGGAGCCGACCCTGCGCCCCTTATAGGTCGCGCCGTGCGCCTGTGCGCAGTCCTCCACCACAAAGAGGCCGTGCTTTGCGGCGATCGCCAGGATGGGGTCCATGTCGCAGGCCTGGCCGTAGAGGTGCACCGGCATGATGCAGCGGGTCTTTTCGCTGATCTTCTCCTCGATCCGGGCGGGGTCAAGGTTGAAGGTGCGCAGCTCGGGCTCAACAAAAACGGGCTTTGCCCCTACATAGGTCACCGCCAGCGCCGTGGCGATATAGGTGTTCGAGGGCACGATGACCTCATCCCCCTCGCCGACGCCGAGCGCCTTGAGCGCCAGCATCAGCGCGTCGAGGCCGTTGCCCACACCGACGCAGTATTTCACGCCGCAATACGCGGCGAAGCTATCCTCAAACGCCTTGTCTTCCTCGCCCTCGATGTACCAGCTTCTGCGGTACACGCGCTCAAACGCGCCGCGCAGCTCGCTGTCCAGCTCGCGCTCCAGGGGCAGGAAGCTTACAAAAGGCACCTTCATTCTGTTTCTCCTTCCGACTGTACCATTTTGAGAAATTCCGCGTAGTCGCGGATGTAATCCGACTCGTCATAATGCTGGGACGCCAGCACCAGCAGCACCGCGTCCGGCGAAAAATCATACATCTCCCGCCACATGTTGTTGGCGATGTACAGCCCCTCCCAGGGCTTATCGAGCAGTACCTCGGCCTCCTCACGCCCGTCCTTGAGCCGGATGCGGCAGCTTCCGTGCACGCAGATCAAAATCTGCTCCAGGCGCTTGTGGGCGTGAAGCCCCCTTGTGACTCCCTCCGCGGTATCATATATATAATATACCCGGCGAACGGGAAACGGGATGTCCCGCTCCGCCTCCAGCGCGACAAGCTGCCCGCGATCGTCGCCGTGGGGCGGGAAACAGTATTTCTTGATTTCCACAGCTTCTTCCTACTTTCCTTTTGAGCTCAGCCTGACGCGCACAAGCGCGAGGCGGAATGCAAGCCAGCGCGGATCGGCCAAAAACTTGTATAGCGCCTTGAGCGCTTTTTGCGGCACGGTATTGTCGATCTTTTCCATCCGCAGCCGCCGCCGAAGCTCCGGATCCCGCGGATACTGCGCCTTCAGCAGCTGCAAAAAGGCTGCGCGATCCGCCGCAAGGCGTCGGAGGTTTCCCTCTGTCGGCGAGGTGGACAGGCCGCTTCCCACTTCATAGAGCACCACCGTCTCGGGGAAAAACGCGATTTCCTCCCCGTCCAGCACGGCAAGATAGGTGCAGAAATCCTCCATGTACTTCACGCCCGGCGTCATGCGTAAAAGCAGCTCACGCAGATAAGCCGTATCGTAGAACAACTGCGCGCCGCTGATATTGTCACCGTAAGCCACGAGGTTGCGCTTGAGCGAACGCAGTCCGCGGCGCTCATAGCTTGAAAGCCGCATCGGGATCGCAAGCTCCCCCTGTACGCGGCGCGCCCCGTCCTCAACGCTCACGGCGCGGAGCTTCCCGAAGGCGAGCTTCCCGCGTTTTTCGCGCATGAAAGCCCATATTCTCTCGAGCGTCTCTCGATCCGCCAGCGCGTCGCCCGCGCCGATGGGCTTTACATACTCCCCTCTGGCCGCCTCCAGCCCCGCGAGCAGGTTTTGAACCGTCCCCCGATTGACCGGTGAGAGCAGCAGGCGATACTGTTCAATGCCCTGCGCGGCGAAATACGCCTCCAAAAACGCCCTGTGGTTGTCCGCGGAACCGTCGTCACAGACGATGATCTCATAGTCTCCGATACTTTGATTGACAAGGGAGTCAAGTGTAAAGCGCAGGGAATCCTCGTCGGTATTGTAGGTGCACAGAACGACGGAAAACTTCATATCAACCCTCGCTCTGCGTTTTCAGATAACGGTTCAGCGCGTCCTTCCAATCCGGCAGGGGCACGAAGCCCGCCTGTCTGAGCTTGCTTTTATCCAGGCGGCTGTTGAAGGGCCGCGCCGCCTTGCTCAGCCCGTATTCCGCCGTGCTCACCGGCGTGACGCGCACCTCCATCCCCGCCTGCCGAAAAATCTCACAGGCGAAGTCATACCAGCTGATATAGCCGCCCTCATTGGTGGCGTGGTAATAACCGTACTTCTCCGTCTCGATCATATCCACGAGCAGTCTTGCCAGATCCTCGGTATAGGTGGGCGTTCCGATCTGGTCATTCACGACGCGAAGCTGCGGATGGGTTCGGCCGAGCTTGAGCATGGTCTTGACGAAATTGTTCCCGTTGCGCCCGAAAACCCAGGCCGTGCGAACGATATAAAAGCGTCGAAGCGCGGAGGCAACGGCAAGCTCGCCGTCCAGCTTGCTCTGTCCGTAGACATTGAGCGGGGCATACTCTTTGCAGTCAGGCTGCCAGGCCTCGCGTCCTTGGCCGCTGAACACATAGTCCGTGCTGATGTAGAGCATTTTCGCGCCGACGCTCGCACAGGCCTCGCTCAGGTGCCGCGTCCCATCCACATTGACAGCGCGAACCTTCGGCAGGTTCTCCGCGTCCTCCGCCGCGTCCACCGCCGTCCAGGCGGCGCAGTGGATCACCGCGTCGGGTCTGAGCTGTCCGACAAGCTGCGACACCTGCCTCGCGTCCGTGATGTCCATAGCCACATAGGGCAGCGTGAGCAAATCCTCCGCGCCATGATACTGCCCGCTGCTGCCGCTGCCGTAAGCCTCATGCCCGCGCCGATCAAGCTCCAGCATCACGTCATGCCCGAGCTGACCGTTAACGCCCGTTACCAAAACCTTCATACTCTTCACCGATTCGCGTACATACGCTCGTAATAGTTTCTGTATTCGCCGCTGATGATCGTCTCCCACCAGCTCTTGTGGCTGAGATACCATTCGATGGTTTTGTCGATGCCGTCGGCGAAGCGCGTCTCCGGCAGCCACCCAAGCTCGTCGTGGATTTTGGTGGGGTCGATGGCGTAGCGCAGATCGTGTCCTTTGCGGTCGCCCACAAAGGTGATAAGCTCCTCAGACTTGCCGAGCTTTGCGCAGATGAGCTTTACGATGTCGATATTCTTCATCTCGTTGTGCCCGCCGATGTTGTACACCTCGCCCACGCGCCCCTTGTGGATGATGAGGTCGATGGCCTTGCAGTGATCCTCCACATACAGCCAGTCACGCACGTTTTCGCCCGTGCCGTAGACGGGCAGGGGCTTGTCGTTGAGCGCGTTTGCGATCATCAGGGGGATCAGCTTCTCCGGGAAGTGATAGGGTCCGTAATTGTTTGAGCAGCGGCTGATGCTCACCGGGAGACCGTAGGTACGGTGGTAGGCCTGCACCAGCAGGTCGGCGCTCGCCTTGGAGGCGCTGTAGGGGCTGCTGGTGTGGATGGGCGTCTTCTCTGTGAAAAAGAGATCGGGTCGATCCAGCGGCAGATCACCGTAAACCTCGTCCGTGGACACCTGATGGTAGCGCTCAATGCCGTACTTGCGGCAGGCGTCCATCAGCACCTGGGTGCCGAGGATATTGGTCTGCAGGAAGATTTCCGGCGTCTCGATGGAACGATCCACATGGCTCTCGGCGGCAAAGTTTACCACCATGTCCGGGTGCTCCTTCTCGAAGATCTCATAGATCCCGGCCCGGTCACAGATATTGGTTTTATAAAATGTAAAGCGAGGGTTCTCCATCGCTCTTGCCAGCGTGGACATGTTGCCCGCATAGGTCAGGCAATCGATGCAGAGAATGCGATCCTCCGGGTGCCTGTCCAGCATATAATAGACGAAGTTGGAGCCGATAAAGCCGGCGCCGCCGGTCACAATAATGTTCATAACATACCTCCTAAAACATAACCCCAGCCTGTGACAGCGTCGGGTGCCCGGTATCCTTTTCGCTTAAAATGAGCGCGTCCGTCTCGGGCCAGTCGATGGCGATCTCCGGGTCGTTCCACAGGATGCCGCCCTCGTCCTCCGGATGATAGAAATCGTCGCACTTATAGGCAAATTCGGCGGTCTCGCTCAAGACGAGAAAGCCATGCGCAAAGCCGCGCGGAATCATCAGCTGCCGCTTGTTCTCGGCGGAGAGCAGAGCGCCGACCCACTGACCGTAGGTCTCGCTCCCCCGGCGGAGGTCAACCGCCACATCGAACACCTCACCGTGCAGCACCCGCACAAGCTTGGCCTGGGGATGGGTCTTCTGAAAGTGCAGCCCGCGCAGCACTCCCTTGCGGGAGCTGGACTGATTGTCCTGCACGAAGCGGTAGTCAAGCCCCGCCTCGCGGAACGCGTTCTCCTGATAGGTCTCCATAAAATAGCCTCGCTGATCGCCATAACACTTCACGTCGATCAGATACACGCCCTTGAGCTTTGTCTCCGTAAATATAAAGTTACTCATACGCAACCTCTCAATATCTGATTTCGCCCTCTGCGACCTTGCGCAGGTGTTGCCCGTAAGGGGATTTCCCGTACTTCTCCGCCGCGGCGAGAAGCTGTTCTTTCCGGATCCAGCCCTTGTTATAGGCAATCTCCTCCGGCGCGGAGATGGTGATCCCCTGCCGGTTCTGCACCATCTGCACAAAGGAGCCAGCGTCAGCAAGGCTGTCCATCGTGCCGGTATCGAGCCAGGCGAAGCCGCGCCCGAGAAGCTGCACATCCAGCAGCCCGTCGCGAAGATACATCTCGTTGAGCGCGGTGATCTCCAGTTCCCCCCGGGCGGAGGGTTTGACCTGCCAGGCGCGTTCGCTCACGCCGGCCGGGTAAAAGTACAGGCCGGTAACAGCGTAATTGCTCTTGGGAACCTTCGGCTTTTCTTCAATCGAGACCGCCCGCCCGTCCTCGCCGAAGGACACGACGCCGAAGCGTTCCGGGTCGGGTACGTAATAGCCGAATACCGTGGCGCGATGATTCTTCTCCGCGTCGTCCGCGGCCGCCTGCAGGACGCGGCGGAAGCCGTTGCCGTAAAAGATATTGTCGCCCAGGATCATGGCGCAGGCGTCAGTGCCGATGAAGCCCTCCCCGAGCTGGAAAGCCTGCGCCAGGCCGTCGGGCGAAGGCTGCACCATGTAGGACAGCTGAATGCCAAACTGCGTCCCGTCGCCCAGGAGGCGTTCAAAATTGGGCAGATCTGTCGGCGTGGAAATAATCAAAATCTCCCGAATTCCCGCCAGCATCAGCGTCGAAAGCGGATAATAGATCATGGGCTTGTCATAAACCGGCAGCAGCTGTTTGCTCGTCACCATCGTGAGCGGGTAAAGCCGCGTCCCCGCGCCGCCGGCAAGAATGATTCCTTTCATGTTGAACACCTCACTTCCGGCATAAGCGCCGGGTCTTTATGCAGGCTTCTGATTCGAAACAGGCTCAGAAGCAGCGGATATACGATCGGAAAGCTGATCGCGGAGTAAGAAATGGTGTGGGCGAAGAACAAAAACACCGCGATGGAAGCGCAGATGGCAAGCGTCGGGACGCGATACAGCGGGGATCTTCGTACCGCCCATATGGCCAGCAACAGCCCGACGGCAAGATAGGCGTACATCCCATACATCCCGACAACACCGCCGAACAGATAGGCTCTGTCAAAGCCTGCCGTCGCGTTTAGCTCCTCTCTGATAATCGCCGCCTGCACGCCCACAGTCTGCGGAAACAGACGCCGTGAAATGAAATCCGGCAAAAATGTGCTCAGATACCCGAGCAGGTCACTCCGCGCCGTCCCGAGGAGCACATTATGGTTCAGATTTGCCATCGGTGACACAATGTAGATATATCCCCACATAAACTGCCTGGGAAGCCACTCCGGGTAGCGATCAAACTGCCCAATGTAAGCGATGTACCTGCAATCGTTCCAGGCAAAGCCGCAGCGCAGATTGCCGAAAACGCCGAAGCCGTACAGCAGCCCCAGTCCAAACACCCCCACGGCAAGCACATGCCAAAGCCGAATCCTGCTTTGCAGCTTCGAGAGCAGCATCAGCCCGGACATCGTCGCGCAGATCACGATTCCGCCGCGGTTATACTGCAGCAGCTGTACCGCCGTGACCAGCGCCAGATACTCCAACAACAGCCCTTTTTTTCGCGGAAAGCAGAGGAAGAGATAAAACAGATACTGCTCATAGAACACGCCGCAGGTAATCAGCAGCGGGTGGAAGGTGGGGATGCCGGTATAGCTCAGGTAATCCGCGCGCCCGGTCAGGATCGACAGCAGCGGGATCTGCCCACAGTAGGCAAACTCCGCAAAGCAAAGGGTGACGATCAGCAGGGTAAGGCCGCCGCTCCGGCGCGGGCACACAGGCAGCGCGCGGAAACGAAAGGCCTTACGAAACACTGTTCCGAGCAGCAGAGAGCACAGGATGGTGACGATGAAAAAGCTCTGTACGCCCGGCGCGAGCGGCGTACAAAGCGACGACCAACCCAGGGAGTAGAGCAGAAACACCGCGCCCCACACCGCAGCATAGAGGAAGAAAAAGTTCAGCATCCCTTTTCCCCTTCCTGCCGCAGCGTATCTTCCCAGAAGGCGACGATCCGCGCGTATTCCCGGCTTCTCTCCGGATCACGCGAGCGCAGGAGAAAGCGCTTGAAGCGGCAGTAGCGCAGCTCCCGCCTTCCCCAGCGGGAGAAGGCTTCGCCGTACTTCTCGCAGTAGTATTTCCGTGAGCGCATTTCGCGGATGTATTTTTCCGCGAGCCCGCTTTCCTGCGTTTTGCCCTCAAGATGCACGATGTGCTTTTCCGGAAAGAAGCCCAGGCGATAGCCGAGGCGGTTCAGGCGATTGGCGAGATCGGCCTCCTCACAGTACATAAAAATGTTCTCATCAAACATTCCGCAGCGCCGGAACGCCTCCGCGCGGATAAAACAATCGGCGCCGCTGACATACATGAAGGACGGGAAAAAAAGCCCGGCCTTGGTAATCAACCGGCAGAGTGTGATGCGCGCAAAGCCCATCGGCATACGAAAGCCGCTGGAGGGGCCGCGTCTCCCCTCCCCGTCGAGCAACTGAACACCGAAGCAGCCGAGCTTCGGATCGCGTTCAAAGTTCTCGAGCGCAAAACGAAAAACCGGTTCCACAAGCAGGGTATCGGGGTTCAAAAACAGCAGATACCGCCCGGAGGCGAGCCGGGCGCCGACATTGTTGGCTTCTCCGAAGCCCTTGTTTTCATTTTTAACGGCCTTCACGTCCGGTCGCGCAGCACGCAGCCAGTCCACCGTGTCGTTGTCCACGCTGTTATCCACGACGATCACTTCCAGCGCATCCCCAATGTCGTTATAGTGGTCGATGGATTTGAGACAGTCTTCCAGGAGCGCTCTGCAATGGTAGCTGACAATGATTACCGAAAGGGAGATCGCCTCAGACATATTTGGAAATCACGATCCTTCGTAAATACTTCAGCGCGTAGAACACGCGCAAAATCAGATAGTACGACAGCGAAACCACCCCGTCCCGCCGGAGCTCCCGCAGGTTTTCCACATAGCCCTCCTGCATGGCCTTCAGATTGCCGGACAAGCCGGAATTTCCGCACGCGCGTTTTTTGAGCCCGATTTCGACAAGATGCTCGGGCAGGTAATAAAAGCCGTAGCTTTTGCTGATTTTCAGAAGATACTGCGCATCCTCCATATAGCGCCGGCTCTCATCGAAACCGCCGATCTCCTCAAAAATCCGCCTGCGCATCACGATGGACGGTGTGACCGGAAAGCTTTTGACCGTCAGATCACGAAGGCTTGCCTTGTAGAGCTTATCGACCTTTTTAAACAAGAGCCTCAAAGGGCGTTCATCCGCCCCGGCGCCGAGGAGGTCGATCTGCGGGTTTTCCGCCAAAACCTCAGCCTGCCGCGCCAGCTTCCGCGGCAGCCACTCATCGTCGGCGTCCAGGAAAGCGATCCAGTCCGCCCCGGCCAGCTGCATACCGGCGTTGCGGGCGGCCGAAGGACCTCTGTTTTCCTGTATCACAAGGCGGATCGGTATTTGCGGACAGCGCGTCTGAAAGTCTCGGACGAGCTCTGCCGAGCGATCGTTCGAGCCGTCGTCCACCACGATGATTTCCCGGATCAGCTCCGGTTTCGTCTGCCGCCGTACGGAATCGAGCGCGTCAACGATCGTTTTTTCGTTGTTATACATCGGAACAATCACGGAAAAATCCATACTGTTCTCCTTAAAACAAGCCAAAAATCAAAGCCAGACGAAAGGCCGCCGTCTCCAAACGCGACTGCCGGTAGAGCTTGCTTCTGAGCGCATACCGCAGTCTTGCCGGAAACGCTTCGGCAGAGAGAAAGGCCTCCAGCTCGGCAAGCTTCTGCTCCTGCGCAAGGCGCGCCTGGTTTTTCTCAGCAAAATATGCGATCTGGGCGCGGTACTTCTGTCCGTCGCCGTGCAGGGCATGACTGCCGCTGGCATGGAGCTGGCCAAGGCTGCCGCTGCCCGATCCCATCTGGTTTTTCCTGTGCTGCCGGTAGAGGGTGTGCGCGCTCGGATCAAAGATCAATTTCCCGTACAGCACGGCCATATTACAAATCCAGGAGTCATATACATAGATTCTGGAGGCATCCGGCAGCGGCTGGAGCAGCGCAAGCAGCGCCGCGTTCATCACCTGGGTATGTCCGGGACAGATGTTCTGGATGATCGTGTTGTAAAAGTCGAGCTCTCGCGTCTGCTTTCGCGTCCGGCCGATGACGTTCAGCTTCTCATCCACCAGTGTGGAGGTGGAGGCATAGAGCGCCGGGCTGTCTCCCGCCCGGAGCAGCGCCTCGATCGCGGTCTGGATTTTATCCGGCAGCCACACGTCATCCTGGTCGCTGATGGCGTAATAGTCATAGCCTCCGGCGCCGTCGAGCAGCGCGAAGAAGCTGGCGTTGCTGCCGATATTCTCTCCGCGCGTCAGTTCGATCCGCCCGGGATATTTTTCCTGCATGCGCTCAATCAGAGCGCAGCTGCCGTCCGTGGAGCCGTCGTCCCGGATGCGAAGAATGAGCGTGTGCTCCGTTCGCTGCTCAAGAATGCTGACGATCTGCTGCTCAAGATACCGCTCGCCGTTGTAGGAGGAAAGCAGAACCAGTACGCTCTTTCTCATGGCTTCCACCCGCGCATTCCGCGACACGACGCGCTCTTCATCCTGATAAAGCCCCTGTTATGGGGCGCATTTTCTATCCTCATGGAATCCTCTCCGTAACGCATCATTCCCTGTGCGCAAGCAGAAGCCGCGCAGTTACACGGGTCGGCGGCTCCTTCAGAATAGGGTTTCTGAGACAAGGCCGCCTGTATCCCCCTCTGCCGCAGTGTTTGAGCGCAGCGCAGCCTGTCAGCCCTTCGCGCTGCTGCGCCCTGCGGAAACAAAGCTCACCGATACAGAGCAGGGGCTTTTGCAAAGGCGACGGAGGCCTTGAAGCCTCGCCGCGCACGCGCAGACAGTTTGGCCGCCCCGCCCCACGCCCCCGGGTGCTCCTTACGTCTTCCGAGGGCTCATCCCCTGATCGTATATCAAGTCGCCAAATGCCTTGCGCGCCTTCGAGCCTATTTTTCCGGGCAGACACATGGCCAGCCTTACAAACGGGTTCAGCGCCGGGCACAGACGCAGGCTTTTCCCCCTGCTTTGCGCGATACGGCGCACGGTATCACTGGTACACAGGTATTGTTCATCCTGCGGATAGAAAAGCCCCCCGTCCCCCTGCCGGACAAGCTGCTCGAGAAAGGCGCAGAGAAGTTCAATCCGCACAGCGCTTCTTTGGTTTTTCAGGCTTGGAAACACCGGAACACGCTCCGCGATTTTCACAAGGGCAGCGTAGTTTCCCTTGCAGGCTTCCCCATACACCATGGGCGGGCGCAGGATTGCGACCCGAAAAGAATCCGAGGCGAGGGCTTGCAGCAGCCGCTCGGCCTGCAGCTTGGATTTGCCGTAATGCGTCACAGGAGAAGGGGGCGTTTCCGCGTGGATGCTCCCGGTTTCCATACCGTAAACGCTCATGCTGCTCAAATACACGAACTGCCCCACGCCCTCGGACTTTGCCTTTTCCGCAAGCGCCGCGGCGAGATCGCGATTTACTTCATAGTAGAGATGGGCGTTCTCTGTTGTTTCCGCGATATGCGCGATCCCCGCGAAGTCGAGCAGGCTGTCAAAGCCGGAAAAATCCTCCCGCTTCCAGTCGTCCGCGCGTACCCGGATCGAACGCAGCTCATATTCCCCCGGAAAATTCTGATTCAGATACGCGGCGAAGGCGCTTCCGATATACCCCCCCGCGCCCGCAAGCAGCAGCTTCTTCATCTTTTCTCCGCTTTCTTCTTTATTTCGCCGGTACCGCCCTCCACAACGCCCTCGTGCCGCAGGACGCTGAGCACCGTTCCGAAAAAGCATCGGGTATCCATCGCAAAGGCTGTAAGGCCGCCCTTTCTGAGCCTTGCAACATAGTCCCCATCCAGCCTTGCCTTCTCGGCGATCTCCAGCTCATCACGCCCGTTGATCTGTGCCCAGCCGGTCAGACCGGGGCGCACCTCATTTGCGCCGCAGCGATCCCTCTCTTCGATCAGATCCTTCTGATTCCAAAGCGCAGGACGCGGCCCGATCAGCGACATGCTGCCATTGAGAATATTCCAGAACTGCGGGAGCTCATCCATGCTGCTCTTACGCAGAAAGCGGCCGACCCGGGTGATATATTGCTCCGGGTTTTCCAGCAGATGTGTCGGCGTATCGTGGGGGGTAGACATCTTCATGGAGCGGAATTTATACAGCTTGAAAAGCTTTTTATTCTTTCCGACCCGCTTCTGTGCAAAGAAGATCGGGCCTGGATCGTCAAGATAGACCGCCGCGGCACACAGCAGGTAAACCCAGGAAAGCAGCGCCATGACGAGCGTGGACAGGACGATGTCGAGCGCGCGCTTGATAACATTCTCATACATTCTCGCTACCTCTTGAAACAGGAAAACAGCCCCAAACCCGGTACGGATCAGGAAACGGTCTGCTTGATTTCTCCGGCAAGCTCCCGATACCTGACATCCTTGTTTTCATTGCCGTGGTTCCCAGCCGGATGATAGGTGGAAACCATCCCCGCAACAACGCGGCGGATTTCCCGCTCCCGGTTCTCATAGGCGGTTTCCATCAGCATCTCCACGTTTTTCAGGAAAGCATCCTCGTCAAAGGGGATCGGGCTTCCGATATGGATCAGCTTGTTCGGCGTCTTCTTCAGGCCTTCCTCCGCCATCAGCTTTTCCTCATACAGCTTTTCGCCGGGGCGAAGACCGGTATACTCGATCCGAATATCCACATCCGGGCGGTAGCCGGAGAGCTTGATGAGGTTGCGCGCCAAGGTGTCGATCTTGACGGGGCTTCCCATGTCCAGCACAAAGATCTCGCCGCCGTGGGCATAGGTTCCCGCCTGCAGCACGAGGCCAACCGCCTCCTGCACGGTCATAAAATAGCGGATCACGTCGGGATGGGTGACCGTCACGGGACCGCCCTTTTCAATCTGCCGCTTGAAGAGCGGCACCACCGAGCCATTGCTGCCAAGTACATTGCCGAAACGCACCGCCACAAACTCGGTGCAAATCTTCTCCGCCGCCTCTGTCATCTGCTGGCTGCGCGAGCTAAAGCTCGCATCGTGCGTAAACAGCGGCGGGATCTCATGGGTACGCCCTTCGCGGATCATTCGGTCGAAGGACTGCACTACCATCTCGCACAGGCGTTTGGAGGCGCCCATGATATTGGTTGGGTTGACCGCCTTATCCGTTGAAATCAATACAAAGCGCCTACATCCGTGGCGCATAGCGGCGTAAGCGGTTTTATAGGTGCCGATGGTGTTGTTTTTGATGGACTCGCAGGGGCTGTCCTCCATCAAAGGCACATGCTTGTGTGCCGCCGCGTGGTAAACGATCTCCGGGCGGTATTCGGCGAACACCTGCTCCAAGCGCTGGCTGTCGCGCACGGAGCCGATCAGCGTAACCAGATCGAGGCTCGGGTATTTGTCGCGCAGCTCCATCTGGATGGCATAGGCGTTGTTTTCATAAATATCAAAGATAATCAGGGTTTTCGGTTCATTCGCGGCGATTTGACGGCAAAGCTCGCTGCCGATGGAGCCGCCGCCGCCCGTGACCATAATGGTCTTTCCCCTAAGGAAAGCGGAGATTTCCTCCATATCCGTGGAAATCGGCTCTCGCCCAAGAAGGTCCTCAATGGCGACATCCTTCATCGCGCCAACCGTGACATCGCCGTGGGCGAGCTGGTAAATGCCGGGCAAAATCTTCAGCTCACAGCCGGCCTCGCTGCAGATACCCAAAATCTCGCGCGTATTCTCTGGCGAAGCCGTTGGGATGGCAAAGTAGATCTTGTCGATCTTGAACTTCTCCACGTTCAGCAGAATATCCTCTCTGCCGCCCACAATAGGAATGCCGTCGATATACCGGTCCCATTTGTTGGGATTGTCATCAATAATACATACAATTCTCTCTTCCCCCTTGGAGGACTTCGTCATATCGCGCAGGATCATCTGACCGGCGGAGCCGGCGCCGATGAGCATGACGTGCTTGACGTTCTTGTCGCCCGCGTGAAAAATGGAATCTCTGAGCAGCAGCCCAAAGCGATACACGAAGCGAATCCCGGCAATCAGAAAGAACTGGATAATAAAGCCCACCACATAATACGAGGTCGGCATCCGTGTGAAAAACAGAACCGTAACGATCAGCTGGAAAATGCCGGTGATTGCCGAGGAGGCCAGGACGCGCAAAAGCTCCGTATAGCTGGCAAAGCGCCAGACGCTTCGATACAGCTTGAGCGCCCAGAAGACCGCGATGCAGAACACGGTATACATCGGCGCAAACAGATAGAAGGAGTCGATATAAGCCTGCGGAATCTGCGAATAGTGAAAATCAAAGCGGAGGAGCAAGCCGAAATAAAACGAAACGTTCACCGCCGCCGCGTCATAGACCATCAGCACCGCGCTGATCACGCGCCAATGCTCCAGCTTGATTTTACGGCTGAAATGGTTCGGTTCTTCCTCTTTGCCCTTATGATACATTCTGCCCATGGTTCCGATGCTCCCTGTTTTAGAAGTCCGAAATAGCGTTCAAAGCAATCGGCCGCGAAAGCCGTCGCTTTCATTTTAAAGATGGAAACGCCCGCTATGCGTCGTGGCATCCCTCGCGGTATACGGAATTTACTATAGCATAGATAGCCTGAATATGCAAGTTTTCACCGCGGTTTCAGCAAGCGCGTTTTTCCCTGAGCCCGCGCCCAGTCATACCATTCGCCCAGCGCCAGCCCGCTCACAAGGTAAAAACAAAGCGTCCGCTCGTCGGTATAAGAGAAGAAGCCGGATTCCATCTGACCGAACAGCAGCGTGCCGAGCACCGGCAGCCACAAAAGCTTCTCCCGCAGCGGCGCCCCGGATGCCAAAAACATCCGAAACGCGCGAAGCGCAAGCAGCAGACTGACCGCAAGCACGAGCAGCAAGCCCGGCAGACCGGTGAGCATCAGGGTCTGCAGGAGGTAATTGTGAAAATGCACGAGCGTCGGATAGCCCGTGATCATCAGGCGATAATTGGTCTCCGTCATCACCTCGTCAGCGCTTTGCCCCACGAGCAGCGTCCTCGGATTGTCCCGCAGCGCATCGAGCGCGGCTGCGTAAAGGCTCAGCCGCCCGCTGCTTCTGGCATCCCAGGTCTTGAAGCGTTCTGATGGCTCACCGATCCAGGGTACGTCCGTGTTCGAGCGCGCGGCGAGCGGCGCTGGCTCCGCCGCGGCCGCGACCTCCGCAGCCGACGTCGGCGCGGCCGCGATCCTCTCCGCCGGGCGAAACGCCGCGGCGGCTTTTCCGGCAAGGAGGAATAGCAGGAGGCAGACAAGCGTCCCCCCAGCGAAGCCCGCCAGAAGGACGAGAGCCTTCGCAGCGTGTTTCCCTCCCCTCTTGGGAACCGCCGCGAGCAGCAGCAGGCCGCAGAGAAGACCGGCGCTTACCGAAGCGCACAGCAGAATGCTTCTGCACTGCCCAAGCACGATGGCGCAGAAGTCCATCAGGAGCGCAAGCGCGCTCAGCGCCCGCAAAGGCAAGCTGTTACAGGCGAAGAACTGGTAGAGCATCAGCATCCCGCCGATATAAAACCAATACGAGCTCACGTTCGGGTTTACGTCCAGCAGGGTAATCACGCCGGGGGTAAACAGTCGTGCCACGCCGCACAGTCTGCCGCCCGTAATGGGATTGAACAGATCGCTCTGGCGCAGGTAACAGCTGACGCACAGGCTGCCCAGCGCGAAAAAATACACGCCAAGAATCACCGAGAGCAGATTGAGCAGGCCGCGGCGTTCGCCGGCGTCCAACACGAGGCCGAGAGAAAAAAAGGGCAGCATCAGCGCAAGATCCAGCACGAACAGGTACTCCCGGCTCAAAACACGATCTCCGTTGAAAACGCGCGTCAGCACGACCCAGAGCAGATAGGCCGCGACCAGCTTGACCTCAATCCCGTCCCTTAGCCGCCGGTAGTACAGGACGCCCGCGATCAAAAGCGGTGGGAAGAACAGATAGATCCCGCTTTTGATACTCCGGGCAAGATAAAAGTTCAACTGCCACATCTGAAAATAGAGAAACAGCAGCACTACCGCGGCGGCAAAAGCCCTCCGCCTGAGCACCGGTGTCTTCTGATTTTCAGCCATCTCCCACATCTCTCTTTCCGATTCCGTTCCTTACTCCTCATAGACCGCGAGCACGCCCTTGTAGGTCATGTAGCAGTCGAGCTTTGCGGTCACTTCAAAGGGCGCGTGCATGCTCAGCACGGGAACGCCCGCGTCGATGGTGTCGATGTTGCGCTTGGCCATGAACTTGGCGATGGTGCCGCCGCCGCCCTGATCGACCTTGCCGAGCTCCGCCATCTGCCAGATGACCTTCTTCTCGGCATAGAGGCGGCGCAGATAGGCCACGAGCTCCGCGGAGGCGTCGCTCGTGCCGGACTTGCCGCGCGCGCCGGTATACT
The DNA here is from genome assembly GCA_905233785.1 of uncultured Oscillospiraceae bacterium. Lineage (GTDB taxonomy): Bacteria > Bacillota > Clostridia > Oscillospirales > Oscillospiraceae > Limivicinus. Next base: position 26,348 of record CAJOCV010000001.1, read on the forward strand.
TGCAAAGCCCCATGCCGTAGTTGACGCGGGAGGCGTTGCGCTTCTCCATCACCTCGGGATAGAGGGGATCGAAGGCCGCCGTCACGTCCGCGGAAAGGCAGAAGCTCTTTTCAAAGCAGCGGCGCAGCGGGACGTTCTGGCTCTCGCAGAGGTCTGCCATGAAGGTATCGAAGGCCTCGCTCTGCATGCCGGAGACGCCCTCGGAGCCGATCTCCTCCTTGTCGCAGAGAAGGCACACGGCCGTGCGCGCGGGCTTCTGCACGTCCAGGATCGCCTGGAGCTCGGCAAAGGCGCAGACGCGGTCATCCTGGCCGTAGCCGCCGATCAGGGAGCGGTCAAGGCCGATCTCGCACACGTCAAAGGCCGGGACGGCGGTGAGCTCGGCGGAGATAAAGTCCTCCTCCGTCACGCCGTAGCTGTCGTTCAAGAGGCTCATGATCGCAAGCTTCACGCGATCCTTGCCCTCGTCGGCATAGGGAGCGGAGCCGATGAGGATATTCAATCCCTCGCCGGTGATGCCCTCGGCCATGGTTTTCTTCATCTGATCCTGCGCCAGATGGGGCAGAAGGTCGGTGATGACGAACTTGGGCTCGTCCGCCTCGCGGCCGAGAATGACCTTCACCGTCTCGCCGTTTTTCAGCGCCACAACGCCGTGCAGCTCGAGCGGGATCGTGACCCACTGATATTTCTTGATGCCGCCGTAGTAATGGGTCTTGAAGTAGGCCATTTCCTCGTTCTCGTACAGCGGAGACTGCTTGAGATCGAGCCGCGGGGAATCAATGTGCGCGCCCGCGATCACAGCGCCCTCGCTCAGGGGCTTCTCACCGATCACGGCCAGCATCAGCGCCTTGCCGCGATTGCTCTGATAGACCTTGTCCCCGGCGCTCAGCGCCATGCCGGGTCTATATTCCACGAAGCCCTGCTCTTTTGCGAGTTCTATGGCGTAATCCGTGGCTTCCCGCTCGGTGCGGCACTCGTTCAGAAAACGCATATACGCGCGGCAGTAGTTTTCCGCGTCGATCCGTTCCGCCGTGTCGATCAGGTCATAGCCATTCTTCTGCTCGTAAAAAAGCTTGCTTCTCAGCTCATCCATGCTTTATTTCCTCCAACAACTGTATCAATATATTTGCAAAGTGTTCGGGATCGCCGTTATTCTCGATCACCCGGTCACAGTGCTTGCGATAATAGGAATCCGGCTTCTGCGCCTTCACGCGCAAAAGCGCCGCCTCGCGGGAAACGCCGTCGCGCGCCATGATGCGCTGCACCCGCGTCTGCTCGTCGGCAAGCACCCCGATCGTGAGATCGCAGCGCTCAGCAAGGCCGCTGGAGACAAGCTCCACCGCGTCCAGCGCGGCAAGGCGCCCGCCCTCCATGGCAAAGGCGCGCAGGCGGCGCTCGATCTCCCGTAAGATAAAGCGGTGCGTAATGCCGTTGAGCGCCTCCAGCTTCTCCGCGTCGGAAAAGACGATCGCGCCCAGCGCCTTGCGGTCAAGCACGCCATCCTTCACCGTACCGGGAAAGGCCTCCCCGATCGCGTCCGGCAGCGCCGTGTCGCTATGCAGCAGCTCGTGGTACACCGCGTCGCAGTCGAGCACCAGCGCGCCGCGCTTTCGCAGCAGGGAGAGCGCCGTGGTCTTGCCCGCGCCGCTGGGTCCCGTGAGGCCGATGACGCGCAGACCGTCTGCCAGCGCCGCCTCGATCTCCTCCCGCGGCAGCGCCCCCTGCCGCAGCACGCGGTAGGGCGTTCTGCTCATGTCCAGGATCGTGGACTCTCTGCCGAGGCCGCAGGTGCCGCCGTCGATGACCGCGTCGATCACGCCGTCAAAGTAGGCGTATACCTCCTGCGCTGTTTTGGGGCTGGGCTGCCCGCTGGGATTTGCCGAGGGCGCGGCAAAGGGGATGCCCGCAAGCCGGAGCGCTTCGAGCGTCATGGCGTGATCCGGGCAACGCAGCGAAACGGTATCGCCGCCGGCGCGCACGATCTCCGGCACGACCTCGCATTTCGCCTTGAGCACGATGCTCAAGGGGCCGGGCCAGAAGCGCGCCGCGAGCGCTCTCGCGCTCTCCGGCACGTCCTCGCAGTATTTTTCCATCTCCCCGGCGTCGTGCACCATCAGGGCAAGGGGTTTGATCTCCGGCCTGCCCTTGACCTCATAGATGCGCCGCACGGCGTTTTCATCCAGCCCGTTTCCCGCAAGCCCGTACACGGTCTCCGTCGGAACGCCGACAAGCCCTCCGCCGCGCAGGATCCGGGCGGCTTCACCCAGATTTTCAGCGATAATCTTTGTTTTCATCCGTTCTCCGTCTGATTTGCCAGCCTCTCGGCCTGGTCGTGGGTAATGAGCGCGTCGATCACCGGGTCGAGATCGCCGTTGAGGACGCTTGCGAGGCTGAAGCTGCGGCTCTCGCCCTCGAGGCGGTGATCCACCACGAGGTTGTCTTTATAGCGGTAGGTACGCACACGTTCGCTGCGCTCCCCGGAACCGACCTGGCTCTTTCGCTCCTCCGCCACGGCTGCGGCCTGGTTTTGCCGCTCCCGCTCGTAGAGCTTGGCGCGCAGGATCTGCATGGCGCGATCCTTGTTTTTATACTGGCTGCGCTCGTCCTGGCACTCCACCACCAGCCCCGTGGGCAGATGGGTGATGCGGATGGCGCTCTCGGTTTTGTTGACATGCTGCCCGCCCGCGCCGGAGGAACGGTAGGTGTCGATCCTGAGATCGTTGGGCTCGAGCTTGAAGTCTACTTCCTCCACCTCCGGCAGCACGGCCACGGTGGCGGTGGAGGTGTGGATGCGCCCGGCGGACTCCGTCACAGGTACGCGCTTGACGCAGTGCACCCCGGCCTCAAACTTGAGGCGCGACCAGGCGCCCTCTCCCTCGATGACGAAGCTGCACTCCTTGACGCCGCCGAGTTCCGTCTCGTTGAGGTTTGCGATCTCGATTTTCCAGCCTCTGGACTCCGCGTACATGCTGTACATGCGGTAGAGATCGGCGGCAAAAAGCATCGCCTCTTCCCCGCCGACGCCGCCGCGGATCTCCATGATGACGTTCTTGCTGTCGTTGGGATCCTTCGGCAGCAGGAGGATCCTGATTTCCCGCTCCAGGCGTGAAAGCTCCTCCCTCGCCTGCTGCAGCTCTTCCTGCGCAAGCTCGCGCATCTCGGGGTCGTTCAAAAGCTCCTTGGCACCCTCCAGATCGCACCGCGCCTTCTCATAAGCCTGATAAGCCTCCGCCAACGGGCGTTTTTCGCGCGCTTCCCGGTCGCATCTGGCGTAGAGCGCGGGGTCGGCGTAGGTCGCCGGCTCCTCCATACGGCGCAAAAGCTCGTCGTATTGATTTTTCACCCGTCTGAGTCTTTCGAGCATAGGCTTCTCCAAGCAAGCAGTTTTGCAAGCCTTCCGCTCTCCTCGCGGAGAGCCGAACGGTTACGCGATTTTAACTAAGGTATTCTACCACACTCTGCGTGCGCTGTAAATGATAAAAAACTGTATTATTCCAGAATTGTGGGCCCAAGGCGCCAGTCCATACCGGGTTTTCGCTCATCCCTGCCGGGATAGGCGAGTGCGTAGAAGTCGTGGGCATCCGCCCCGAGGCCGAAGATCCCTTGGCAATTTCCCGGAAGCTGTCTGACCGCTGCGGGCTTGGTCAGGATTGGAAGCTCCCCTTTTCCGCTGCGCTCACGCAGCAGCTCACGTCCCTTTCCGTTTGCGGCAAGCACACGGGCGTAGGGCGGCGCCCCCTCGCTCATCCCCGCCCTCACGCCGAGGCAGGCGCAGAGGCAGAGGCGGCGGATGCGCGCAAGCGGATAGCGCTTGCTCTGCGCGGCGGCGAGGATCGCGTCATAGCTTGTCTCCCGGTGTATGGCCTGATACAAGCGCTCCCCCAGGCCGTCCCCGGCGTCGGGGAGGGAGCGGAAGTACGCCTCGTCAAACAGGCGCAGGCGGCTCAGGATCGCGGTTTCAAAGTTTGTCATGCCCCGCACTTCCCGTCCGAGCCGCCGCTCGTTTTCATAGACCGCGAGCGCCTCCTGCGGCACGTCCCCGCCGATCGCCCGCCCCGAGAACAGCAGCCGCCGGATCTCAGAGGCCGATCGCAGGCCGGGTCTTCCCTCGCCGTCGTGCGCGCTGCCCATACGCCGAATGGCGACAGGCTCGATGTGCAGGCGCAGGTCGTAAATCGCCTTGCAGTACTCAACGCCGAGAATGTCATTGGGGTTTTTGAGCATTCTCCCCTGCTCTCCGAGCCGCGCTTCCATTACAGTCTGACGGGCTGCGGCATACGAAAGCTGAGGCTCTTTTTTGAGAAGCGCCTTGATCTGCTCCTTTGTCTCGGCGGCAAGCAGCGCTTCGGCCAGCCTTTCCAGCGCTTCCACATCCCCGCTCTCGCTGCCGAAAGCCAAATGCTGCGCCCCAAAGGCCGCGAGCAGCCCCACGGCGCCGCGGGCGAAGCCCTCCGCCGACGAGAGGCACCAGGGCAGCGGCAGCTCCAGCACGAGGTCGGCGCCGCAGCGGCAGGCGGCCTCGGCGCGGGCAAACTTGGAATAGACCGCCGCCTCCCCGCGCTGCACGAAGTCCCCGGACATGACGCAGACCACGCCCGCGTCCGGGTCGATCTCCTGCAGGGCGCGGCCGAGCTGCCACGCATGACCGTTGTGAAAGGGGTTATATTCACAGACAATACCGATCATTGTTGCTTTCTCCAAAAAATACTTGCGTTTTTCACGATTTGTATTAGAATATCAGCAGGGTTATTTTATCTTTTTTGCCATCCATCACAAGAGAAAGGAAAGAATTCGATCCATGAAAATTCTTGTCATCAACGCAGGCAGCTCCTCCCTCAAGTATCAGCTCATTGATATGGAGACCGAGGCCGTTATGGCCAAGGGTCTGTGTGAGCGTATCGGCATCGACGGTCACCTCAAGCACACCCCGCTCGTGGGCGGCAAGCCCGTCTTCAACGAGGACGTTCCCATGCCCACCCATTCCGAGGCCATTGCCGCCGTCATCGACAAGCTCACGAGCGCCGAGTACGGCGTCGTCGGCTCCATGAAGGAGATCGACGCGGTGGGGCACCGCGTGGTGCACGGCGGTGAAAAATTCGCCTCCTCCGTAAGGATCGACGATGCGGTCATCGCCGCCATCGAAGAATGCATCCCCTTCGCGCCTCTGCACAATCCCGCGAACATCACCGGCATCAACGCCTGCAAGGCCGTCATGGGCGACGTGCCCATGGTCGCCGTGTTTGATACCGCCTTCCACCAGACCATGCCCGGCAAGGCCTATATGTACGCCGTGCCCTATGAGTACTACGAGAACGACGGCATCCGCCGCTACGGCTTCCATGGCACCTCCCACCGCTACGTTTCCGCCCGCTGCGCGGAGCTGATGGGCAAACCCATCGAGGAGCTCAAGATCGTCTCCTGCCATATGGGCAACGGCTCCTCCATCGCCGCCATCGACCATGGCAAGTGCGTGGACACCTCCATGGGCTTCACCCCGCTGGTGGGTCTGCCGATGGGCACCCGTTGCGGCGATCTGGACGCGGGCGTCATCCAGTTCATCATGAACAAGTACGGCTACTCGATCGACGAGATGCTGAACATCCTCAACAAGAAGTCCGGCGTGCTGGGCGTGTCCGGCGTGTCCTCCGACTTCCGCGATCTCGACAACGCCGCCGCCGAGGGCAATGAACGCGCCCGCCTCGCGCTGGATATGTTCCAGTACTGGGTGGCGAAGGTCGCCGGCTCCTATGTCGCCGCCATGAACGGCGTGGACGCCATCGTCTTCACCGCCGGCGTCGGTGAGAACAGCAAGGAGACCCGCGCCGCCATCGCCAAGTATTTCGGCTACCTCGGCGTCACCATTGACGAGGCCGCGAACGCCAAGCGCGGCGAGGACGTGATGATCTCCACGCCCGACTCCAAGGTCAAGGTCTTTGTCATCCCCACCAACGAAGAGCTGGTCATCGCCCGCGATACCCGCGACATCGTCGGCTGATGAGGCAGTTAGTGGCCAGTGGTCAGTGGTCAGTGGCCAGAGGATCCCGTCGATCCCCGCCGTAGGGGCGGCTATCAGCCGCCCGCGCGGAACAAGTTTATAAAATGCGACAATCTCCGGCGAATGCGGGTCAAATCTGTATTCGCCGGAGATTTGTTATGGTTTATTCTATTGGCTGCCGGAAGGGGAAAGCCCCTTCCCTGCGGGCAGGATGCAAAACACGGGCCGCCGAGGGCGTCGGCCCCTACGGGTGGAATAGCGTTCAGGTGCCCGCCTGGCCGCCTTCGTTGCCGGTTCCGCCGCCTTCGTTGCCGGTTCCGCCGCCTTCGTTGCCGGTTCCAGTACCCTCACCGGTGCCGGTTCCAGTGCCTTCACCGGTGCCGGTTCCAGTGCCTTCACCGGTGCCGGTTCCAGTGCCTTCACCGGTGCCGGTTCCAGTGCCTTCACCGCTGCCGGTCTGGCCGCCGCCCTGTTCCGGGCTCACGCTCGGCGACGGGGACGGGCTCACGCTCGGCGACGGGGACGGGCTGGGGCTGGCCTTGGGCGCCTTGGGATAGGGCACCACGCGGATCAGCGCGCCGTCGGAGGCCACCATGCCGCCGTCGGCGTCAGTAAAGAGGCAGACGGCATACCAACCGTTGAGCTCGATGGGGATATTCCGGATACGCAGCTTCACGCCGTCGCCGTCCGTGGCAACCAGACCGGGAAACTCGGAATTCAGGTTTGCCGCGTTCCACACCACCTCGCGCGTGTAGTCCGGGGAGACAAAGCGCCATTCGTAGGTGACAACATTATTGGCCTTGACCGTGAAAAGGGTCTTCTCGCCGGTGTAAACGCTCTCACCGCCGGGGTGCTTCGTGATTTTGATGACCTTGGAGGTGTTGATTTTGATAAAACGGGCGGGGTCAGGCGTCGGCTCCGGCGTCGGAATCGGGGTCGGCTCCGGCGTCGGAATCGGGGTCGGCTCCGGCGTGGGTTCCGGTGTGGAGATGAGGGTTTCCGGTGTCGGAAGCGTCGTCTCCGGTGTTGGAATCGGGGTCGGCGAAGCGACAACGACCATCTCCGGCACCACAGTCGGAACGGGCGCGGCCGTAGGTGCCGCCTGGCTTGCGGGTCTGATCGAGCAGGCGCAGAGAACCAACACCAGACTCAGGATCAGCAGCGAAAGATGCAGCTTTTTCATGCTTTGGTTTGCTCCTCTCTAAAATATAATACAACACAAAAAGCGCGCAGCCGAAGCCGCGCGCCAAAAACGCACAGCCCAATCTGCTGCTACACAAACTTTCGACAATCACAGAGAATGCCAAAACGGAGAGTGCGTTTTTAACTGGATAAAAACGCATTCTATGCAACCATCGAATATAAAGTTTGTGTAGCAAGTTTATTCTACCATATCACGCAAGCAATTGCAAGTATTTTGTCATGCTTGTTCTTTCAGATCGCCGGCGGCGCCGCCCGGGTCGCTTTTCTGTTATTCCTGCTTGGGTTCGGGGTTTTCCTCTTTGTTTTCTTCCTGCTGTTGCGCGGCTACGCTTGTCTGCGTTTCATCAGGCGGTGTTTCTTCCTCTGTGTCAGGCGTCGGGCTCGCCGTCGCCTCGACAGTCACGGT
>CAJOCV010000002.1:0-29219 GCA_905233785.1 uncultured Oscillospiraceae bacterium
CTCTGGATTACAGTGTGCCGGACAACTGGGCGTATTTTGAGCTCGGCGAGGATCGGGCGGTCGACGTCTTCCTGATCTGTCCCACGGTGGACACAAGGAGCGAGACGAATTCCTTTGATCTCAACGACAAGCTCAGGGGGAAATTCATCTACGCCCTCGATTTGGAAAGAGGGATCTTTGAAGAGACGGGGCGTCTGTTCTCCCCCTATTACCGGCAGATGTCCATCAATGCGTATACGTTGCCGGAGACCGAGCGAGATCAGGCCAGAGAGATCGCCTATGCGGACGTTTCCGCCGCCTTTCGCTGGTATCTGGACAACGAAAACGACGGGCGCGGGATCATTCTGGCCGGCTTCTCCCAAGGCGGCGAGATGTGCCTGGAACTGCTGAAGGAATATTACGGCGGCGACAGTGCCGAGGCCCAGGCGCTGCGTGAACAGCTGATCGCGGTCTATTCCATCGGCTGGATGGTCACGGAAGAGATGACTTCTGAATATCCGCAGATCGTGCCTGCCTTTGGTGAAACAGACACGGGAACTGTTATATGCTTCGATTGCGAAGATGGGAACGTGTCGGAGACCATCGTCATTCCTGCCGGAATGAAAGCTCTGTCCATCAATCCGCTGAACTGGAAAACTGACGGTACGCCGGCAGATAAATCGCTGAACCACGGAGCTGTTTTTGAAGCCGGCGGCGAACCCGTTCCCGAGCTTTGCGGAGCCTATATCGGCGAGAAAGGCGAGCTGATCGTGACCGACGTGACGGCGGCGGATTATCCTCCCGGGTTGGATGTTTTCCCGGAAGGGGCTTATCACCTTTATGACTATATGTTCTTCTTCACGAATCTGAAGGAGAACGTCGCAATGCGCACCGCTGTTTGGAGCGCTCAGCGCAATCCGTCCGGAGCGCATGCGTAGACCCGCGCCCGGGACGTCCTGCGTGTCGGCGCGGCAGGCGCTGATGCCGGTCGGCTGTCCGGGCAACGGCAAAACCGTGCCGCGTCGGCCGGAGGAAGCGGACAAGCACACAAGCCTGGACGCCGTCAAACAGCCGGGAGTGCGGGTGACGGAGGATCCCGGCGGTCTGAATGAAAAGTTTGCGCGGAAACCATATCCCGAAAGAACAGAAACGGAGGTATGATTCATGCAGGAGAAAATCGGACTGATCACTCTGGATTCCGCTGAAGCGATCGGCCTCAGGGTCAACCAGATCCTGTCCGAGTGGCGAGGCGGGGAAAGCTTCCTGATCCCGTCGAAGTGTCCGCGGTTCAGCAGCGGCGAGGGAAAATGTATCATCAAAGAGTCAGTGCGGGACAAGGATATCTACATTCTGCTGGACGTCTGCAACACATCTCTGACTTATCAGATGTTCGGCGAAGAAAACCGCATGTCGCCCGATGATCACTATCAGGATCTCAAACGTGTGATCGCCGCATGCGGCGGCAGGGCAAGACGGATCACGGTAATCATGCCGTTTCTGTACGAGGGCCGGCAGCACCGGAAAACGACCAGAGAATCCTTGGACTGTGCCGTGATGCTGCGGGAATTGGAAAACATGGGTGTTCACAGTCTGATTACCTTCGATGCCCACGATCCGCGGATGCAGAACGTGGTGCCGCTGATGGGGATGGAGAACGTATCGCCCGCGCTGCAGTTCACGCAGGCGCTTCTGACGGAATACGAGGATCTTGTGCTCGACGGCGAGCATATGATGTTCATCGCGCCGGATGAAGGCGCGACCGAGCGGGCGGTCTTTCTGGCCTCTCTCTTCGGCGTGAACATCGGCATGTTTTATAAACGCCGGGGTAACTGTTCAGTCCCCATGCGAGGGGACTGAACAGTTAGGGGGATACTCGCGCTTATCGCCCTTCGGTTGGTCGGCGCGAGGCCTCGCAGAGCTCGGCATGATCGCCTCCGGAGGAAGCATATTGGATACGGCTCGGCAATTGAAGGAAATGGGCGCGAAGCGCGTCTTCATTTTCTCGACCTTCGGACTGTTTACTTCCGGGCTCGCCAAGTTTGATGAAGCGTTCTCCAAAGGCTGGTTTGACCGGATCTTCACGACCAATCTTGTCTACCAGAAGCCGGAGCTGCTGCAGAGAGATTATTATTTTTCCGTCAGGATGGATCGCTATATCGCCGCGATCGTCGACACCCTCAACAAGGGAAACTCACTGCACGATCTGATCAAGCCGGCAGGCAGGATCCATCAGATGGTGGAACTGTACAAGAACGAGAACTGACCATATGGTAGTACGGCTTTCAGCCAATCGACTGTGAGTTGTAACTCGCTGCAGGAAGCATCCCGTATGAGTATTACAAAATAATCAGTTGATGCAATGATTAGGAACACAAACAGAAAAGGAGAAAACCAGGATTTCAGATAAAATTCTGGTCACGAACACAGGAGCGGGCGTAAGCGCTGCTCTGGAGCAGGTCTCGGCCTCGGCAGCCTACCACGGCCTGAAGGCCAAGGAATCCTTGAGACTTCGCCTTTTAGCGGAGGAAATGCTCGGCATGCTTCGGGAGATCACTGGAGAGACCGTGGCCACGTTCTGGGTGGAAGCTGAGGCAAAGCGGTATCAGCTTCATCTTCTCGCGCACCCGGTCATGACGGGCGAGATGCGCAAAGAGCTGATATCTGTTTCCTCTACCGGAAAAAACGCCGCGGCAGTCGGCGTGATGGGAAAACTGCGGGACATCTTTGAGCGTGCATTTGACGCGACGGAGGTCGAGGATCCGTCCGATTACTATCTGCAAGGCCTGCTGCTTAGCTCCAGCGCGGAGGGGCTCGACCCGATGACCTACTCCGCCAATGCAAACATGGTCACCTGGTCGATGAAACGGTTCAAATCCACGGTAGCCGAGGAGAAGGAGACAAACGCTGAGGCCAGAGAGGAATGGGATGAGCTGGAGAAATCCATCATCGCTAATCTATCAGATGAAGTCAGCATCTCCATTCGCGGCAGCGAAGTGGAAATGACGGTATATAAGGATTTTGGCGACAAATAAGCCAAACCCTTACACCGCGACCTGCTTACAGCAATTAAGAGAGAAGGATGGATTATGGCGGAAGAGAAACGCTTTGCCAAGGCGACTTGGCAGATCATGGAGCAGTTGCTGGAGGTGGATAACCTCGAGGACGCGCTGTCCGGCAGCTTGGAGATCATCGTCAAAACCCTCAACAGCGAGGCTGGCGCGATCTGGTTTCTGGATACCAAAACTGACCGCCTGAGTCCTCTGTTCCACATCGGTCCGGCGGACATTTCCAACATCATGGTGGAAAACGGTCTCGGCCTCGAGGGCATCGTCACCAAGACGGGCAAATCCGTCATCGTGGAGGACGCGGCGAACGACCCGCGCTTTGACGGCACGGTGTTCGACGACAACGGACTTGAAACGAAGACCATGATCTGCGTGCCGCTGAACAATCTTCACGACATCATCGGCTGCGTGCAGGTCGTCAACAAAAAGGACGGCAGCCTTTACGACGCCGAGGAGCTTCAGCTCTGCGAGCGCATGGCCTCCCTCGCCGCCATTACCATCGACGAAAAGGGCCTGCTGGTCGATCTGGGCGAGAAGAAGGAAATCCTCGCCGTTTTGAAGGACGTCACCAAGGAATTCCAGACTGGCGACACAGTGCTGCAGGTGCTCAAGGGCATCAACCTGGAGATTTACAAAAATGAATTCGTCGTGGTGCTGGGCGAGTCCGGCTGCGGCAAATCCACGATGATGAATATCATCGGCGGTATGGACTTTCTCACGGACGGCACGCTTGAGATCGAGGGGAAGGACTTTTCACACCCTTCCGACGACGAGCTGACCAAATTCCGCCGCGAGACCGTGGGCTTCATCTTCCAGGCATACAACCTGATGCCCAACCTGACGGCGCAGGAAAATGTGGAATTCATCGCGGAGCTTGTTTCCGATCCCATGCCCGCCGAGGAGGCCATCGAGAAGGTCGGACTCACGTCGCGCGCGAACAACTACCCCGGCCAGATGTCCGGCGGACAGCAGCAGCGCGTCTCCATCGCCAGGGCCATTGTCAAACGTCCGCAGCTCATCCTTGCTGACGAGCCGACGGCTGCCTTGGATTACATGACGAGCATCGAGGTCCTGTCGGTCATCGAAGGCATCGTGCGCGATCAGGGCGCGACCGTGATGATGGTCACCCACAACCCGGAGATCGCCAAAATGGCCGACCGCGTGGTGAAGGTGAGAAACGGCAAAATCGCCAGCATCAAGAAAAACATGCACCCGCTGCACGCGGAAGATCTGGTCTGGTGACGGACGATGAAGAAAACACAGATCAAGGACAATCTGCGGAACATTACGAAGCAGAAAGTCTCGTTCATTTCCATCATCGTGATCGCCATGCTGGGCGTCGCTGTCTTCCTCGGCCTGGACTATTCCGCCGCGGGCATGACGCGCAACGGATCGACTTTTTTCAACGCGCAGCATTTCCGGGATATCGAAATGGTCTCCACCCTCCTGTTTACGGAGCAGGATCTGGAGGACATTCGGGGCACTGAAGGCGTGGCGGATGTGGAGGCAGTCTGGCAGGTCAGCGCCAAGGCCTCGTCCGGCGGCGACCGCCGGGATGTGAACGTGATCTCGCTGACGCAGCGCCTCAACCTGCCGCAGCCGGTGGAAGGCCGCCTGCCGACGACGGATACGGAATGCGCCTTGGAGAAAAAGCTGGCGGATGAGATGGGCTGGACAGTCGGCAGCGAGATCGTGCTGCAGGACGCCACGGGCGAAAAACTGCAGTACCTGAACAGCGACCGCTTCACGCTGGTCGGCATCGCCGACCACCCGGACCACGGCAACACGCTTGTCACCGATACCTGTTATGTGATGGTGACGCCTGCGGCCTTCGATCGACAGGCGCTGGACGGCTGCTGCATGAAAGCGGAGGTCGCCGTTGAAAAAAAGGCGACGCTTGACCGATTTTCCGAGGAATATCAAGCAGCCGTCGCCACTGTCAATGAGCGGCTGGAGGCCTTGGCACGAATCGGGACGATAAGGCGCGACGCCAGCGTACAGGATCAGTTTCAGGCGCAGATCGACGAAAAGCAGCAGGAGCTGGACAGCGCAAAGGCTGATTTGGAAGCTGCGCGCAGGGAATTGGACGATGGCTGGATCGCGCTCTCCGAAGGCGAGCAGGAGCTCGCGGATGCGAGAGCGCAGTTGGAGGAAGCAGAAACCCAGCTTGAAGACAGCCGGAAGCAGCTTGAGTGGTCAAGCTATCAACTGGTGCAAAGCAAGAAGCAACTGGACGCAGCGAAGGCGGAGCTGGATGCGGGTGCGGAGGAGCTCAGCGCGGCCAAAGATCCGCTCGACAGCGTGAAGGCAGAGCTGGAGGACGGCTGGAATGCGCTGGAGGACGCGAAAGCGCAGATCCGCGGAGGCATTCGCGCCGCGGTGGAAGTCGCTCTCGGAGACGATGCCGCTCAAATCTCCTGGGCCGGACAGCAGTCTGTCGATGTGGATTCCGCCTCCGCAACCGCCATGCCCTTCTGGATCACGACCGGGTACTGCTGCGATCTGAATCAGTCGCTGAGCGCCAATATCAACACTATCGTCTATTCTGATCAGATCACGGACGAAATGCTGTTGGAGGCTTATATCGCGGCGACAGGATCCGAGGAAGGTTTCGATGCCGGCGCTGGGAGAGCGTCGCTTGCTGCCGCCGCTTCTGCGGCCGCAGGCGCTTATGAAGGGCAGTACAATACGCTCCAGGACGCTTGCAAACAGTGGGATGACGGGCACGCCCAGTACATCCCCGGATTGAACGAGTACCAGGCCGGCCTTGCCAAGTATAATGAGGGGCTTGCCGCCTATGAAGCGGGAATGAGCCGGTATGAAACGGGCATGGCCGCTTATCGACGTGGCCTCGCGCAGTATAACGAGGCCAAGGCACAGTACGAACAGGGACTTCTGGACGCAGGGGCCGGACAAAAGGAGCTGGAGGAGAGCAGAAAGCAGCTTGAGGAGGGAGAAGCCGCCTATCAGGAAGCGCTTCCTCAGATCGCAGACGCCGAGGACAGGATCGCCGAGGCGCGGGAACAGCTTGAGACGCTCGAGCCCTGCCGTTGGCTGATTCTCGACCCGAGCGGCAACCCCGGCTATGTACAGATCAAAAGCGCAAACGAAAACCTGCTGAGTCTGAAAGGCACCTTTGCGCTGCTGTTTATTCTGGTCGGAGCGCTGGTGATCTTTGCCACGGTCAGCAAAATGGTGGACGAGCAGCGCACGCAGGTCGGCACGACCAAGGCGCTAGGCTTTTTCAACCGCGAGGTTTTCGCCAAGTATCTCAGCTTCGGCGTGACGGCCACGGTGCTGGGCGCAGTGCTCGGAATCCTGACGGCACGGTTCCTGATAGAAGGGATCGCGCTGGGCGGCTATGACATCTTTTATATCTTTGACTTAACGAAGCCTGCGATTACGGCAGGCGCCACCCTGGCGGCTCTGCTGGCCTCGGCTGTGCTGGCTCTGATCGCCGTGTGGGCCGCCTGCTTCCGCCTGCTGCGCACCCCGGCGATCCGGCTGATGCAGGCCCGTATCCCCCAGGGAGCGAAAAAGAGCGCCGGGGGCGGGAAGCACGCCCTGTCACTGTATTCCCGACTGATCCTCCTGAATATCCGCAGTGATCTTCGCCGCGTGATCGTAACGGTGGTGAGTGTGGCCGGCTGCTGCGCGTTGATCGTGATCGGCGTCACCCTGCGAACCGGACTGCTGGGCTCGCTGGACAGGCAGTTTGGCGATATCACGGATTACGATTGGCGTGTAAGCTTCGCCAGTGAGGAGTCCGAGCAGGCGCAGGAGGAGATCGAGGAGGTGCTGCGAGACGCGGGAGCGGACTTTGTTCCTCTGCATTTTGCGAACATCACGTACCGGATCTCGGATATGCAGATCGCGGAGCTCTTCGTCTGCGATGTCGACGACATCCAGGAGAGCTATCATCTGCGCGACTGGAAGAGCGGCGAAGTGATGACCGCGACGGACAATGGCATTCTGATCCAGCGGCGCGTTGCGGAGATCTACGGATTGGATATCGATAGCGAATTCGAGATCACCCTTGAGGGCACAAAATCAGCCACGGTGCGTGTCGCCGGCGTTTTTGAGCACTTTGTCGGCCGCCCGATGCTGATGAGCCCCGCCTACTATGAAGAAGTTTTCGGAGCGCCCTGTGAGATGAACACCTTCTTTGTCCGCCTGGGCGGTGCGGACGAGACCTCGCTTGCGGATTCGCTTCGCGCCGTTCCTGGCTTTTCCGGCGTGACCCGTGCTGACGAGAGCAGGGCTATGTTCGAGTCGTCGACCAGCGTCATCAACAGCCTGGTTTTGCTCTTCATCTTCATGGGCGCGGTCATGGCCGGCGTGGTGCTGATGAATCTGACCAACATGTACGTCCTGCAGAAGAAGCGCGAGCTGACGATCATGCGTGTCAACGGCTTTACCACACGGGAAACGGCGAACTATCTTCTGCGGGAGACCTACATCACGACTTCTCTCGGCATTCTGCTCGGCCTAGGAATCGGCTCCGGGATCGGCTATTTCATCCTTCGCACGTTGGAGCAGCCCTTCGCGCAGTTCGTGCGGAGTCTGAGTATGCCCGCATGGATTGTCGGCACGGGATTGACGGCACTGTTCACGGTGATCGTCAACCTCATTGCCCTAAGACCGGTGAAAAATCTCAAGCTCACGGATGTGGCTTGAGCTAAGTAAACGATGATTAATTCGGTAAGAGCAGATTGCGCGAGAATTTACGTTCTGATGAACGTAGTTTTTTACAAGAATACTTTGTGTATTGCAAGAAAAAATGACGAAATCAGGGCGTAAATTATCCGCATGATGCCGAAGGCGAATTGATCAGCGTTTCCCTGTTATAAAACAAATTGAAATCCATATTTGCAAACAAAAACAGGAGGAAGACATCATGCTGAACATCGAGAAGAAGGAAAATGCACCTGAACTGACCATCGCACTGGCCGGTCGGCTGGACACCGCCACCGCCCCGGAGCTGGAGAAAGAATTGAAGGACAGCCTGGACGGCATAAGCTTGCTCGTGCTGGATTTCGAGAAGCTGGAATACATCTCGTCTGCCGGGCTGCGGGTCCTGCTGGCCACGCAGAAGACCATGAACAGGCAGGGCGGCATGAAGCTCACCCGCGTGAACGAGACGATCATGGAAATCTTCGAGGTCACCGGCTTTACGGATATTCTGACCATCGAGTGATCTGGCGAAAAAATCGGGATTATTCTGTTACCCAAGATCTTGGCTTCTTTGGTGATCGTTAAAGTTGCTCTTGACAAGGGTCGCTTCATAACAGCAAGCATGGCAAACTTCATGAAGTTTTGCAAAAATGAGCAATCCGGCTGTACGCGGACTGCTCATTTTGCTTGTTCTTCTGAAATGCCATTTCTCTATCTTCTTTTTCAGAAAGCCCTTGCTCGTCCGGGATTTGAATTCTGCGGTCATGCAGGAAAGAGAAAACAGCTTCCATTTGCGATACGAATTTCTTTTGATGGGGATTCATTAAGGACGCTCCTTTCAAGAACCGATTACTGAGAAGCAATCTTCAGCTTTCTGTTGCAAGGGAGCAGGGTGGAGGAAAAACAAAAAGGCCGGTGCTTTTTTACGGCACCGGCCTCAATGCATAGTCAAGCGCTTTTTGGCGTTTTTGGTAAACCGTTGGTACACGGCCTCCAAACTACTTCAAAAAATCTTATTATAGATGCTATTGGTTGAAAATACTTTGAAATTACTCCGAAAAGTTACGGCTCAGTACATGCCGCCCATGCGCTGACCGGCGGCATCCCGGCCGTTGCAAAGGAGTTGGATGCTGAGAAAAGTTTTAAAGAAAATGTGCGGCAGCTGCTCGCGTATGATTCTGCGTTTTCGGCGTATCTGCCGGAGCGGATGCGGCTTTCCTTCCGCACGCCGGAGAGCTATTACCCACTGCTTTGCAGCATGGCCTTCGGTCGCCATCGTCTGAGCGAGATCGCTAAGGACGCGGGCTTTGCCAACAACAAATGCGGGAAGTATCTGGACGCGCTGATCGAGGCCGGGTTTGTCACGGCCAAACATGACGGTGGTACCTACGCAAAATACGATCTGGCCAACACGTACTACACCGCGTGGTGTCGGTACGCTTATTTGCGGAAGACGGAGCAGATCATACGGCCGGAGGAACATCTGCAATTTGTTCTCGCTGATCTGGACAAGGCGATCGCGCTCCGTTCGTTTCATGAGGCCTGTCTTCGGTTTCTCGGGGACAGAGAAAAAACCAGCTTGAAAGCTCATCGGACGATCCCGGTGGAGATGCCGGACGGAAGCCGCGTCGTTTTATACTGCCGGGAAGATCCGTTGTCACGCACAAAGGTTGCCGTCTTTCCGCAGTCGTTGTCGATTCGTTTTACAAAAAAGGAGCTGCAAAAAATTCTGAGCGTCGTCAAAAAAGTTGATCCGTTTGTCGATGCGGAAGTCACGATCTTCGGCCTGGAACGCTTCAGCGATTGGTGCGTCCACGAGTCTGCAAGGCGCGGCTATCTGCACGAGGTCACGATGGATTGGCTGAGAGATTGAAGAAAAAACTCCCTCCCGCGTGAGCGCGCGCTCACACAGGAGGGAGCTTTTCATGTGGATTGTTTGCCTGCAGACTGCGTCAGCAAGCAGGGCAAGTGCGGCCACACTTTAGCATTGGCAAGCAATGCAAGTGCGGGAACACTCTGCTTTTTTGCATCAGCAAGCAGGGCAGGCTTCATGAACTTATGAAAAAGTCCACGCCGCCTGCCCGCTGCCGATTGCAAAACTTGTTGTGACATTCGCCCCAAGCCCCGGATGAATTTTGATCTTCAATCAAAAGCTGCGCGATGAAACATCGCTAATAGATACATAACAAAAAATCGTGGAAAGAGAAGTTTCTCTTTCCACGATTTATATACAATGATCGGGATTTCCTTTCGATTACAGGTACAGCGCGGCTTCGCCGGTGATGCCGGTTGGAGCCGCGTCTTTTGTTTTGCCGCGCTCCCGCTCCAGCGTGGTGGCGACTTCGATGGTCAGGCTGTTCTCGCCCTCCTGCGTCAGACCGCGCAGATCGAATCGATACGGCGGCACCACCTGGATCCCGGCGCTTTGGCCGTTGACGAAAACCTCCACACCCTCCCAGGCGTCGGTGATCTCCAGCAGCTGCACTTTACCGGTGAAGCGGGTCTCATAGCGGATAAAGCCGGAGAACTTCTTGTCGGTGAGGGCGTAGTTCTCGGGCTTTATGATCTCCTTAGCCGGGCCGAACTCCGGGTAGTCCAGGGCTTTGCAGACGCTCTGCCTAAACTCCTCCAGCACCCGCCGCTCCGTGAAGACGGGCGGCGAATAAACGTTCTCCGCCGTGCCTTTCACGAGGAACAGGCTGTGGCACGGCTCGATGGTGAGCGCGCCGCCGTCCCAGGCGAGAGTGCGGTCGTGCCAGGCGTCGTAGATGTGATACTCGCCGGTATCCGGCAGGGTGACCGTCCCGTGCCAGGGCTTGTCCCCCTCGTTGACCAGATAGAAGAACTCCTGCTCGCCCACATAGTGCATAGCGCGGATGCGGTCGTTGGCCGGGGCGATCGTCAGCGTTCTATACTCGGACAGCTCACCTAGCAGCCCGGCAAGCTGCACGACTTTTGTATTCTCCATCACACCCTCGGGCAGCGTCTCGCCGGTGCAGAGGCCGTCGGGATAGGCTTCGAGGAACAGCACCTTGCCGCCCTTGTCAGTCAGCTCGATCACCGCCTCGGCGGTCTCCTTAGTGATGAATTGGGCATAGGGAATCACCAGCACCACGTGCTCCAGGCCGTTTACCGTCAGGCTGTCGCTGATCTCGGTCTTATAAAACTCCCGCTCCGCGAACACATCGGCGGGGACATAGTGAAAGTCGATCTGGTTGTCCTGCAGGATACGTCCGGGCTTTTGCATCAGCATGGCCTTGCCGCACCATTCGGCCTCCGCGTGATACAGGATCGCCACCGGGCAGATTGCGTGGCCGCCGGAAATCATCCCCGTCACCCGGTCGGCATACTTCATCAGCTCGCCGAAGTGGCGGTACTGGGGGTTGTGCCCATGGGCGTAGAAGTGCGGCGGGCAGTCCTTGTCCGGGTATGCCTTTGCGGTGAAGGCATGAGGCACAAAGTGGTTGACCCCGCGCACCATGAAATGATCCAGCAGGTACTTCTCCAGTCTCACGCCCTCCTTCCAGCCGTAGTTGCCGAAGATCTCGCACATCGTCCTGCCGCCCATATTCGGGTTCAGCGCGCCCATCGAGGTGCCCAGCTTGCCGAGGGCGTAGTGGTAGAACTCGCCGTCCTCCGTCGCGCCAAACACGTTCTTTTTCTTCCGATCCTCCATGCCGGGCTCCACCTGACCGCCGATGTCGTCGATGCCGGCCATGGTCTGCCATTTAAGGCCGCGGAAGTAATGCCCCAGACTGGTGCCCGTGCGGGCGTGCTGGTTGTTGTCCTCCACCACGTGGCCGATGTACTCCACGCCATGCTCCCGGCACCACTGGCCGATCTGGCGGGAGAAGTCCTCCTCCACCAGACGGGAGACGCTGTCCATAAAGGCATAGCGCACCTTGGCCGTCAGAAACGGATCGCAGTCATTGGACCACAACAGCGGCAGCAGGACGGCGTAGCCCGCGCCCAGCTTTTCCTCCAGTGCGGCGGCCAGCTCCCGGCTCCAGGGCAGATCCTGCTCGGTGCCAAGGGGATTGTCCATCTTGTACATGGAGTTGTTGCCAAGCTCGGGCTCATCGGAGAAGAAGCCCGCGATCACGGTGCCGAACTTGTCTCCGAAGTGCTGATAGTGCGGCTCATACACCGCGTCGATCTGGATGCGGCAGGATTTCTTGTCCATCATGTTGATGTAGCTGCGGTGAGTGCCGATGTTGCGGGAGAGATAGCAAAGCTGCAGTTCCCACTTGCCCTCCGGCGCCGTCCAGTCCAGCACGCCGTTCTGGCATTCGTCTGTGAGGTCGATCGGCTCGGCTTTCTGATCCAGTCGGATGGCAGCGACGCTCAAAAGAACGTCGTCGTGGAATTTGTTCTGCGGCGTGTTGTTTTTGTTGAGCTGATCGGTGAGGAGGTACATCTTGTTTTTCAAAACGGGCGGGTGCGCGAGCTTCGCAGCGTTCAGACGGATCCTGCCGCCCTTGACCGGAAAGCGCTTGTGCAGCAGCCCCTGCCGCCGCAGCTCATTGGGCGCATTTTCCGCTTCACCCGCTGCAAAGCCGGTGGGAAAATGCTTGTCGTCCAGGATCCAGACACGCATGCCGCGTTTCTCGGCCTCGTCCAGCAGGATCGCCATATCCCGCCACCAGGGCTCCTGACAAAAGCCCTCGTGGGGCCGCGCCTCCACGCAGAAGGCGCGGATGTTGGCGTCATAGATGGCCTTCACCATCTCGCGGTAAACGTCCTCGGTCTCGCCGTGTACCCACAAAAAGGGCAGAATGCGGCGGTCAAGATTATCGGTCATCGAAGCAAACTCCTTTCAATCTTATCCGTTCAGAGCGGCGCTCAAGGGGCGATCATCGTCGAGCGCCCTTTGCCGGTCGGCTTTTTATATTGATTTCGGTATTGCTGCAGCGTCATCCCGGTCGCCTCGCGGAAATGAGTGCCCAGATGACTCTGGGAGCTGAAGCCCAGGGTGGAGGCGATCTCGCTGTAGCTCTTCTCGGAATAGAGCAGCAGATTCTTTACCAGATTGATCTTCTCGTCCAGAATGTAGCGGTACAGGGTCGCGCCGGTCTGCTGCCGGAAGCGGGTGGAGAGATAATTGGGATTGACGCCTAAGGATTCTGCGATCTCCCGCACGGTGAGCTTCGAGTGCAGATGGTTGAAAATATAGTCTTTGCAGCCCAGAATCAGCGGATCTTCCCCGGCGGCCCCGCCGCGGGTGATCCGCTTTTTTGCTTCGATCACCAGCTCCGTCAGCTCGTATTCCGCCGCCTTGACCAGATTCCCCAGCTCAAAGAGGTTGGGGATCACGTCGATCTTCTGCATGTACACATCGCCTAGGCTCATCGCCAGCTCCGGCAGCACGCCGCCGCGGATGGCGGCCCGGGTCGCAAAGGCGACGACAATGGTGGCGAGGTTGCGCCCGTTGCGGGCCGGATCGCGGGAGGTCGTGCCGAAGGAACCGGAAAACTGCTCCTCCCAGGCCATCCTCAGGCCCTGCAGGTCTCCGTTTTCGATGCAGCTCATCTCCCGCTGCTCATGGTCGTAGGGGTTGTGTTTTTCCTGTTCCTCCAGCTTGCCGTGGACCTGACGCTGCAGCTCCGCCTTTCGACCTTCGCCGCTCTCACGCAGGGTGCTGTTGTCCATCAGACAGTCGTTGAGCGTCAGCACATCTTCATTGAAACAATCGTGCAGCAGCAGCATCAGCTCCGCAAAGTGAGTGAGTGAGCAGGGCTGCAGCTCCAAGGGGAAGGAGGATGGCATCTCGTCCCAGGAGAGAGAGCATCGCAGTTTATAGCCGTTGACCATGAGAACGGGGCCGGCGACGATCCATTGGGCCTCCGTCTGAACAAGCCCGTACAGGATCTCTTCGCCGACTTGAATCAAAACCGGGCCCTCCGGCTGCGCAAAGGCGAGGAGGGCGGATTCACGCTCCGGCTCTGCCAGAAAGAAATCCTGCAGATCCAGGCGCCGGGTATAGAGAAGCGGCTCCCCGCCGCTGCGGTCAAGAATGCGGACATGGGAGGAGATCTCATGCGCAACGAAATAGAATAGCGTATCCAACTTTGCCAAATTCCTCACCTCAGCGGTAATATAACATGAAAAATCTGATATGAAAAGCTCTCTCGTGAAAAAGAGAGGGCTTCTTCACATTCTGCACAATTTTTGGCACAAAAATTGCAGCAAAATCACGAAACTGAAAAGTTTTCTGCGAATTATAAGAAATCTTGTATTTGGCTGAGAATGCTGATATATGGCTGCGGGATAATCCGCTATATTAAAACCAGAAAGCAAAAAACATTCCCTGCATATAAAAACAAAAAGGAGAAAAGACAATGGATCAAAAGAGACTCCCCGCCGGCGCCAGAGACAAGCTGCCGTTCTGGTTCCCGGCCGCCTGGTCGACCCGCGCCGTTGCCCTGTCCATGCAGATGACCATGGCCGGCTTCATGGGCGTGTATTTCACTGATGTTCTCGGCCTGAACCCTGCAATCATCGGCGTGCTGCTGATGATTTCCCGCTTTTCCGACGCGATCACCGACCTGCTGATCGGCTTCATCGTCGACCGCACCAACACCAAGCTCGGCAAAGCCCGTCCCTATGAGTTTGCCATCGTGGTGCTGTGGGCCACCATCTACGCCATGTACGCGGCCCCGGAGATGAGCAACACCGCCCTGTACGTCTGGGTATTCGTGACCTACTTCATCCAGAACTCCATCTGCGTCACCATTCTCTACGGCAACGAGCCGGTATATCTGGTCCGCGCCGTCAAAAAGCCGGAGAACCGTACCCGCATGATCTCTGCCGCCGGCATTTACCAGATGGTGCTCGTCACCATGGCCGGCATGATCGTGCCGCAGCTGGTGGCACGCGCTGGCAATGACCGCCACAGCTGGGCCACCATCGTGCTCTTTATCGCCGTTCCCTGCGCCATCATCGGTCTGGGTCGTTTCTTCTTCGTTCCCGAGCTGAAGGACGCCGAGGAGCCTAAGGAGAAGGCAGAAATCGTATCCCTCAAGAAGGCCTTCGGCGCTCTCAAGGGCAACAAATATCTGTGGATGCTGGCTGCCATGTACTTTATCTATCACTTTTCCAACGGCTTCAACGGCGCCATGGCGACCTATTACACCAAATGGAACATGGGCGATCTGGGTATCCAGACCTGGCTCAACGCCGCAGCCCTGCTGGCCATGCCCATTCTGATCTTCGTCCCCAAGCTCATGGACAAATGGGGCACCGCCAAGACGCTGCATATTGGCTTCATCATCATGGCGCTCGGCCCTGTGATCCGCTGGGTCGGCGGCGCGAATCTGCCAGCGCTCATGATCGGCACCGCATTCTTCATCGTCGGCGCAGTGCCCATCTCCTTCATGATGAACATCTACCTCTTTGAGTGCATGGACTACGGCGAGTGGAAGCTCGGCACCCGTATCGAGGGCGTCATGGGCTCCGTCAACTCCTTCATGGCCAAGATGGCCAGCGCGCTCTCCGGCGCACTCCAGGGTTTCCTGATCGCCGCGGTCGGCTATGTCGGTACTGCGGAGCGGCAGACGGCCGGCACTCTGACCGGTATCGCCGTTTTGTATAACCTCGTTCCCATCGTTTTCGTTCTGATCGCCCTGTTCATTTCCTACAAGTATGACGTGGAGAAGCAAATCCCGCAGATCCGCGCGGAGCTGGAAGCGCGCAAGGCGCAGCCCGCCGTGGCCGTCGCCGAGGAAGCAGCGGAGAAGGAGTGGGAGACATGGAGAAGCTGAGAGGCGTAAACCTCGGCAACTGGCTGGTCCTGGAAAAGTGGATGAGCGAGGACCTTTTCCGCGGCACCACTGCCATGGACGAGACCTATCTCTGCATCGAGCTCGGCTATGATAAGATCCGCGAGCGGCTGAAGGTCCACCGGGATGAGTTCATCACCGAGCGGGACTTTGAGGAGATCGCCCGCATGGGCTTCAACGCCGTGCGCATCCCCGTGCCCTTCTTCCTCTTTGAGGACGTCGGCCCCTATGTCCACTGCTATGAGTATCTGGACAAGGCCTTCGACTGGGCGGAGAAGTATAAGCTCAAGATCATGGTCGACCTGCACACCGTCCCCGGCGGACACAACGGCACCGACAGTTCCGGCATCTGCGGCATCTGCACCTGGTCCACCAAGAAGGAAAACGTGGACTACACCGTAGAGGTTCTCGGAAAGATCGCCGAGCGCTGGGGCGAGCGACAGGCCATGTGGGGCATTGAGCTCTTAAACGAGCCCATGTGCTCCGACACGGAGGCGGGCCGGATGCTGAACATCCAGAACTTCCTGCAGTTTTATAAACCCGTGGACACGGAGCTGGCCAAGAGCAACACCAACTACCCGCTGGAGTTTCTCCGACAGTTCTATCGCGACGCCTACACCGCCATCCGCAGACATATGGGGCCGGAGAAATACGTGGTTATCCACGACGCATTCGAACTGAATATCTGGGACGAGTTCCTCAAGGAGTTCGAGGGTATGATCCTGGATACCCACAACTATCTCATGACCGCCGACATGATGATCTTCCGGGAGCGGAACGTGGACGTCTACACCGAGTATCTGCAGAACCTGGGCACCAAGGTCAACGCCGCGGCCCGCCGCCTGCCCCTGATCGTGGGCGAATGGAACGCCCAGAACCAGGCCGACGGGCTGGACAGCATGACCGATGCTGAGAAGACCCATCTGTATTACACCGTGTCCGAAGAGTTTCAGAAGAGCATGGAGGATACCATGGGCTGGTTCTACTGGAGCTGGAAGATTCACGGCGATGGCGGCCGGGACGACATCGTGGACGACGCCTGTCGCGCCGTGCGCCACGGCTATCTGAAATTCAACAGACAGTAACCCACCAGGACGGGATGCGCTCTGCCCGCATCCCATCCTTTTTATTCAACATTTTTGAGAGGACAAAGCCATGATCCTGCAGGAATATGAAAAACGACACGCCGCGCGGATCCGCGAGACCGCGGCGGAGTGTACTGTGCTTTTGAAAAAAGACGGGCGCTTTCCGCTTGATAACCCCTGCCGCCTCCTGCTTACGGGAGCCGGTGCGCGGCAAACCGTCAAGGGCGGCACCGGCTCCGGGGAAGTAAACTCCCACTTCTATACAACGATCGAGGAGGGCCTGAAAAACGCGGGATTCTCCCTTTGCGGTGGGGAATGGCTGGACGCCTATGACGCGCTGATGGCACAGCAGGCGGAGAAAAAGCGTGAGCGCCTGCGACGGGTGCTGGCTGAAGAAGGCCTCTCCGGCCTGTTCCTCGAAAAGGATCATGAGGAACCCGTGCCCTTTTACGACTTCCCACTGCCCACCGACGCGGACGCGGCGGTTTATATACTCTCCCGCAACTCCGGCGAGGGCAGCGACCGCAGCGATGCCCCGGGCGACTTCCGACTCATGGACTGCGAGATCCGGGACATCCGTTCCCTTGCCGCGAATTATGAGAAATTCATGCTGGTGCTGAACGTGGGCGGCGTGGTCGATCTGAGCCCCATTTTGGCGGAGGTGCCGAACGTCCTGCTGCTCAGTCAGCTGGGCGTGGCCACCGGCGACGTATTGGCGGATATCCTGCTGGGCAAAGCCGATCCCTCCGGCCGTCTGACTGCGACCTGGGCGCCCATTGACTGCTATCCCAGTGCGGACAATTTCGGTGCCCGGGACGACACCCGTTACCGCGAGGGGATCTTCGTGGGCTACCGGTATTTTGAGACGATGGGAGTCAAACCCATCTTCCCCTTCGGCTTCGGACTGAGTTATACGGAATTTGCACGCAGCTGCACGGATTTCTCCCTTGACGGCGCGTGCGTCACACTGACGGTCTCGGTCAAAAATACCGGAAAGCGCAGCGGCAAGGACGTAGCGCAGCTCTTTGTCTCCAAACCCGTGGGAAAGCTGCCCCAGCCGAGGCTGCACCTGGCCGCCTTTGACAAGACGAAGGAACTGAAGCCGGGCGAAACGGAGGTGTTCCGGCTGTGTGTCGATCTGCGGGAGCTGGCCTCCTACGACGAGAGGACGTCCCGGTATGTGTTGGAGGCCGGGGACTATGTGTTCCTCCTGGGAACATCCGTGGAGGACGTGAACCCCTGCGGCGTGGTGGAGGTTCCGGAGCGGATCGCTGTAAGACAGCTCAGGCCCATCGGCGGCAGGGCGGATTTTGACGATCCGGAGCTCTGCGCCAAGCCTTTGGAATTGCCACAGGATCTTCCCCGGCTTTGCCTGTCGCCGGAGGCAATTCAAACCGAAACGGTCTGCTATGATCTTCCTTCAGAAACTGACCCTCTGCTCGAAATGTTTCCCGATCGGGATCTGGCGCTGCTGTGCCTCGGCTATTATCTGCCCGGCGCGGAGCCTTCGATGGTCGGCAACTCCGGCCGCAGCGTTTGCGGCGCGGCGGGCGAGACCACCATGCTGCTCAAGGACAGGGGCATTGATCAAAGCCTGGTCCTGGCCGACGGCCCGGCGGGACTGCGGCTCACCCCGGTCTATGCCGAGGATGAGAACGGCCTCTATTCCTGCGACGAAAACGACATTCAAAAGATGCGGGACTTCCTCACCCCGGAACTGGCCGAACAGTTTGGCCTCGGCCCGGAGTTGGACGAAAAGATCCGCAAGGCCGGCAAGCACACCCAGTACTGCACCGCCATCCCCATCGGTACGGCCATCGCCCAGAGCTTTAATCTCCGTCTGGCCGAGCAATACGGTGATCTGGTCGGTGACGAAATGGAACGCTTCGGCATCCATCTCTGGCTGACCCCCGGCATGAATCTCCACCGCCACCCGCTCTGCGGGCGAAATTTTGAATACTACTCCGAAGATCCCCTCGTTTCCGGCCTCATGGCCGCCGCCATCACCCGGGGCGTTCAGAAGCACCCCGGCTGCGGCACCACGATCAAGCATTTCTGCTGCAACAACCAGGAGTTTCGGCGCACGAAGAACAACGCCGTTGTATCCGAGCGGGCGCTGCGGGAGCTGTATCTCAGAGGCTTTGAAATCGCCATTCGGGAGTCGAACCCGAAGGCGGTCATGAGCTCCTACAATCTGGTCAACGGCGTGCATACCTCCGAACGATACGATCTGATCACGGACTTCCTGCGCTGCGAATGCGGCTTTGACGGGCTGGTGATGACCGACTGGATCGGCACGGATTATGCTCACGGCGACGGCAAATACCGGAACGCCTGCGCCGCGCCTACCATGAAAGCGGGCAACGACCTCTTCATGCCGGGCTGTGACGCCGATTTAAACGACATCCTGCACGCGCTTGAAAACGGCGAGCTGACGAGAGAAGAGCTTTTGCGCAACGCCACGCGCGTTTATCATATGATCTATGACCTTAACAATGAAAGAAACAGGAGATAAGACTATGAAGAAAACCCTTTTTCATACCGACTGGACCGTGCGGCCCGGCGTACCCAATCCCTTCGGCGTGATCTTCGGCTCCGAACCGGAGACCACGCCCGTCACCCTGCCCCAGGATGCCATGATCCTGGAGCAGCGCCGGGCGGATTCCCCCAGCGGCAACCAGACCGGCTATTACCCGGTGAAGTCCTATACCTACGAAAAACGCTTTTTTGCGCCTTTGGCGTGGAAGAGTAAGCAGAACACCCTGGAATTTGAGGGCGTCATGGCCCAGGCCATGGTCTACCTCAACGGCGAGCTGATTGCCGCCAACCACTACGGCTATTCCCAGTTTTACGCCGAGCTCAACAGCCATCTGCGTTACGGCGAGGAAAACGTGCTGCAGGTCATTTCCCGCGGCTTTGAGAACGAATCCCGCTGGTATCCCGGCGCGGGGATCTATCGGGACGTGTGGCTCTGGCAGGGCGATCTCATCCATGTCCATCCGGAGGGCGTTCGCCTGACCACGGCGGAGCTGGAGGACGGCTATGCCCTCGTTCTCGCGGACGTTGCGATTGAGAACACCGGCCTTGAGGCGAAAAAGCTGCGCCTGCGCCTGACCCTCACCGCGCCGAACGGGCGGGAGACAAGCGCGGAGAATGTGGTCTCGGTCCTGCAAACGGAGACCGTGCAGTCCCACCTGCGTCTGGTAGTGGACGAGCCCGACCTGTGGAGCCCCGATCATCCGGTGCTCTATGCCTGGACAGCGGAGCTCTTTGACGGAGAAAACTGCCTCGACCGTGCCGAGGGCAGCTTCGGCATCCGCAAGCTGAGCCTGGACGCGCGGCACGGCCTGCGCATCAACGGCGTGGAGACGAAGCTCCGCGGCGCCTGTATCCACCACGACAACGGCGTCATCGGCGCCACGACCCTGCCCGACGCCGAGGAATTTCGTATGAAGCAGCTCAAGGCGGCGGGCTTCAACGCCATCCGCTCGGCCCACCACCCGGCGGGCAAGGCGCTGTTGGACGCCTGCGACCGGCTCGGGATCCTCGTCATGGATGAGCTGACGGATATGTGGGAGATGCCGAAAAACAGCGCGGACTATTCGCTGGACTTCGTCAACGAGTGGAGGACAAGCATTGAACACTTGGTTGCCAAGGACTATAACCACCCCTGCGTGGTGCTCTACAGCCTCGGCAACGAGATCCCGGAGATCGGCCGCCGCAGCGGCGGACGGCGCAATCGGGAGCTGGCAAACTATCTGCGCAGCCTTGACGGCACCCGCTATGTCACCTGCGCCATCAGCGGCTTTCTGGCCATGACCGACCGCATCGACGAAATGAAGGCCGAAATGGCCCAGACCGAGGCTGCCCTGCAATCTCAGGCCGAGTCCTCCGGCAGCGAGGCGCTCAACGCCGCCATGGCCAAGATGGAGCGGCAGAAAATGGACGCCTTTTCCACCAGCCGCGGCCTCTCCGACGCGATGGAGGAGGTGGCCTGCGAGCTGGACGTGGTGGGCTACAATTACCTCACCGCCCGGCACGAATACGAGCATACCGCGCACCCGGAGCGCGTGGTCGTGGGCAGCGAGACCTACCCCACCGAGATCGCGCGGCTGTGGGAGATCGCCGAGCGGAATCCCCATGTCCTCGGCGACTTCACCTGGACGGGCTATGATTACCTGGGCGAGGCGGGCATCGCCTGCTATCACTACGCCCCCGAACGGCACGAGCAGGGCTGGTATCCCGACCGTCTGGCCTACTGCGGAGATATCAATCTCAACGCTTATCGCCGCCCGGTGAGCTATCTGCGTGAGATCGCCTATGGCCTGCGAAAAGAACCCTTTATCGCAGTGGAGCGACTGGACCGCTTCGGACAGAGCGACAACACCAACGACTGGAAATACAACGACACGCTGGACAGCTGGACCTGGCCCGGCTTTGAGGGCAAGCCCGGGATCGTCCATGTGCTTTCCGCTTCCGAAGAAGTGGAGCTTTTCCTGAACGGCGTCTCCCTGGGCCGCAAGGCCACCGAGGGACATGAGGCCGCCTTTGTGCTGAACTATGAACCCGGCGAGCTGATGGCTGTCGGTTATACAAGCGGCAAAGAGAATGGACGTTTTGTGTTACAGACGGCAGGCACGCCGGCTAAGCTCGGCGTACATATTGACAAGACCATCCTGAGCGCAGACGGACGCGGCGCGGCCTTTGTGACGATCGATCTGTTGGACGAGAACGGTCTGCCCAGCCGCTTCGATAAGCGGAAAGTGACAGTTACCGTGGAAGGCGCGGGCGTGCTGGCGGGCTTTGGTTCCGCCCATCCCCAGTGTGAGGGCAGCTATCGGGATAATGCATGGGAGACCTTCGATGGCCGCGTGATGGCGGTGATCCGCAGCACCGATAAACCGGGTGAGATCCGCGTTCTCATTTCCGCCGCGGGCTGCGGGGAAGAGATCATAATCCTTCACAGCCAAAACTGAGAAAGAGAAAAGCAGGATGGACAGACCATATATTTTGAATGCG
Organism: uncultured Oscillospiraceae bacterium; assembly: GCA_905233785.1. Classification (GTDB taxonomy): domain Bacteria; phylum Bacillota; class Clostridia; order Oscillospirales; family Oscillospiraceae; genus Limivicinus. The sequence continues at coordinate 21,601 of CAJOCV010000002.1, forward strand.
GATGCGCCGCTGCTCTTTGACTTCAACGACCCGGATTCCCAGTATGTGATGTTCGATCGTGAGCTGGAAGGGCGCTTTCTATTGACTTTTTCCGAGCCGATGGCATTGGACGGCGGGCGTGTGCTGCTGCACGGCAGACCGTTGGACGTCATCGTACGTGAGCTTTCCATCGGTGAATATCGCTGCTCGGTGCTGGCTGTCGATTTGGCTGCGGTACTGCATGACTACGGGCAGAAGGCCGTGCTGCACATCGAGGGCTATCGGGATCGGCAGGGCGCGGAAATGCTGCCGGCGGAGATATCCGTTTACACGCCGGAGAAGGTCCTTCCGGATCCGCGCTTTGCCGCGCATGAGCAGATCGCCCTGCAGGCGGCCCGGGACGGGATCGTGCTGCTGAAAAATGAAAACGGCGCGCTGCCTCTGCGCGAGGGCGAGACGCTGAACCTCTTCGGCAAGGATCTGTTCACCTTCCGGCTCTGCGCGGTTGGCGCGGGCAAGATCACGCCCCGCTATGCCGTAGGTCTGCTGGAGGCGGCGGAGGCTGAACGCGAGTACCCGATCAACCGCGAGCTTCTGGATTTCTACACCTGCGGGGAAAATCGCATCCCCGACGAGGAACTCCTGAAGCACGCCAGGGAGCAATCGGCCACAGCGTTTTTTGTGCTCTCCCGCTGCTCCGGCGAGAACACAGACAATTCCAGCGCCCGGGGCGAATACGCACTGACAGAGGCGGAGGAAGCCCTGCTTGCCGCGCTGCGGAGCCGCTTCGACAAACTGGTGGTGATCCTGAACGTGGGAACTCCCATCGGCGCGGCCTTTGCGGAGAAATACGGAGTGGATGCCGTCGTCTACAACGGCTTTGGCGGGATGCTGGCAGGACGGGCGCTGATGGATGTGCTTACCGGGCGGGTCAATCCCTCCGGCAAGCTGCCGGATACCTGGGCCGGAACGTATGATGCAATCCCATCCTCCCGCAATTTCTACGACTGCGGCGACGGAAAGCCCCGCCTCGTGACCGACGAGGGAGAAACCTGGGTCAACACGGTCTATGAAGAGGATCTCTATGTGGGCTACCGCTATTTTGAGACTTTCCCGGAGGCAAGCCGGGGCGGCTTGCCCTTCGGACATGGGCTGAGCTATACGCGCTTCGACAGGCGCTGCGATGCCTGCGCGTTTGACGGGGAGCAGCTTTCCGTGACCGTCACGGTGACAAACTGTGGGGAACGGGACGGGCGCGAGGTCGCGCAGCTGTATCTCTCCAAGCCCCGGGGACGGCTGGAGCAGCCGGCGCGGGAGCTGATCGGATTTGAAAAGACGCGCCTGCTTTCCCCCGGCGAGTGTGAGACGCTGACGATGAAGGTGCCGCTCGGTCACATGGCAAGCTTTGATGAAGAAGCCGCCGCATGGATGGCGGTCGAGGGGAGCTATCGCGTTTTTCTGGGCGGCTCTGTGCGTGAGGCGAAGGAGATCGGACGCTTTACGCTCGACGAGGATCGTGTTTTGCGGAATGGGAAGCACAGGATGCGCCCCAATCTGCTCTTCACGCGGCTGACGCAGCGCGATCCGATCGGCAGCTATCCCAAAGGCGAACTCTCCGGCGTCCAAAAGGACGCGCACAGCCTTCAGCCCGGGCGGGAGCACCCGGAGGCATTTTCTCACGAGGAACTGCCGCGTACCGGACGCAAGCTCAGCTTCCGGGATGCGCTGGCGGATGAAACGCTGCTGCCGGAGCTGGTGGGCAATCTGGATGTGAAAACCCTGGCCCGCCTCTCCGTCTGCGCCAATCACGGCTGGGGCGTGGAAGGGCGCGGTGAGGCAGGACGCATCTTCTCCGCAGAGGGCCTGGAGCTGCCGGACTTTGTGGTCTCTGACGGCAACAGCGGCGTGAATCTGCACGAGAAAAACATCGGCTTTCCCTCGGGCGCGACCCTCTGCGCCAGCTTCGACAAGGAACTGATGCTTGCGGTCGGCCGCGTGATCGGCGAAGAGGCGAAAGCGCTGGGGATCTCGCTGATCCTTGCCCCCGGCATGAATCTGCACCGCAACCCCCTGAACGGACGCCAGCCGGAATATTTCTCTGAGGATCCCTATCTGGCCGGGACGATGGCCGGACACTACTGCAAGGGGCTGGAGAGCACCGGCGTGGGCGGCTGCTACAAGCATCTGATCGCCAACAACGCCGAATCTGCCCGCAAGCGCAACCAGAGTGTGATCTCCGAGCGTGCCATCCGTGAGCTGTATTTCCGCGCCTTTCAGATCGCTCTGGAGGTGCATGAGCCCATCAGCGTCATGACAGCCTACAACGCGGTAAACGGCCTCTTTACCTCCTGTGACGCGGAGCTGATCCAGGGTCTGCTGTTTGAAGAGTGCGGCTTTGAGGGCTTTGTGATGACCGACTGGTGCAGCTACGACAGCGCCGACGTGGCGGAAATGGCCATAGCCGGCAACAGCTGGATCACGCCGGGCAGCGAGGACGACACCTACACAGCGCAGCTTGAAGCCGCTGTGGCGGACGGGCGGCTGTCGCTCGCCCAGCTGCAGCAGAATGTGCTTCGCCTTCTGCGCGCTCTGCTGATTCTGGAAAAAGGAGACTTAAAGGATGCGGCAATATGAGATGACAGAATGGAGCTTCCCCTGCGAGAGCGAAAGCGCGGAGCTCTGCGCGGTGATCCTGAACGGGGACTGGCGGCGGATGCTGCGCGGCTTCCGGGACGGGCGCGGGAACATGAAGCTGCGCTTTCTGCCGCTCAAAGAGGGCGAATACAAAGTGCGCTTCATCGGCCTCGTGGATCGAGTGGAGACCCATGTCTGCGAAAAGGCCGAGCCGAACCGCCATGGCCCCGTCCGCGTAGAGGGAACACATTTCCGTTATGACGACGGGACATGGTTCTACCCCTTCGGCACCACAGTATATGCGCTCGTACATCAGGAGCAGAGCCTTATTGAGCAGACCATGGCGACGCTGCGGGAAAACTGCTTTAACAAGGTTCGTATCTGCGTCTTTCCCAAGAGCTTTCCCTTCAACGAAAACGAGCCACCCTTCTTCCCGTTTGAAAAAGCGGAGGACGGCTGGGATGTGGGAAAGCCCGTCCCGGAATACTGGGACGAGCTGGAAAAACGCATCTCGGAGCTGAATGAGATGTGCATTCAATGCGATTTGATTCTCCTGCACCCTTATGACCGCTGGGGCTTCGCCAGGCTTTCGCCGGAGCAGGTGGAACAGTACTTCGACTATGCCGCGCGGAGGCTTTCGGCCTTCCCGAACCTCTGGTGGAGCCTTGCCAACGAATACGACCTGCTGCCCTACAGCGACGAGGAGTGGGCGCACTTTGCCAGCGTTCTGGCAGAAGCGGACCCTTACGGACATCTGCTGAGCAATCATCAGATGCTCACACCCTGGGACTTTTCCAACCCTGACACTACCCATATCTGCCTGCAGCTCAAAAACGTGGACGACGTGAGCCGCTGGGTCAGCCGCTATCACAAGCCCCTGATGGTGGACGAGTGCCGCTATGAGGGCAACATCGACTGGGAGTGGGGCAACATCTCCGCCCTTGAACTGGTGGATCGTTTCTGGAAGATCGTCTGCCAAGGCGGCTACGCCAGCCACGGCGAGACCTTCCTGGATGAAAACGACATTTTATGGTGGGCGAAAGGCGGCATTCTGAAAGGCAAAAGCCCGCAGCGTATCGCGTTTCTCAAGAGCATCGTGGAGAGCCTGCCCAGCCCGCTCAGCTACAGTGACCGCGACTGGACCTGGGAGGAAATCTCGCAGCACTTGCCTGATTTCCTTAAAAATCAGACGCGCGAGCTCGGCTGGGAGCAGCTGTACCCCGTGCTGATGGATATGAAGCGCTATGCTGCCAACTGCAGTGAAGAGGCGTATCTGATCTATTACTCCCGCCACACGGTGGCCTGGGGCGAGCTGGATTTGCCGGAGGACGGGCTGTATCGTGTGGAACGGCTGGACGCCTGGGAAATGACGCGTACTGTTGTGGACAATGCCGCTCATGGCCGTGTCCGCGTACCCATGCCGAGCAAAGAGGGCATGGCGCTGCTGGCCGTCAAAAACCAATAGAGGTTGCCAAGGGAGTTGCTTTATGAGCGGGTTTGTATATTGCCTTGTTGCGATCGCCGTCTGTGCCGGGCTCGTGTTTGTGATCCGAAAGCTTTTCCCGGCCTCTCCGGAAGTGTCCCGCAAGCTTCTGCATTTCTCTCTGATCATCGTGCTGACCACCTGGCTCTATGCGTTTCATACATGGATCGCGGCAGTCCTTACAATGACAGGGACTGTTATTGTGATCTATCTGATCCTGTCCTGGATGGAAACGCATGCGGCTTTTGCAGCGCTCGCCAAAGTGACATCCGAAAGGCAGCCGGGAGAGATGAAAAAGAGCCTGTGCGCGGCAGGGCTTATGTTTGTTCTGGTGACAAGCGTCTGCTGGGGCCTTCTGCATGACCGGACGCTGGCCTTGGCCAGCATCTTTGCCTGGGGACCGGGAGACGCGGCCGCAGCTTTGATTGGGAAGCGCTGCGGGAAAACGAAGATCGGCAGAGAAAAAAAGAAGTCACTGGAAGGGATGCTTGCCATGTTCGCACTTTCCTTTCTCAGTATTCTCCCCATTCTGGCATGGGGTCACAGCTTCACCTCGTGGCAGCTCTGGCTGGCGGCTTTTCTCACAGCGGCAGACAACGCTTTCGTGGAGTTCATCGTTCTGGACGGCTTTGACACGCTGTTTTGCCCGACCGCGGCAGCGGTTGTTTTGTGCGCCATGCGGATCCTCTTGCCGTAATAACCGAGGGTGAGTAGATGGAATCAGAACAGAAGAAAAGTGCGCGGACGCTCCTCTGGTCCGTCTTGCTGAGTGCGCCTGGCCCGATCGTGCTCGGCCTGAGCCTCACAGTCGGACACAGCTCGACACAGCTTGCGGATTTCACCCGCAGGACGGTAGAGCTGCTGGCGCTGGTTGTCTCGTGTGCTCTGTATCTTGTCACAAACAGGCCCGAGCAGATGGACTCCCGCCGGAAATCGTCTCTTGAACGGAAAGGGAATCTCTTCGTTGGTGTCATCATGTGCCTCAGCGGCCTGAGTATGCTCCTGCTCAGCCTGCTTTTCGGAAGAGAGCAGAAAGGAGACGTCATTCCGGCTCTTGTCATTGCTTTTCTTGGCGCGGCAGTGAACATCTATTTCTGGCGGCGATATGCCGGACTTCATCGGAAGCAAGGAAATGCGATTTTACGTGTTCAGTCTCGGCTCTATGGCGCAAAATCCTGCGTGGATCTGTGCGTCACTGCAACTCTTGCAGCGGTCCTGCTTTTACCTGGCTCTACGTTTTCATATGCTTTGGACTTTGCCAGCTCGTTGCTGGTATCTCTTTATATGATCTTCTGTGGGGTAAAGACCATTTATGAGCATAAGAAATGTTAGATACGTGCGTAAGAAGGATGCTCTGTGCAACTGCGCCGAGCTTCCTCTCCTATAATATGATCATGACGATGAAAAGTCCAGGGGAGGAAATCTATTCCCCTGGACTTTTCATGTTAATCAAATTCTCTTTATCGTTCCGTCCGTCAATACATCGATCATGATCTTTGCGGCCAAACGGAAAGAATAAATGAAGGTCTCACAATCGGTCAGTACATTGACCTCCCGCTGGGCGGTCATGTAATCCTCGAACATTTCCTTCTGCTTTTCGGTAAGGTTATCCATCAGCGTATCTCCGGCTTTCACAAGGTCATCAAGAGCCTTGGCATACTGGCTGTTGCGCTTGAAGCCGCGCTCGTTGGGGCGAACGTCGCCGAGGTAAAGATCTTCCAGAATCAGCATCTCGACACCCCCCTCAGCAGTAGACGAGCTCGTGCAGTACGACCTCTTCTGCCCGGTTTTGGATGTTGTTCATGCGGCGTACCCACTCCATTTGATCCTGCGCCTTGAGCGCTTCGGTGATGCCCTCCTTCTCGGCCAGATGGTGGATGATCTATTCTAACCGATCCACGCAGGCACACTCTATCTCGAAACAGTGAGTGTAGAGCTTTTCAGACAAAAGGAGTTCGGCGAAGAGGAGCGGGCGATGGCCCCTGAGGTATTGCTTCCGCATTCTGCCCCACTTGCCAAGTGATGCGGAATCTGCTATACTGATGTCCGGAATTTGGTAATCGCCTACAAAATGATAACTTAAAGAGTTTGTTGCGAACATTGAATTATCCATGGTTTTTCCTCCTTAGATTTGACCCTTTATGGAATGAAAAACGATGGAACTATGGGTGAGAACAGGTACGGATTAACACTGCAATTACACTAAATAACGTATTTTTACATGTAAAAAGTTATAATGGACGTTGCGTTTGTAATTCGAATCCACCTTCCCCCACCAAAGCACCGAATAGGTTCTGAAAGGTTCCGATTTCGGTGCTTTTTTGTAACGATTCCGTCCCGTTCCGGGACTAAATCGTTAGAGGGGATGCACCCCGCTGCGCGCACTCGCGGCGGGGGAACGCTCGCACACTTGCGGGGCGAGCGTTTTTTCATGCGTGGTTTCAACGGCATTTACGACCCCGCACCGGCGGCGCTGCCCCGAACGAAACCGTTCGGAAAAGCAGCGCCTCTTTTCAGAACAAATCCAGCGCGCTGTCGAGATAGATCTCCTCCCGCACCCGGAGCTGAAACTCCGGCTTTGTGAGATAATACAGCAGCATCTCGAGAATCACGGCACTGCCGAGACTCCTGCCCTCAAGCTTGAACTGGGAAAAACCGCTGGGCAGATAACGATTTTGAATGTCCCCGATGCCGATGAAGCCCGGATTCCGCATAGCGTCGGAGAAACGGTAGCCCCTGTGCGCTGTGGGGGAGGCGCAGATATGCTCCGCGTCCTCCCCGAGGCTCTTGCGGCTCACAGCCTCGTAGCATAGCTTCCGCTCCGGGCACAGGAACCAGCAGCATTCGTTGCAGAGAAATTCGACCTTTCTCTTCCGGGCGTCCGAAAGAGCGTTTAAGCGCGTAAATTCCCGATTCAAGCGAAAATCCGGCACCACATATCGGAATTCCGCCCGTTCCAGCTCCCGCTCCAGCGCGGAAAAATCCGTCAGCACCTTCGTGGTGGAGGAGACAAAGTAGAAGCCGGGATAGCGTTTTTGCAGATACCTGAGCAGCAGGTCGGACGCGACGATCACCCCGCTCTGCGCTGTGCCGCCATGCTCGAAGAGCTTGCAGAGGGCGTTGCACGTTGCGTCGGAAAGATGCTCCTTGCGCAGAAGAGAGTTTGAAAAGGTGAGGCGGGCGGAGAGCCCAAAGTCCCGTGTGAGCGCGAGCGCGTCCCGCGCCCGCGCCTCGCCGAAGCCGACGCGTCCGCCGCCCCAGAGGCAGTCCGCCGGGGCGCCGTAGAGGGAGCCGATCTCGCAAAAATCATAAAACCAGTCCCGGTTCCGGCTGTACAGCGGCAGAAAGGCGCGGTAGAGGTCGATAAACTCAAACAGGCCTGGCAGATGGAACACAGCTTTCATCGCTCCCGTTCCCCCCCGATCGCTCAAAATGCCGCCGATGCTTTTGACCTTCGTATAGCCCATGCGCGTAAGCTCGGCGGCGGCGTTGAGCTTTTCACGTTTCAGAAAGAACATGGTTT
>CAJOCV010000002.1:29254-39905 GCA_905233785.1 uncultured Oscillospiraceae bacterium
GGCAAGCGCTTTTGCGCCGTCAAGCCGATTATACCCGATTTCATCGCGCGCGTAAAGAGCGGATCGGCGGCTCTTGTGACAAACGTGGTGCCGGACGGCGGCGCCGCGCGTCCCGGCTCCTTTTTCCGGAATCTGCTCTCGCCGATTTCCTCAGCGCTTCCTGAAGGTTTTCCCTCGCGAAAAAAATTTTCGGATTGATGTTTTCACGCGGATATGGTATGGTATAAAACGCATGAAAATGGAGTGTGAGACGCGATGAGAATGAGAAAACGGCACAATCTGGAGCCGAGAATGGAAAAATGCGCCGAGCTGCTGGTGAAGGAGCCGACGGAGAAGCGGGGAAGCTGGCTGCAGGCGCTGCCGGGCTTTGAACGGGTCTATGTGGAGCTCGGCTGCGGCAAGGGGCGCTTTACCGCCCAAACAGCCGAGACGATGCCCGATACGCTGCTGCTCGCCATCGAAAAGGTGCCGGACGCGATGATCATCGCTATGGAGCGGGTGCAGGCACAGGGGCTTCGGAACGTGCGCTTTCTGGACATTGACGCGGCGAAGCTGCCGGAGATTTTTGCCCCCGGCGAAATCGACCGCCTTTACATCAATTTCTGCGACCCCTGGCCGAAAAGCCGGGACGCAAAGCTCCGCCTGACCGCGCCGGGCTTTCTGCGCCTGTACGCCGACGCGCTCAAGGAGGGCGGGGAGATTCACTTCAAGACCGACAACACCCCGCTCTTCGACTGGTCGATCGAGGTGCTGGAGGCCGAGGGCTGGGCGCTCTCCGAAGTGACGCACGACCTGCACGGGCAGGGCGTCGTCGGCGTGATGACCGACTATGAGGCCAAGTTCACCGCCGAGGGCATGAAGATCAACCGCCTTGTCGCAGCCAAAACCGCCGGCACCAAGGGCACGGCGGCGGGGGTGCTGCCGCGGCTGCGCGGCGCGTCGCTGGTGGACGCGCGCGGCTATGCGCAGAGCGTGGAGGATGCGAAATGAAATTCATTTCCTGGAACGTAAACGGCCTGCGCGCCGCGCGCACCAAGGGCTTTGAGGACGTGTTCCGCGAGCTGGACGCGGATTTTTTCTGCCTGCAGGAGACCAAGCTGCAAGCCGGGCAGATCGACATGGCCTTCCCCGGCTATGAGAGCTACTGGAGCTACGCCGAGAAGAAGGGCTACTCCGGCACCGCGATCTTCACCAGGCACACGCCGCTCTCCGTGCGCTACAATCTCGGCATCCCCGAGCACGACAGCGAGGGGCGCGTTGTGACGCTCGAGTACGAGGGCTTCTACCTCGTCTGCGTCTACACCCCGAACGCGCAGGACGGGCTCAAGCGCATCGACTACCGCATGCGCTGGGAGGACGCCTTCCGCGCCTACCTTGTGGAGCTGGATCAGTCGAAGCCGGTCATCGTCTGCGGCGATATGAACGTCGCGCATGAGGAGATCGACTTGAAAAACCCCAAGCAGAATGTGGGCAACGCGGGCTTTTCCGACGAGGAGCGCGGCAAGTTCACCGAGCTTTTAGCGGCGGGCTTCACCGACAGCTTCCGCTATCTCTATCCCGACAGAACCGACGCCTACTCCTGGTGGAGCTACCGCGCGGCGTCGCGGCAGAGGAACGTCGGCTGGCGCATCGACTACTTTGTGATCTCCGACCGCCTGCGGGACAAGGTACAGGACGCCTTCATCCTGCCCGAGGTGATGGGCAGCGACCATTGCCCGGTGGGGCTGGAATTAAGCGAATAGTGAATAATGAATAGTTATGGTGTCCCCTTCGGGGACGGATTATAATCGTCGCGAAGCGACACCTTCACTGGCCACCGGTCACTATTCACTATCTCAGAAGTCAGAATGCGGACGAGCAATGCTCGTCCCTACGATAGGAAACAATACATGGTAAGGATCGGAGACATACAACTCAGCTCCCGCGTGGTGCTCGCGCCGATGGCGGGGGTGACGGACTTTGCCTTCCGCGCCCTCTGCCGGGCGCAGGGGGCGGCGCTCACGACGACGGAGATGGTCTCCGCCAAGGCGCTGGTCTATCGGGATGAAAAAACGAAGTCCCTGCTCTACTGCCCCGCGCAGGAGCACCCTGTCGCGGCGCAGATCTTCGGCCATGAGCCGGAGATCATGGCGGAGGCCGCGCCCATGGCGCTGGCGCTCTCCGGCGCGGACATTCTGGACATCAACATGGGCTGCCCGGTGGGGAAGATCGTCAAGGCCGGGGACGGCTCGGCGCTGATGCGCGATCCGGAACTTGCCGGAAGGATCGTCGAGGCCGTGGTGCGTGCGGTGGATAAGCCCGTGACGGTGAAGCTTCGCAAGGGCTGGGATTCCGGCAGTGTGAACGCGGTGGAGTTTGCGAAGGTCTGCCAGTCCGCCGGGGCGGCCGCCATCGCGGTGCATGGGCGCACCCGCGTGCAGATGTACGCGGGTCGCGCGGACTGGGACGTCATCCGCGAAGTCAAGCAGGCCGTCTCCATCCCCGTGACCGCCAACGGCGACGTGTTTACCGGCGCGGACGCGGCGCATATCCTGCGTTACACCGGCGCAGACCTCTGCATGATCGGGCGCGGCGCGTTCGGCAATCCCTGGCTCTTTGCCCAGGCGAAGGCCGCGATCGCGGGGGAGCCGGAGCCCGCGCTCCCGCCGCTTGCGGAGCGGATGGACACGGCGGTTTCTCAAATTCGTGCCCTGGCCGAAGTCAACGGGGAGCGCATCGCCTGTCTCGAGGCGCGGCACCATCTGCCCTGGTATCTGCACGGCGTGGCGCACGGCGCGTATTACCGCAATCAGCTTGTGCATGTGGAGACGATGGAAGATATTGAGCGGATCGTGAAGGAAATCAAGCGCGATTTACGTTGAAGCCCTTCGATAAAAGTAGTAGTATTAGAAAAAGAGAATCCGCGGGAGGATGAACGGAATGTACGAACAGCTCAAGGACAGATTTTTTGATACCTTTGGCAGAAAAGCGCAGTATCTCTTCTCCGCGCCGGGGCGCACGGAGATCGGCGGCAACCACACCGACCACCAGCTCGGGCGTGTGCTGGCCGGGGCGGTGAGTCTGGAGACCGTGGCGGCGGTGGCGGAAAACGGCGGGAACACCGTTCGCGTCCTCTCGGAGGGTTACCCCCTCTGCGAGATCAGCCTGGACGATCTCGCGAGGCGCGAGGCGGAGTATGGCACGACCGCCGCGCTGATTCGCGGCGTCGCGGCGGGAACCGGGCTTCAAAAGGGCTTTGACGCCGTGGTCTGCTCCACGGTGCTTCCGGGCAGCGGGCTTTCGTCCTCGGCGGCCTTTGAGGTGCTGCTGGGTACGATCGCAAGCTATCTGAGCGGCGCAAATCTCACTGCTGTGGAGATCGCCCAGCTCGGGCAGAAGGTCGAAAACGACTATTTCGGCAAGCCCTGCGGCTTGATGGATCAGATGGCCTCCGCCGTCGGCGGCATCATCACCATCGACTTTGCCGATCCCGAAAAGCCCCTCGTGGAGCATTTGGACTTTGACCTTGCCGCCTGCGGTCACGCCCTCTGCATCATCGACAGCGGCGCGGATCATGCCGATCTCACCGACGAATACGCCGCCATCCCGCAGGAGATGAAGGCCGTTGCCGCTGTGTTCGGCAAGGCGGTTCTGCGCGAGGTGAGCGAGCGTGAGTTTTACGCGCGCGTAAACGAGGTGCGCAGGCTTTGCGGCGACCGGGCGACGCTGCGCGCGATGCACTTTTTTGCCGATAACCGCCGCGTTGCCGAACAGGTGGCGGCGCTCAAGGCGGGCGATTTCGAGGCCTTTCTCCAACTCGTGAACGAGTCGGGACGCTCCTCCTGGCTGTATCTGCAAAACGTGGTGCCCGCGGGCTATACCGCGCATCAGGAGCTGGCGGTCGCGCTGGCGCTGGCGGCGCATCTGCTGGGCGGGCGCGGCGCGTGCCGGGTGCACGGCGGCGGCTTCGCCGGGACGATCCAGGCCTTTGTCCCGACGGATATGCTGGAGGAATTTAAAACGGGCATGGAGGCAGTGCTGGGCGAAGGCAGCTGCCATGTGCTCTCCATCCGCCCCGAGGGCGGCATCTTACTGGAGGAGGTCAAGGCATGAAGGGCTGGATCGACGCGCTGGTAAAATACGGCATAGACAAGGGACTCATTCAGGAGGACGACGCGACTTACGTCTTCAACCGCATTCTGGAGATCATGGCGCTCGACGAGCCCGGCGAGGCCGAGGCCTCCTCGGCGGCGCTGCCGGAGATTTTGAACGCCCTGACCGACGACGCGGTGCGCCGCGGGCTTTTGGACGACAACATCACCGCCCGCGATCTTTTTGACACGAAGCTCATGGGCGCGCTGACGCCCTACCCGCATGAGGTGCGCGCCATCTTCGCGGGGCTCTATGACACTTCGCCGGAGCTTGCCACCGACTGGTACTACAAGTTCTCCTGCGACACCAACTATATCCGCCGGGATCGCATTGCAAAGGACGTGAAGTGGGTCTACCCCTGCGAGTACGGCGAGCTCGACATCACCATCAACCTCTCCAAGCCCGAGAAAGACCCCCGCGCCATCGCGGCGGCGCGGCTTGCGCCCCAGGCGGGCTACCCCAAGTGCCAGCTCTGCAGCGAGAACGAGGGCTATGCCGGGCGCATGAACCACCCCGCGCGGCAGAACCACCGCGTCCTGCCCCTGACCATCGCGGGCACGCCCTGGTTCTGGCAGTATTCCCCCTACGTCTACTACAACGAGCACTGCATCGTCTTCAATTCGCAGCACACGCCCATGAAGGTGGACAGGGCGGCCTTCCGCAAGCTCTTCGACTTCGTGACGCTGATGCCGCACTACTTTGTCGGCTCCAACGCCGATCTGCCCATCGTGGGCGGCTCGATTCTGAGCCACGACCATTTCCAGGGCGGGCGCTATGAGTTTGCCATGGCGAAGGCGCCGGTGGAGACGGCGCTCTCCTTCCGGGACTATGAGGACATTGAGGCCGGCATCGTCAAGTGGCCGATGTCCGTCATCCGCCTGACCGGTACGGACAGAGAGCGCATCATCGACCTTGCGGATAAAATCCTCGGCTGCTGGCGCGGCTACACCGACGAGGCGGCGATGATCCTCGCGGAGACGGAGGGGGTTCCCCACAACACCATCACGCCCATCGCCCGCCGCCGGGGGGAGAAGTACCAGCTCGACCTCGTGCTGCGCAATAACCTCACCACCGAAGAGCATCCGCTGGGGCTCTATCACCCCCACGCGCCGCTGCACCACATCAAGAAGGAGAACATCGGCCTCATCGAGGTCATGGGGCTTGCGGTGCTGCCCTCGCGGCTCAAAAACGAGCTCCACGAGCTCGAGACGGCGCTCATTACCGGCGGCGATCTCTATGCCACCGAGAGCCTGCGCTCCCACGCCGCCTGGGCGGAGGAGCTTAAAAAGCAGTATTCTTTCACCGCCGAGAACACCGCCGAGATCCTCCGCCGCGAGGTGGGCAAGGTCTTCATGCAGGTGCTGTGCGACGCGGGCGTCTATAAGCGCGACGATCAGGGCAAGGCGGCCTTCCTGCGCTTTGTCAACGCGGTGAATAAGCCTTGACGCAGCCGGAGCCGAAGGACTCGCGATTCTATACGGAAGTGAAAAACGGGACTGTGAAAAAGCTGTGTTTTTTCACAGTCCCCTTTCTGATTGGCATTTTCTTTAGGCAGCTTTAAGTTACGCGGGGTATGCTATAGCCACATTCAAGAAAGGAAGTGTTCGATATGAAATTTACCTATAAGAAAACGCTCTGCACCGCGCTTTCACTTTTGTTGGCGACCTCGCTCATGGGCTGCGGCAGCGTGACAGCCTCCGCGGCAAACGGCACACTCCTCAATGCTGCCGTCACGAGCGGCACCGGGCAGGCGGAGGCGGATGAGAGCCTTGTCACCCTCTCGGACGCGGGCTGTGTCAGCGATTCCGCCGCTGTGAGCATCGAGGGAAGCACCGTGACCATCACCGCCGAGGGCACTTACCGCATCACGGGGACGCTCTCTGACGGGCAGATCGTGGTCAGCGCCCCGGAGGACGCGAAGGTCAAGCTGCTCCTTGACGGCGCGGAAATCACGAAAAGCGGCTCCGCCGCGATCCTGGCGCTGAGCGCTGACAAGCTGATCGTAGCCTCCGCCGAGGGGAGCGTGAACAAGCTCGCGTCTGACGGCGAGTTTGACACGAGTGACAACGTGGACGCGGTGATCTTCTCCAAGTGCGACCTCAATCTCAACGGCGACGGCGTGATTTACGTCACAAGCGAGGCCGGTCACGGCATTGTCAGCAAGGACGATTTGAAGATCAAGGACGGCACCGTGAGCGTCAGCGCCGCGAAAAAAGGCGTCGTGGGCAAGGACAGCGTCACGATGGAGGATGGCACACTGGTCATTGAGGCCGGGACGAAGGGGCTTACTTCCGAAAACGATGAGAGCGAAGAGGAAGGCAACATCGAAATCCTCGGCGGCAGCCTCAGCGTCACCTCTGCGGACGACAGCGTTCACGCAAGCGGCAATGTGACCGTTTCGGGCGGCACGCTGACCCTCTCGAGCGGGGACGACGGCATCCACGCGGGCGGCACGCTGACCGTCACGGACGGCAGCATCACGGTGCTCAAGAGCTACGAGGGACTGGAGGCGCAGGTCATCGACGTGTCGGGCGGCGTGATCGACGTGACGGCCTCGGACGACGGCTTCAACGCGGCCGGCGGCAGCGACGGCTCCAACGCCTACGGCATGTTCGGCGGCGACCCCTTCCGGACGGACGCCAACGCCGCGCTGAACATCTCCGGCGGCAGCATCAATGTCAACGCGGAGGGCGACGGTCTCGACTCCAACGGCACGCTGAACGTATCGGGCGGCGTCATCACCGTGAGCGGCCCGACCAACAACGGCAACGGCGCGCTCGACTTCGGCTCCTCCGCCACCGTCACGGGCGGCACCGTCATCGCGGCAGGCGCCTCCGGCATGGCGGAAAACTTCGGCAGCGCCTCCACCCAGGGCAGCATCCTCCTGAGCTTCTCCGCCCAGCAGGCGGGCACCACCGTCACGATCACGGACGAGAGCGGCAAGGTGCTTGCCAGCTACACCCCCGCGAAGGCCTATAGCTCCGTCGTGATTTCCACCGAGGCGCTCACCGTCGGCGGTACCTACACGATCACCGCGGGCAGCTACAGCGAGACCGTGACCCTCACGTCCAACATCTACGGCAGCGGCATGGGCATGGGCGGCATGGGCGGTCAGCCGAGAACTCAGATGGGCGGCATGGGCGGTCAGCCGAGAACTCAGATAGGCGGCATGGGCGGTCAGCCCGGCGGCTTCGGCAGACGCTTCTGAACAATTGCAGCGTCGATTCGCGAACAAAGGGGGCTGTGTTTCTTCACAGCCCCCTCTGTTCGCTTCAGGGAAAACGCATGAGTTCATGAATTTGTCACCAAGTGGATTGCAAATGGGAAGCTGCCCATTTCTTTGGGCATCCGTAACGATTCCGTCTTGCGTGGCTTTGGGGGAGTTCAGAGGGGCACTCCCCTCTGATTTGCCGCCTCGGAAGGCGGCGAACAAAATCAAATCTGTTTTTTTCGGGGGCGTGTACCTCGGAAAAAACACTTTGAAACGCCTGAAAATTTACGCCGCGCAGCGGCGGCTCGCTCGCGCTCGCAGGGAGGCAAAAAGCTCACTCATCCAGCTTGAGAACGGCCAGGAAGGCTTCCGTGGGGATCTGCACCGTACCGAGCTGCCGCATTTTCTTTTTGCCTTCCTTTTGCTTCTCCAGCAGCTTTTTCTTGCGCGTGATGTCGCCGCCGTAGCACTTGGCGAGCACGTCCTTGCGCATGGCGCGCACGGTCTCGCGGGCGATGATCTTGCCGCCGATGGCGGCCTGGATCGGCACCTCGAAGAGCTGGCGGGGAATGTTGTCCTTGAGCTTCTCGCAGAGCTTGCGTGCGCGGCCGTAGGCCTTCTCGCGGTGGGCGATGAAGCTGAGCGCGTCCACCTGGTCGCCGTTTAAGAGCATGTCCACCTTCACAAGATCGCTCTCGCGGTATTCGGACAGCTCATAGTCCAGCGAGGCGTAGCCCTTCGTGCGCGCCTTGAGCGTATCGAAAAAGTCGTAGATGATCTCGTTCAAGGGCATCTCATAGTGAAGCTCCACCAGGCGCTGGTCGAGATACTGCATATTTTTATAGTCGCCGCGCCGATCCTGGCAGAGCGGCATGATGTTCCCCACAAACTCGTTCGGCGTGATGATCGAGACCTTCACATACGGCTCATAAGCCTCTGCGATGGAGGGAACCTCCGGGTAGTTGTGGGGGTTATCCACCATGACGACGCTGCCGTCGGTCTTGACGACCTTGTAGATGACGGAGGGGAGCGTCGTGACCAGCTCAAGGTCAAACTCACGCTCCAGGCGCTCCTGAATGATCTCCATGTGCAGCATCCCGAGAAATCCGCAGCGAAAGCCGAAGCCCAGCGCGACCGAGCTCTCCGGCTCGAAGGAGAGGGAGGCGTCGTTTAATTTGAGCTTTTCCAGCGCGTCGCGCAGGTCGGGGTACTTCGAGCCGTCCTCGGTGTAGATGCCGCAGTAGACCATGGGTCTCGCCGGGCGGTAGCCGGGCAGCGCCTCGGCGGTCGGGCGATTCGCTTCGGTCACGGTGTCGCCCACCTGGGTGTCCGCCACGTTCTTGATGGAAGCCGTAAAATAGCCCACGTCGCCCGCGGCAAGCTCGTCGCAGGGGTCGAGGCCGATGGGGCGCAGATGCCCCAGCTCCAGCACGCTGTATCGTGCGCCGGTGGACATGAGGAGCACCTCGGTACCCTTGCGGATGCGCCCGTCAAACACGCGCATGAAGACGATGACGCCGCGGTAGTTGTCGTACTGGCTGTCGAAAATGAGCGCCTTCAGGGGGGCGTCCGGGTCGCCCGACGGCGCGGGGACGTTCGCCACGATGTCCTCCAGCACGGCGTCGATGTTGATGCCGGCCTTGGCGGAGATCTCCGGCGCGTCCTGCGCGGGGATGCCGATGATCTCTTCGATCTCGTCCTTCACGCGCTGGGGCTCGGCCGCCGGAAGGTCGATTTTGTTGACAACGGGTAATATCTCAAGGTTGTTGTCCACGGCAAGATAGGTGTTTGAGAGGGTCTGCGCCTCGACGCCCTGGCTTGCGTCCACCACGAGCACTGCGCCCTCGCAGGCGGCGAGCGAGCGGCTCACCTCGTAGTTGAAGTCCACATGCCCCGGCGTGTCGATCAGGTTGAGCGTGTACTCCTCCCCGTCCCCGGCGCGGTAGCTGAGGCCGACGGCGCGCGCCTTGATGGTGATGCCGCGCTCCTTCTCCAGATCCATGTTGTCGAGGATCTGATCCTCCATGATGCGCATCTCCACCGCGCCGCACTTTTCAATGAGGCGGTCGGAGAGGGTGGATTTGCCGTGGTCGATGTGCGCGATGATGGAAAAATTGCGGATATGCTTCTGGTCGATCATGGCTTTTCCCCCTCGATCGTATTTAGCGCTTCCTCCGCCTTGTCCAGCGCGCCGCGCAGGTCAGCTAAAAACGCGCGGGACTGGCGCAGGCTCACATCCCCCGGATGGGAGGCGCGCCCCAGCAGATAGTCCGCCGTCACGCCGTAATAGTCGCAGGCGCGGCAGACGAAGCCCAGCCCCGGCTCCCGCGTGCCCTTTTCATAATGGCTCAGCAGCGGCTGGCTGATGCCCAGCTCCGCCGCCACCGTGCGCTGGCTCAAATTGCGCCCCTGCCGCAGGGCGAGTAAGGTCTCTGAAAATGTACGATCCATGTTTGCTCCAAGCGTAGGGGCGCCCCTACAAAAAATGATAACAGCCCGTATTATAGCGGGCTTTTTGCGGTTTGTAAATAAAAACTTGCGCCGAACCTTGAAAAACAGGGCGAAGCGTGATAGATTATACGTGTTGAGCAAATCTATCCGCAGGATAACAATAAATTTTGGAGGGTATTTGAACATGTTTGAAAACCTGATTGAGATTCTGAAGGCCAATCCCCGCAAGATCGTCTTCACCGAAGGCCCCGACGCCCGCATCCTCTCCGCCGCCGCGCGGCTGAAGAAGGAGGGCTTTCTGACCCCGATCCTCGTCGGCAATGTGGAGGAGGTCAAGGCTGCGGCCGCCAAGGGCGGCTTCGACATCGAGGGGCTCGAGATCCTCGATCCCATGACTTACGACAAGATGGACGAGATGGTGGAGACCATGGTCGCGCTGCGCAAGGGCAAGATGAGCGCGGAGGACTGCGCCGCGGCGCTCAAGAAGGGCAACTACTTCGGCACCATGCTGGTCAAAATGGGCGTGGCGGACGCGCTGCTCGGCGGCGCCACCTATTCCACCGCCGATACCGTGCGCCCCGCGCTGCAGCTTGTCAAGACGAAGAAGGGCGCAAACCTTGTCTCCTCCTGCTTTATTCTCGTCAAGGAAGGCGCCGACATGCTCTGCATGGGCGACTGCGCCATCAACATCGACTACCAGGACACCGTGGACAAGCAGGGCAACGTCGTCCTCACCGCCGCGCAGAAGCTGGCTGAGGTCGCCATCGGCACCGCCCACACCGCCAAGGTCTTCGGCATGGACCCGAAAGTCGCCATGCTGAGCTATTCGACCAAGGGCTCCGGCAAGGGCGCGAACGT
>CAJOCV010000002.1:40053-44961 GCA_905233785.1 uncultured Oscillospiraceae bacterium
TTCCCGGAGATCCAGTCCGGCAACATCGGCTACAAGATCGCCCAGCGCCTGGGCGGCTACGCGGCCTACGGCCCCATCCTGCAGGGGCTGAACGCCCCCATCAACGACCTCAGCCGCGGCTGCGACGCCGAAGAGGTCTACCAGATGTCCATCATCACGGCCGCACTTGCCTGACGGCAGTTTAAGGAACTGTGAAGAAATAAGTTGGACAAAGATGGCTTAGGATTTTTTGCCTGTAGCAAGGCGACAAATCGCAGGAATACTTTGTGTATTTCAAGATTTGGCAACGCAGCTACAGGCGAAAAAGGCAAGCCAGATTGTTCAAGTTATTTTGGAACAGTTCCTAAGATTTCAAAGGGCGTCCCGGCGGGACGCCCTTTTCTGTACGGAGGGAACGACGGGTGGATCACAAAGCCAATATGTCCGAGGCGCTGGCGCTGGCGCGGAAGGCGGGCGACGCGGGCGAGGTGCCGGTGGGCTGCGTCATCACGGACGCCGAAGGCCGGATCATCGGGCGCGGGCGCAACCGCAGACGAGAGACACAGGACGCCACCGCCCATGCCGAGCTTGAGGCCATCCGCGAGGCCTGCCGCGCGCTGGGCGACTGGCGGCTCGAGGGTTGCACGCTCACGGTGACGCTGGAGCCCTGCCCCATGTGCGCCGGGGCGATCCTGATGAGCCGCGTGTCTACGGTCGTTTACGGCGCGCGGGAGCCCGCAACCGGCTCCTGCGGCAGCGTCATCGACCTCTTTATGGAGCGCTACGGGCAGCATCCGGCGGTCTATGCCGATGTGCTGGGCGAGGACTGCGCCGCCCTGCTGCGCGACTTTTTCCGCGAGAAGCGACAGTGAGGTGCCCACAATGACAAGAGAAGAAGAGCTGTCCGTCGTCCGAAGGGTGCAGAGCGGGGACGTGAACGCCTTTGAAGACCTGGTGGCGGCTTATGAGAAAAACGTTTACAACCTCGCCCTGCGCATGACCGGCAGCCGCGAGGACGCGGAGGACATGGCGCAGGAAGCTTTTTTGAAGGCCTACAACTCGATCCGGAGCTTTCGGGGGGACAGCAAGTTCTCCGTCTGGCTCTATCGCATCGTGTCGAACGTGTGCCTGGATTATCTGCGCAAACGGGGCAAGCGGCAGACCGTCTCTCTCTCGGCGGAGGATGACGACGGGGAGCAGGTGCAGCTCGAGCTCGCGGACACGGCGCAGTCGCCGGAGACGCTGCTGGAAAAGAAACTCACGCGCGAGAGCGTGCGGCGGGGACTCGAGCGGCTTCCGCCGGACGCGCGGCAGATTTTGCTCCTGCGGGAGATCCAGGGGCTGAGCTATGAGGAGATCGGCGAG
The DNA here is from genome assembly GCA_905233785.1 of uncultured Oscillospiraceae bacterium. Lineage (GTDB taxonomy): Bacteria > Bacillota > Clostridia > Oscillospirales > Oscillospiraceae > Limivicinus. Next base: position 41,398 of record CAJOCV010000002.1, read on the forward strand.
ACCCTGGGACTTGAGCCGGGCACGGTCAAGTCCCGCATCTTCCGGGCGCGCAAGCGGCTTTGCGCCTTTTTGCTCGCGGAGGGGAACATTCCCGACGCCTTCTCGTCCAAGGTCTTGGGAGGGGAGTGATGGGTCTTGAACGAACATGAGCATAGCCGGGAGCTGATCAGCAGGCTCTTGGATGAGGATACCGCCCTGACGGAAGCGGAAAATCGGCAGCTGCGGGCGCATCTTGCCGACTGCGCGGACTGCGCCGCCCTGTACGCCGCCTTTGCCGCCGTGTCAAAAGCCATCGGCGAGAATCTGACCGAGCCGCCGGCGCAGCTGCGCGAGAAGGTGATGGGCGAGGTTCGCCGGGAGGAAATTCGCAGGAGAAACCGTAAAAACCGCCGCTGGGCGGGCGCTTTGGCCGCGGCCGCCGTGCTGGCGCTCTTTCTCGGCCTCTCCCCGCGCATGACGCCGAAGAGTGACACCGCGCAGGGCGCGCTCTACGCCGCCGCCGTGTCGGAGGAGCGGGCGTTCTTTGCCGCGGCGGAGGAGAACGCCGCCGTATCAGCGGACGCGCTGCTGGCCTTTTTGGGTGGCGTTGCGCCGGAGAGCGTGCCGGGCGAGGATGCCGAACCCGCCTTCTCGGTGGAGACTGAGGCCGGCACGGTGGTGATTTACCGCGCCGAGGGGCGGATGTGGTACGCAGACCCCGTCTCCGGCGCTCTGCGCGAGACCGCGCGCACGGAAGCGGAAATACGGGAGTTTCTGCAAAACGGAGCGTGAAGAGGCGGCAATTTGCCGTAAATGACCTTGAAAGAGCCGCATCCGTGTGATATACTCGTAGCAATAAATTGCAGAAGGAGAAAACTGCTTGTGAAGCGCGTGAAAGTGTCCAACAATGTGATCCGCCGTTTGCCTCGCTATTTGCGCAAGCTCGATGAGCTGACGGAAAACGGGGTCAGCCGCGTATCCTCCTTTGAACTGGGGCATCAGCTCGGCCTCACCCCCTCTCAGATCCGGCAGGATTTCAGCTGCTTCGGGGAGTTCGGGCAGCAGGGCTACGGCTACAACGTCCCCGCCCTGCGGGCGGAGATCGCCTCTATTCTGGGCATGGATCGGGACTTTCGCGCGATCATGATCGGCGTCGGCAACATCGGCCGCGCCCTGACCGAGAACTTCAATTTCAGCGAATGGGGCTTTCGCCTGTGCGCCGCCTTCGATGTGCGGCCGGAGATCATCGGTACTCTGTTCCACGGCGTTCCCATCCTGTCGATGGAGGAGCTGGCGCGCTACCTGAGCGAGAACCGGGTGGATGTTGCGGTGCTCACCGTACCGAAGGAGGCTGCCATACCCGTGACGAAGATGCTCACGAAAAACGGCGTCGGCGCCATCTGGAACTTTACCAATGTGGAGCTGACCGAGCCCGACAGCCAGACGCTGGTGGAGAATGTGCACTTTTCCGATTCGCTGCTGTCGCTGAGCTATTTCGTGGCTGAGCGCGAGGATGAACGCGCCGCCAGAGCCGCCCGCGCGGAGAGAAATTGACCTGTGGGGATGCGTACAGCATCCCCACATAGTTTTCAGTATTCAGTTTTCAGAAGCCGGGAATTCTCCTGCTGCGGAAGGATCGCGGCAGGCGCAAGAGAGACGGATTCTTCAGACAATTCTGAAAAGTTCCGAATTATACAGAAAAGTCTTGATATTCTGTCTGAAAACTGAATTCTGAAAACTGAAAACTGGAATAAAGGAGCAAACCATGACAGACACCATTGCCGCCATTGCCACAGGGGCTTCGGTCGCGGCCATCGGGATTGTAAGGCTCTCCGGGCCGCAGGCTATCACCCTGGCGGATAAGCTCTTTCATCCGCTGCACGGCGCGCCGATGCGCGAGCAGGAGAGCCGCAGGCTCGTCTATGGCGAGGTGCGCGACCGGGCTGGGGCGCTGCTCGACCTGGGGCTGTGTACCGTAAGCCGCGCGCCGAACAGCTACACCGGGGAGGACACCGCCGAATTCCAGTGCCACGGCTCGCCCGTGGTGCTCAGAACGCTGCTGGAGGCGCTGTTCGCCCTCGGGGCGAGACAGGCGGGAGCCGGGGAGTTTACCAAGCGCGCCTTCCTAAACGGGCGGCTGGAGCTCTGTGCGGCCGAGGCTGTGGCGGACATCATCGACGCTGAGACCGCCGAGAGCGCCCGCAACGCGGCTTCCCAGCTCTCCGGCGCCATCGGGCGGCGCATCGGCGGCGTGTACGACGCGCTGAATGACATGAGCGCCCACTTCCACGCGGTGCTCGACTACCCGGACGAGGACATTGAGGACTTCACGCTTGCCCGCTACTGTGACACGCTGGAGGGCGCGAGTGCGGACTTGAGAGCGCTGCTTGCAACCTTCGCGCGGGGCAAGCTCATGAACCGGGGCATCCCCACCGCCATCGTCGGCAGGCCCAACGCGGGCAAAAGCTCGCTTTTAAACGCGCTTCTGGGCTATGAGCGTGCGATCGTGACCGACGTTCCCGGCACCACGCGGGACACCATCGAGGAAAAACTTCTCCTGGGCGGGCGGCTCCTGCGCCTGACGGACACCGCCGGCATCCGCGAGACTGCCGACCCTGTGGAGGCGCTGGGTGTGCGCCGCAGCCGTGAGGCGGTTTCGAACGCCGACCTTGTGCTCGCGGTAGTGGATGGGAGCGAAAGCTTCACCGAAGAGGACGCGGAGATCCTGCGCCTTGCCGAGACCGCTCCTCACGCGCTCGTGCTGCTGAGTAAGGACGACCTCGGGCACAAGACCGCCGAGCTGCCCACGAAGCTCCCCGTGATCCCGGTGAGCGCCGTGACCGGCGAGGGATTGGAGGCGCTCGGAGAAGCCGTAAAGGCGCTCTACCCGCTGCCCGGCGTCCCGGCGGGGGAGATTCTGACCAACGCACGCCAGGCGGAGGCGGTCGGGCGCGCGCTCGAGAGCATGGAGAGCGCCTGCGATGCCATGCGGCTTGGCATGACGCCCGACATCGTGCTGACCGAGGTCGAGGGCGCGATGAACGCCCTGGGCGAGCTCACAGGCCAAAGCGTGCGCGAGGACGTGACAAACCGCATCTTCGCCCGCTTCTGCGTGGGGAAGTAGTGGTCAGTGGTCAGTAGGGACGAGCATTGCTCGTCCGCGGTAGTCAATAGTGTAGGGACGAGCATTGCTCGTCCGCGGGTTTAACGCTTAGCGTTTTTATCATCCGTTCGCCGCAGGCGAACACCGCAATTCTTCATTCTTTTGGGGGGATACATCATGCAAAATCCCATCGTTGAACGCCTGGTCGAAGGCAACCGCCGCTATCTGACGGCGGAACGGAATCCGGGGGATTGCTCGCCCGCTCTGCGCCGCGAGACGGCGCGAAACGGGCAGAAGCCCCATACGATCGTCATCTGCTGCTCGGATTCCCGCGTGGTACCGGAGAGCATTTTCTCCGCCGGACTGGGGGAGCTGTTTGTCATCCGCGTTGCGGGCAATGTTCTGGACGCCCATCAGCTTGGCAGCATCGAGTACGCAGCGGCGCACCTTGGCTGCGGGCTGATTGTGGTGCTGGGGCACAC
>CAJOCV010000003.1 GCA_905233785.1 uncultured Oscillospiraceae bacterium
GAGCGTCACCCAGGGCTGGTGATCGAACAGAAAACCGCTGTGCGCAATCGCGCAGGCCTCGACGATCAGATGGTTGTTCGCGGAGGAATAGCGGCTGTAATGGCGGCTGACGTAATCGGTCATGTTCAGAATGCCGATCCGCAGTTCGTTCAGCAGCCCCTCCGGTGCCTTCGTCCCCGCGAGAAAAGCGTAGGCGTAGACCCAGTTGATGCAGCGGATGGCGACCTCCATCACGCTCGTCCAGCAAATGCCGTGGAGGAAGGGGTTTTTCGCGTTCCAGTCGGAAAACAGCGCTTCCAGCTCATCGAGATAAGCCCTCTCCCCTGTCGCGGCATAGTCCTTCGCCAGAAGCGCGAACTGGAAATGCCGGTTCAGCTCCCAGTTGGTACGCGCATCGCCGATCTCATCGCGCTGCTTGTAGGCAAGCTCGTAAGAAAAAGTGTCCGGCCAGCAGGCCCCCGTCTGAAAGCCCGCATTCCAGCGCGTACGATACGCCTTGTAGCTCGCGCCGGATAACAGATGGATTGCAGTATTGGTAGAAAAGCTGGAGTTTTCGCGGTTCAGGTACAGCTTTTCCGGATGAGCGGAAAAAGCCGCGTACTTTCCGTCAAAGAGCTTGGCCGTGACCGGAAGCGCCGTCTTCTCAAACCGCCCTTTCTCCCGCTTTTCCTCCGCCTTTTGGGAAAAGCGCCATAGAACCTCCGGGATGCTCATTGCCTTTAGCCGCCTGATAAGCCAGGAAATATCTGCCATGACGCCTCTCCTCAAATCTGATTAGAACTCGGTCTTTGCCATGTCGCGGTCAAGCTTCAAGCCCTGCAGGGGGTTGAAGTTGATGTTGCCCCAGCTAATGCCCTCATAGTTGCCCGCGTAGTCGATTTCCTTGAACTGGCGCACAAGGTCAACGATGCACTTATTGGGGTATCTGTCGGGCAGAACTGCAAACTCCTTTTCCTTGTTGGTGACAACAAGCACGTCGCAGGCAGAGCAGACAGCATCCAGATCATCGGAGATGATCTCATGCAGATGCGGAAGCTTTGCGGCGATAAAGTCCGCATTTGTGCCGGTAAGCTGCGAAAGGCGAACATTTTTATCGTAAATATGTACCTCATAGCCCTTGCCATAGAGCGTCTGTACAACGTCAACGATGGGGCTGTTGCGCAGATCGTCGGTGCCGGCCTTAAAGCTCAGGCCGAGGATGGCGACCTTGCGGCGTCCCTTGCTCTCAATGATGTCAACGGCGATCTTCTTCTGAATTTCATTGGAAGCGTCGATGGCGTTGATGACCGGGGTATCGACGTACTTGTCGTGCGCGAGCGTGCGCAGCGCCTTGGAGTCCTTGGGCAGGCAGGAGCCGCCGTAGGCAAAGCCGGGCTTGAAGTAGTAGGGGGAGATGTTGAGCTGCTTGTCCTTGCAGAAGATCTCCATGACCTTGTGGCTGTCGATATTCAGCGCCTTGCAGATGTTGCCGACCTCATTGCCGAAGACGATCTTGAGAGCGTGGAAGGTGTTGTTGACGTACTTCATGATCTCGGCGACGGGAATGTCGGTGGAGATAAACTCGGCGGGAATGTCCTTATAGATCTCGCGGAAGACCTCCTCGGCCTTCGCGCTGTCGGTGCCGATCAGGGTCAGGGGCGGGTTCATGTAGTCGGCAACCGAGGTGCCCTCACGCAGAAATTCGGGGTTGGAGACGACGGTGAAGTCCTTGCCGCGCTCCTTGCCGGAGGACTGGGCGATGATCTCCCCCACCTTCTGGTTGGTGCCGGGGAGCACGGTGCTGCGGATGGCGACGATATGAAAGCTGTCCTTCTCTTTGATCCCCTCGCCGATCTGCTCCGCCACGCGGTAGATATAGCTGAGGTTCAGGTGTCCGTCCTTGCTGCTTGGTGTGCCGACGCAGATGAAGGAGACGTCGGTGTTCATCACGGCATACCTGTAGTCCGTAGTGGCCTCGAGCATTCCCTTGTCGTGTGCTTCCTTCACGAGCTCCTCAATATCCGCCTCGATAATGGTGGGTTTGCCCTGATTGATAAGATCCACCTTGCCTTGGGTGTGGTTGACGCCGATCACGTGATGCCCAAGCTTCGCAAGACAAGCCGCGCCGACGCAGCCGACATAACCCAAACCAAAAATGCTGATGTTCATCGAATCTGTCTCCTTCTTATCTTATTGATTTTTCTCTTTGTTGTGGTGAAAGATGTTTTTATAGATCAAAACCGTGCGTTTCAGCCCGTATTGCCGAAGCCGCTTGACCGCCATTCTCCCCTTCTGCAGGTAAAAGGCGACGCGGGACTTCTTTCCGGCCTCCACCTTGTAGGGCACGCCGGCAATGGCGGGACAGGCGGCTCTGGCGATCCGTGCCTCGTGCGCCTTGCTCAGGCGCTCTTCTCTGGGATAGCGCAGCAGGATCGAAAGCAGATACCGGGAGTTCATCGGATGGAAGCTCAGCGTATCCTCGAGCATATCAAAGCCCGTCTCGATCGCGGAGAGCCAGCCGCCGCAGCGCTGCTCCCAATAGAAGCGGTCGGCCGGGCAAATGCCCGCTTCCGGGTGCTCCTCTGTCCAGCGGAAGTACTCTGCGAGCGAATCCGCCTCCAGGCTGCTGCGCGGGATCCCAAACCACTCGTAGAATACGTCGTTCGGCCCGTCCGCCTGAAAGGCGGAGCCGTAGCTCTCCACCGCGTTTGCCCAGATGCCGCCGCGAATCAGCGCGGAGCGACCGTGTTGCGCGATGAGCGACTGGTACTGCCCGTAGGCGTAGAACAGCCGGTCTTCGTCCAGCATGAGGCCGGAGGTGAAGGCGAGATACGCCTGCTCAAGCTCATCATTCTTTTTGCTGAGATCGCGCGCGCCCTGCTCGAAGGGCACTTCCCCGCTCTCGGCGACCTGCGCGGGCAGCGCGGAATCGGCGGCGGAGAAATGGTCATGCCAGAGATTGAAGGCCCGGAAGCTGAGCCCCGCGTGCTTCAGCATGGCAAAGAGGGCACGGGAATCGTAGCCGCCGGTCAAGGCCAGCAGAAGAGCGCAGTCAGAGAGCTTTTGCGCCATGTTGCGCAGGGAGGCGTCCGAGACCCGAAGAAATTCCTCGGTCAGCACGTCCGGGGAATCCGAAGGCAGGCTGAGCGGAACCAGCAGCGGGCGGCTGCGTACTTCGCCGCTTTCAAGATCGTAGGTCTGGCTGGGCAGACAGCGCCGGATCTGCGGATAGGGCGTGAGCGGTGCGGGCAGCCAGTTCATGCGCGCGCCGGGGCGCGCGGTGTAGCGCTTCTGCTCCAGCCCGAGGATTTCGGCCATCAGCGCAAGCTGGCTCGCAATTCCTTCGGCGCTGATAAAGACGCCGAGAAGCCCGTTTGCGTCGAGAAAGACCTCCTGATCGGCAATCAACACATAACGCCCGCACCAGTTTTCCTCCATGCGCAGGATCGCCTCGCGGGAATACCGCCCGTCTGCGCCGCGTTCCAGCGCGGAGAGCTGCGCCTCGGGGCTTTCAAGCCCCGGCTGCGTCTGCCAGGCGATGCCGAGCAGCAGGAGATGTTTCTCGGCGTCGCAGAAAACCGGAAGCGCCTTGTGCGCGTGGAGGATCCAGCCGTCCCACAGGTCGATCCGTTCAAGCCCGGGAATCTGCGCGGCATACTTCAAAACGGCAAACTGTCGTCTGTAAATCATCGTTTGTCCCCCCAAAAAAAGCTTCAGAGCGAAGCGTAGAGATTGGCAAGCGTACGCGCGGAAACCGCCCAGCTGAACTTGTTCTCGCACAGATCGCGGATGCTCTCCCGCATCGCGCTCTTTTCCGCCTCGCCGAGCTCGAGAAAGCGCAGCATGGCGTCTTTCAGGGCCTCAGCGTCTTCATGCTGAAATAGAAGGCCGGTTTTCCCCCCGTCCGTCTCCTCACGGAAGGTGGGAATGTCACTTGCGATGACGGGCTTCCGGAAAGAATAGGCCATCAGCAGCGCGCCGCTTCCGTAGATCTCCTTGTACGGGAAGAGGCAGCAGTCGGAGCCGTTAAAGAATTCCGGCACCTGCTCGTCGGGAATCCGCTCGGGGATCAGGCTCACAAAATCCCCGAGTCCGTAGCCCTCCAGCATCCCGCGGTAATCCGTATCGTCCAGCTCCTTGCGCTGGTTGCCGGCAATGACGATGGAGAGCTTCTCTCGTGCCTCCTCCGGCAGGAGGGAGGCGGCCTTGAGCAGCGTGTCGATCCCCTTGTATTTGCGGATCATACCGAATTGCAGGAACACCGTTTTCTCATGGGGCTTTTCCTGGGCAAAGGCCGCAAAGTCGTTATAGGTGCCGTGCGGCATCACAAAGACCTTTTCTTTGATCGACGGCTCAAAACCAAGCAGGACGTTTCTACTGTGCTCGTTATGGACAAGGATTGCGTCACAGCGCCGGTACCAGCTCTTGAGCAGCTCGGCCTCCTTCTGATCCGCGCCCTCGTGGGGCAGGATATTGTGCGCGGTGTAGACGAGCTTCTTCCCCCGTTTCTGCGCAAGCTGAAAAGCCGGGATCTCAAAGCGAGGCTGCTTGAAGGTCTGGATATGGATGACGTCGTAGTTTCCCAACACGGCTTCGCGGTAGAGGCGCGCAAGCCCACGCAGATAAGATGCCATCCCCTTCTCCTTCACCTTGCTCTCCAGTACGGCAAGCGTTTGAAAGGACTCGCGCTCAGGCTCAAAATACAGATTTGTCAGCAGGGTCAGTTCCACGTGCTCTGCCAGCTTTCTGCTCAGCTCCAGAGCATAGGTCTGCGAGGGGAGCCAATGATCGACCATCAACACTTTCATGATGAAACACCTCCAACGGTTTTTCGGGGAACGCTGAATCGCAGCGGCGGGAAGCCTCCGCCCACAATTTACCATTATAGTAAAATACAAGAAAAAGCTCAATGGTGTTTGCTCAATTTTGCGGTCTTTCGCGCTTAATCAACATAAAAATCTTCAAGAAGGCGCTCGAGCTTTTTGTCTTCCTCCGAGTGCATCTCCTGCGTCACACGCTTTTGCACGGTCTCCGAGCGAACAGGTCTTCGGACATCGGCGGCGATGCTGTAATTTTTCTGGAACGCCCCCCAGTCGGGAATCGCGGCGCTGGTCTCGACCTTGACACCGCCGCCCTCGGGCACGTAGATGCGCGCCTTCTTCATGCTGTCCTGCTTGTATTTCCAGCGCGCGTAATACTCCTTGCCGAGGCTCACCATGGACAAGAGCCAATACACGGAGGAAGGGTCGGACTGGCGCTCCGTCAGTGAGCGGATCGTAAAGAGCACAATATAGGAACTGCAGAACAGATAGGAATCGTCGTCAAGATACTTGATGCCTCGATCGGCGGCCAGAAAAATGAGGAAATACAGGGACACTCCGATCAAACCAATGTTGCACCAGAGCTCCATAATCATGTTGTGCGTACTGGCTGAACTTGTGGCAGCCCAGGTATTTTCGGCAAAACCGGCGTGGAAATGCTCTACAGCTTTTGGCGTTTTCCAAAACATCTCAAGTCCGTAGCCAGTCATGGTATGGCTCTCCTGCATGACCGCGATCACGCGCTCCCAAAGCGGGACGCGCCCCGTCAGACTGGCGTCCTTTCCGAGAGACTCCAGAAAGGGCCCCAGAGCCTGCAAAACCGTCAAGGCGATAAATAGAAAACCGATGGTGACGATCACAAACAGCAGACCCAGCGGCAGGCGCTTCTTTTTCTTTCTGTTTTGCTGCATACTGTAGTAGAACATGTAAGCGATATAACCCATGGTGATAATTAGAGCTCCCATGTTCTTGGTCATCAGCATCAGCCCAAACTGTATGACGAAAACCAACAGGAACACCAGGGAAATCGGTTTTTCCTGCGCTTTGTATTTTCGCAGCAGGATACACTGCGTCAGAATACCGAAGGATAACTCAGTTCCGCACTCATTCTTCGTGAGGAAGAGCCCCCGGAAAGTTCGAGAGCCATGATAGTTATAGAATGCTATGTGCGGAAAGACGACAACGCATGCAAGGCACACCATAATATAGAGAAACTGCGCGTAGTAAAATACCGTCATCATTTCTTCCAGCTCAAACTGCTCGATAAGCCAGAAAGCAAACATCATCGTCAGCACCATGTGAATGATGGTCATGATAACGGTTTTCGTACTGACCGTGACGATCAGGGAATCGACCGTCACATACGCCGCGTAGAGGTAGGGCATCACAAAAGCCGCACGGAGATTAATAAGCTTGATCTCCATGACGTTGTTTCCACTCGAAAACATAACGAGAACGAACTCAATGGCAAAAGCGACGTACTCCAGAATTTTTCCGATCCCGCTTCCGACCACTCTCCGCAACTCGCCCGGAAAGCCAATAAAGACGAGCAACACAAAGACCGTAAAGGTGTTGCGCATCGCGTGCAAGCCGAGATTAGTGTCCTTGCTGTTCTCGCGATTCGCGGTTTTTTCCAGGGAACTCATGTTCTCCTCCTTTCCTCGGCGTTATGCAAAGGCGGGCTGATTATTCCTCTTCCTCCTCATCCTCAAGCGCATCATCATCGTCATCATCGTTATAGCGCAGGAACAAGACCTTGTAGACCTTGTAAAACAGAACGCCGACAACCGCCCCTGCCGTGTTGGAGATAATATCCTCCAGGTCGCACTGACCGGTTTGCGTAAAAAGCTGCACCGATTCAATGATGGTGGAAAGCATCAGCCCCAGCGGCCCCACAAACAGGAGCTTATCCAGCCCCTCTTTGAGCATGGGGAAAAGAACACCGAGCGGTATAAACATCACAAGGTTTAAAAGCAAATGCTGCATCGGCGCCAGGGAGTTTTCCCGGATTGCCTCACGAATCTGCGGGAGGTTAATGATGATCTGACGGCTGTGACCCTCGCTGCGTGAGAAAAACGTAATGTAAGACAGGACAAGCAGGTACAGGATAAAGATAAGAAGCGTACGTTTGTTGATCGAGGCAAAATCCTGCAGCATTGCGTAGAGCAGAATAAACAGTACGATGGAAGACATCAACAGCAGAAGCGTCAAAAGAACAAAGCTGGTGTCGCCCAACTGATTGATGATAAATACCAGCGGGACACAGATCAGCGCATAAATCACAAACAGCACACCGGCAAGCTGTACCTTGGAGCCGCGTCTGTCTGACTTTTGCAGGATCAGATACAGAAGCAAAAAATAACCAACCAGCAAAAAGAATGCGATCAAAAGAAACCGGATCAGCTCGTTATTTGTCAATCCCAGCATATTCCTAAATCTCCTCAAATATCGTACAACTTTATTTGGCAGCACCGCTGCGAGATTCTTAGAGACTGTTGAAGATGTTGTCATCATCCGAATCCTCATCCTCACGGTTTTTCTGCGCGGATCTCATGATTCGCCGAACTCCGCTTTTCGGCTGCTCGCGCCTGTCACTCTCAGCTAACTGCGGTAGCGAGTCTTCTCTTCCATCGGTTCCGGCCGTTTTCACAGTTGATGTCAACCCAATTTCCAAAGGAGCGTCGTCTTCGGCTTCCGCGTCTGGTACGTCGCATGATGCGTTCGCCTCCGCTGCGCGCATGCTGGGCAGGGACTCCAAGCTCTCCGTCACGATGTCGTCCGTCGGGGCGCTGCAAGCCTCATGCTCCTTCGGGCTCTCGACGATCGTCTCATCGTCCACAAAAACCTCGACAGCTTCCGGGTTATTGTCTTCGGTGCCTTCCGGATTTTCGTCCTCGGCGATTTCCGGGTTCTTGTCTTCGGTGCCTTCCGGGTTCTCGTCTTCGGTGCCTTCCGGGCTATCGTCTTCGGCGGCTTCCGGGTTCTCGTCTTCGGTGCCTTCCGGGCTATCGTCTTCGAGGGCTTCCGGGTTCTCGTCTTCGGTGCCTTCCGGGTTCTCGTCTTCGAGGGCTTCCGGGCTATCGTCTTCGAGGGCTTCCGGGTTCTCGTCTTCGGAGATTTCCGGGTTCTCGTCTTCGGCGCCTTCCGGGCTATCGTCTTCGAGGGCTTCCGGGTTCTCGTCCTCGGCGGCTTCCGGGTTCTCGTCTTCGGAGATTTCCGGGTTCTCGTCTTCGGTGCCTTCCGGGCTATCGTCTTCGAGGGCTTCCGGGTTATCGTCCTCGGCGGCTTCCGGGTTCTCGTCTTCGGCGATTTCCGGGCTATCGTCTTCGAGGGCTTCCGGATTTTCGTCCTCGGCGATTTCCGGGTTCTCGTCTTCGGGGGCTTCCGGATTTTCGACCTCGGCGGCTTCCGGGTTATCGCCCTCGGCGATTTCCGGGTTCTCGTCTTCGGCGGCTTCCGGGCTATCGTCTTCGAGGGCTTCCGGATTTTCGACCTCGGCGATTTCCGGGTTCTCGTCCTCGGCGGCTTCCGGGTTCTCGTCTTCGGCGATTTCCGGGCTATCGTCCTCGGCGATTTCCGGGTTCTCGTCTTCGAGGGCTTCCGGGTTCTCGACCTCGGCGATTTCCGGGTTCTTGTCTTCGGCGGCTTCCGGGTTCTCGTCCTCGGCGGCTTCCACGCCGATACCGTAAACTACGTCTGCCTCGCCGCTCTCCAAAGGCAGCTCGGAAGGCTCTTCCAAATTCTGATCCTCTTGAGTTTCTGCGGTCGCCCATGCTTCGGGGATTTCGACAGGAGCTTCCGCTTTCATCGCTTCGTCAGCTTTCTCGCGCGGATGCGCCCAGTCTTCCGCTTCTTCGCTGTCTGTGGGCGTTTCCCGGGAAATAGCCGCTTCCGCCATCTCGGAAATCGGCTCCTCCCAGGCAGCAGAGTCGTCGCCTCCGCTGGACATTTCGGATAAGAAATCGCTTGATGACGCAGAATCGACTGTCTGCTGTTCGGTTTCAAGCGGGACGGGGGCGGTTGTGTCCGACTCTTCGTTGGAGCCCCAGTTGCCCTCAAGCCCGATCTTGAGCAGTTCCTGAACAACTTCGGCATCCGTCTGTCTGGGCGCTTCGATCTCCTCCACTTCGCCCATCAAATCCATGTAGATGTTGTGCCGCTTGTTGTCCTGCTTTTCGCTTAGCTTTACATCACCGAAGTAATCATCCGCCGAAACCTTTCCAGCGCTCTTCTCTCTGCTCTCCCGAAGAACAAAGGGCGGCTTCTCTTTACGCTTCTTTTTCTTAACTTTGGCCGGAGCTTCCGTCTCACGATTCTCATTCGGAGTACTCTGCTCACTGTTTCCGTTCTCATCCTTCTTGGAGCGGCGCTTGAACAGCCCCTTCTTCTTTTTCTTTTTGTTCTCGTTTTCCTTCTTCGACTTTTCCTGCGCGGTGAGGGCATTGAGGGATTCGGTAACCTCCTTGTTCTCGCCTTTTTCTTTCTTTTTCTTTTTCCCTTTCCCTCTGCGGTTCTTCCGATTGGCCTCGTCGCTCTGGGCGGATTCACCACGCAGCAAATTCTTACTGGACTGCATTTTGTTAATGATGCAGCCCACAATACGGGTGCCGGATTTATCCAGTTTTTCCAGAGAGCTCTGAATCTCATTCATGGAGGACATATCATAGCCGGCCACGAAAAGAACTGTGCTCGCGACCTTGTTGAGACTCAGAGTCTCAGATTCCTTGCCAACAGGCGGCGCGTCAATGATGATATACTCATACTGCTGCTTAAGGCGAGTAATCAGGTCAATCACCGCGCTGTCCATTGTAATGAGGCTATACTCCATCACCATCGGCAGCAAATCAAGATAACCGGTCAGATTGGTGATCGCCTCCTCAGGCGCGATCTCACCGCGATAGAGAGCGTTAAGGGAGTGGTTATAATCCACTGTGTTGAGGAACAAGGTGCCCAGTGTCGGGTTTTTATAGTCAAAGTCGATCAGGAGCGTCTTGTGCTCCATATCCGACATTTGAATGGCGAGGTTAGCGGCGGCGGTAGTTCTACCCTCCTGGCTGTCGGCGGAGGTCACATAGAGGCATTGGCAATGATCTCGGGCGCCCAATCGGTTGACCAGAATATAGGCCGCTGATGAATAGTTTTGTATGACGTTTGTGGAGACATTATCATCTTTAACAAGGATCGAGGTTTTTTTGTGGAAGAAGGCGTTATCCAGCGGGATGATGCCAAGCGTCTCCAGGCCGAAGACAGTTTCTACATCCTTGGGGTTAATCAGTGTCGGACGCATCAGAAGCTCGATCACGCTGAAGCCAAGACCGGCGGCAAACCCGAGAACCGGCAGCGCCATCCAGGTCTTCGCTGCCGAAGACCTCGAGCTGTAAACCGAGGAGCGCGGCGCATTAATCACACGCAGCTCACCGATGTTGATCAGTTCTCTCAACAGCGCGTTTGTTTTATCGACAATATCCTGCCAGATCAGCAGCCCCTCGTCGCCGTTATCCCAGACGAGACGGATGGTGACGATCGAGCTCTCGCCATAGCGCGAAAGGGAGATGCTGCTTTTGAGTGCGCCGGTGGACACACCCAAAAGCTCCGTATCGTTAATCACCTCATCGAGCAGGCGATCACTGAACACGATGTAATTTACCGTGTCATACAGATCCTCCGCCATGGTTATATCGGCTTTGTTGGGAGTAATACCGTTGTTCGGATAATGGCCGGTGGGATCAGCCGCGGAAATCATGACTGATCCGTCGATCCGATAGGTATCCGCCGTGGTCTCGAGATAGCTCATGGCGGACATCAGCAGACCAAATACAAGCCCCAGGAAGGTAAGAGAGAGGATGATTTTCCAACGCTTTTGAACTGCAAACAAAATATCTCCGACACGGAGCTGAATGCCGACAGATTTCATGCTCTCCCCTCCTTTTCTCATAAATCGGGAGCCGGATTGCTCTTTTTGGGTGAAAAGAGCCCAGGATCTGGTAAAATGAATGCTTCCAAGGAAGCGCTCACGGAATTGACAAAGCGCATTCTGCGGATATTGATCCTCTGATAACGGCAATGTTTCGCAGGAATGCTGTATGATTGCAGGAAAACTGACAAAATCAGATGTCGAAGACGATTGCTTCGACGTTTCCCAAAATGCCGACTTGCAGCATCCTTGCGGAAAAACGCAAAGATGCTGCTTTCAAACAATGGTTTCCGAGTCGGCTCAGTAACCCCGCTTCTTTCTTCTGTGTCTGGCAATCAGCACAATGATCCCGACGATTATCAGGAGCGCCGCCGCTGCGGCTCCACCCATAATCAGATAACGCATCAGATACGAGGTGTGCAGATTGATGACCTGAGGCTCTGCGGTATCCTCGATCACAACATCAAAGCGGTTCGAGGTGTCGCCGTCGCGATACAGGTAGTAGGAGCCGGGCGCAAGATCAGTAAAGCTCAGCAGATCGCCGCTCGTTGTCCAGCTGCGTACCAAATTGTCGCTGCTGTCAAAGAGCGAGAGGTTAACATCCTGAACCTGGGTGTGCGAGAACTCATCTGTGATGCCGAAGGATACGCGAATCATGCGGTTAGTAAGCTCCAGCTCACCCTGATCCTCCCCGTTGATACGTCCGCTGCTGTCAACCGTGAAGGAATACGTGGTACTGTCGATCCGGAAGTCCTGCGCTGAATTGATCTGTGCAATCTGATAGGTGGTGTTCTTTTCCAAACTGTTAAGCAGGATCTCGCCCATGCCGTCCGTAGTAATCTCAAAAGGCTCTATCAGCGAGCCGGGAGCCGTCACCCGGAAGGTGGCGTCCGCAATCGGACGGTTTACATAATATTCATCCCGCAGCACAAGGTGGATCTTTGTGCGTGGGCTGCTGACCGGATAGGCAGGCGGCAGAATATCGGTTTTCTTCTCGACTGTCGCCTCAAAGTCCTTGTCAAGGCCGACGTAGTATTGGGGGATCACACGCTGACGCACATAGTAGGAGCCGAGATAGAGCTCATTGCTGGTACCCTCGCCGTGTTCATCACAGAGGATCTCTCCCACGGTTTCGCCTTGGCGGTAGCGCAGGGTTCCGTCACTGGTGATAACATCGTCCACTGCAATCACGTCAAACGCAGCGCCTGACAGAGGGCCGCCGCTATCCGAATCGGTCATCTTGACGCGAATCACGTTGCGCGAGGGAAAGACCGGAACCATGACGACGAGCGGATCCTCCCAGTCGTAGGTGTCGTCAATGACGAAGAAGGTATTTTCCGCCGGGTCATAGCCGCTCGGCTCGGTGAGATTGTGCAGCTCATAGTTGCCGGGCAACAGCTTCTCCGGCAGATAGAAGGTACCGGTTTCGGTTGTTTCATATGTACGGAAGGTCAGCCGTTCTGGATAGTAGACGTTTAGCACCTGCAGTGCGTGGTCGTTCCCGTACAGCTCAAACTGCACCCCGCTTTCCTTTACGGTGCGCTCAGTGTCCCCATCGACGAGCATGACAAACACGGCCGATTTTTTGCCGATGTTGGGGTCTTCCCCGTCTCCTTCGTCATCACCATCGCCAAAGCCGCCGCCCCCGCCGTTGGGAAGAGGCGTCGGTGTGGGAGTCGGCGTCGGCGTGGGGCTTTCCGATGGGGAGGGAGACGGGTCCATGCCCTCGCCGAGCAGGATACCTCCACCCTCGCCGCCAAGCTCGAGCGGGATCAAGGGCGTCTCCGTTGGAGTCGATTCAACGTCGTTCGGATCGCTGTCGGCATAGGTGTTTCCTGCCTCCGGGTCGGGCAGCTTGTAGCGCGGAATCTGAACAAGGTACAGACCAAGCAAGAGAATAACCAGCATCAAGATCAGCAGCAGCGCACTGAACATATCAGAGGCGGGCTGCCAGAAATTGAATTCCCCTTCATTTTTTCGCGAATTACGCTGTTTCATTTGCCTGTCGCTCCGGACATAATATTTTCAAAATCTACCACTGCGATCGGCTTCGACAGATAGAAGCCCTGACCCTCGCTGCAGCCGCACTTGCGCAGCATGCCGAGCTGCTCCATGCTCTCGATTCCTTCGGCCGCGATGGTCATGTGCAGCTTTCTGCCCTGGTCGAAGACTGTGCTGAGGGCGCTCTGGTTGTTGCTCCCGCTAAAGCGGCGCAGATCAAGCTTTAGAACATCGGCCTGGATATCCTGAATAGAGCTCAAGGAGAAATAATCACCGTCAAATCCGTCCAGCACCACGCGGAAACCGCTTTGACGCAGCTTCTTTTCCGTCTCCAGTACTGCGTGACTTGCCAGGAGATATGCGTTCTCCGTTATTTCAATTACAAGGTGCATCGGCGGGATGCGGTATTTTTTCAGCATATTGTCGAAAAATTCCGCGATGTCGATAGCAAGAATATCCGTCTTCGTGACATTGATGGACACCGGTACCGGGCGCAGTCCCTTGTCGATCCAGGTGCGAATCTGAGCGCAAACCTTCTCCCAAATATACTGGTCAAGCTTGGTGATGTAGCCGTTGCTCTCGAGCACGGGGATAAAGACTGCGGGCGAGACCATGCCCAGCTTGCCGTGGTTCCAGCGTACCAGCGCTTCGGCTCCTGAGACCTTTTTCGTCTCCAGATCAAACTTCGGCTGCAGATAGAAGATGAATTCCTCATCCTTGAGTCCCTGAAGAATCTGGGGCATTAAAATCTGCTCATTGCCGCTGTTGCCCGCCTGCTGCGGCGCGCCGCCGCCGGCCACGCCGCCGGCCAGGGAAAAGCCGCTGTTTTTCGGCAGACGTTCAAGCAGCTGGACAATCTGCTTCATTTCCTTGCGCTCGCGGTAGCGAATCTGCTCATCCATCGTGGGGATGACGTTTTTGTGGAATTCATCGAGAAACAGATCCAGGTTGCGCAGCATCATGTTCCATGTGATGCGCAGCAGAATGTTCAGCACAAGCGACAAAATTACACCCGCAATCGAAGTGTAGAACGCAATCTGAATACCGCTCAACAGCGTCTGCACACTGGTCAGTGCGGAGTTTACCGTGCTGAAGCCAATCCCTTGAATGCCGACGATCAGGCCGATAAAGGTACCCAGAATGCCGAGGCCGGTAAGTGTGCCCGGAAGCTGCGTGATAACGCCCTGCCAGCTCTTGACAGACAGAATATCCTCATTGATATATTCCTCAATATCACTCAGCACCTGCCCCGCTTCCCGCTGCGCCTGGATTTTATCCTGATACTTGCGAAACAGCTCATCCAGCGTGCGCTGATGGAAAAAATCGTCGATCTGGACGATGACAGACCAGGTGGAGCTGGTCTGAACCTCCAGGGCACGCTCAATGTTATTCACGCCCGTTTCAAAGGCCCGGTAATACTGTATGGTCGGGAGGATTCCTATGAGAATGCCCAAAAAAGAGACCACTTCCATAATCAAAATGAAGACGGTCGAAATCTCGTCCGGCGCATAGGCTGTAAGAATGATGCCGCCAATCAAAACAAAGATGACGAGCAAATAGATCAATCTGCGCATAATTAGCTCCTAAGCGACTGGGAGTGTCGAAAAAGCGGTGTTCCGCTTTTTTTATTTTCTTATTATAGCATATTTTTCCTCATATTGCAAGGACGAAGCGAGCACATAATTATGATCCAATTGTTGCCAAAAATCAGAAAATTCTCAGAAAAAAGGAACGAAAAACAGATGAATTATCAATTTTTTATTCTTTCGCCGTCCACCGCTAATTCGGCGGACGGCGATCGTTTTCAGTGCATCCGCGCCTCCAGAAAATGCGCGAGCCGCTTCTCCTCCAGCAGCGCCTGCTCCCGGTTCTCCGCCGTGATGGAGAGGTAAAGCTTGAGCTTCGGCTCTGTACCGGAGGGTCTGACCACGACGGATGCGTCTTCAAGATAAAACTTCAGCACGTCGGATTTAGGCAGTCCGTAAAGACCTTGCATATAATCCTCGCAGCGGAGGATCGGCTTGGCGTCAATCATGTCAAAATCCTCGCGGAAGGAGCGCATGATGGCCTTCATCTTGTCCATGCCGGTGATACCGGGGAACTCATAGCTATGCAGGGTGTTCATGCAATAGCCGTACTGCCAGTACAGCTCCTCCAGCTTTTCCAGAAGTGTGATCCCCTGGCTGCGGTAAAAAGCAAACATCTCACAGATCATAAATGCGGCGTTCACGCCGTCCTTGTCCCGGACATAGGAGCCGGTCAGATAGCCATAGCTCTCCTCAAAGCCGCAGATATAGTTGCGCTCGTCCGCCATGCGCCCGATGACCTCTCCGATGAACTTGAAGCCTGTCAACACGTTTACCGTTTTCACGCCATAGTGCTTTGCGATCTTCTCCGCGAGATCCATCGTCACGATGGTCTTGACAAAGGTTGGCTCCGGCGGCATCTTCCCGTGCTTCAGACGCTGAGAGCAGATGTAGTCCAGCAGCAAAAGCCCGACTTCGTTTCCGGTCAGAAGACGGTAGTCCTCCCCGTCCGACACAGCGATGCCGCAGCGGTCGCAGTCAGGATCGGTGGCAAGCAAAAGGTCGGCGCCGTACCTCTTGCAGTAGGACAGCCCAAGTTCCATCGCCTCACGGATCTCGGGATTCGGATACGGGCAGGTGGGGAAATTCCCGTCGGGATTCCGCTGCTCCTCTACGATACGAACATCCGTGAAGCCCGCCTCCGCCAGCGCTCTCGTGACCGGCTTGAGTCCGGTTCCGTTCAGCGGAGAATATACAATGGTCAAATCGCGATCCGCCGGATCGCCGTAAAGGACGCTCTGCGCCTTGATCTGATTGAGAAATTCCGTCAGTACGAAGGGCTCGATCATCTGAATACTTCCAGCGGCAAGTCCATCCGCAAACGCAATGCTTCTCACATCGGCGAAAATATCCAGAGCGTTGATTTCGGCAAGGACAGCGGCTGCGGCCTCAGTAGTAATCTGGCAGCCATCCGAGCCGTAGACCTTGTAGCCGTTATATTTACTGGGGTTATGAGAGGCCGTCACCATGACACCGGCGGACGCGCCGAGTCTGCGAACGGCAAAGGACACCGTCGGAACAGGCAGAAGCTCCGGCCAGAAGTAGACCTTCAGGCCGTTTGCCGCATAGACGCCTGCGGCCGTTTTCGCGAATAACTCGGAGTTGATGCGGCTGTCATAGCCGATCACGACGGATGCGCCCTTGCCCAAATAGTTTGCAAGTCCTTGGCTGGCTTTGGCGACGACATGAATATTCATGCGGTTTGTGCCCGCGCCGATCACCCCGCGCAGGCCGCCTGTACCGAAGGCGAGGTCGCGATAAAAGGCTTCCTCAACAGCGCACTCCCCCATCGACCGCAGCTCGTCCAGGAGCGCGGGATCACTCACCTTCTCCAGCCAGCGTTCATATTCCCGTTTGATTTCCGGCTTCATCATTCCAACGCTCCTTTATTCAGTCTGCCCAGGTGTACGGATAGCGCACAATATCCTCCTCGACAAGCTCATGGCCTATCTGCACCTCAATGATACGCAGCTCCGTAATCGCGCGAATGGCGTGCTTCTCGCCCTCCCGAATGTGCATACTGTCACCGCGGCTGACCCTGCGAATCTCGCCATTGAGCAAGAACTCGCCCTCACCGTTTGCAACTGTCCAAATCTCTGAACGGGAGGAATGGCTCTGGTATGACAGGTGCTTCCCGGCGTGAATGATAAGCTCCTTTGTAAGGGAATTCTCGCCGTTTGCATCCACCTGGTAATCCAGCACCTTGTACTCGCCCCAGAGCCGCTCCTCGTACATCGGACGCAGGGCGACCTCGGCAGCGTAGCCCTTGAGCTTGGAGCTGGTGTCTTTGTCGGCAACAAGAATGCCGTCCGGTGTTGCGACAACGACCGCGTTACGTATGCCCATCGCAATCAGCGGAATAGAGAGCTCGTTGATTACATGGGTGTTTTCGCATTCGACGGCCGTGGAATTACCGGAGGTGACATCGCTCATGGCATCGGGAAGCGTGTTCCAGGTACCGAGATCCTTCCATTCCCCATGAAAACGGATCACGCGGATGGAGCTTTCACGCTCGACGACCGCATAGTCAAAGGAAATCTTCTCAAGCTCCCCGTAATGCGCGAAAAGCTCGTCATAGCGGTCGGTATGGAACCTGGTCTTCGCGATATCCAGCACATACTTGAGCCTGTAAGCGAAGATGCCGCCGTTCCAGAGAGCGCCCTGCCGGATATAGCCGCGCGCCGTCTCGGTATCGGGCTTCTCCTTGAATTCCCTGACCGTGGCAACTTCCTCCGCGGTCTCGGGGATGATATAGCCGTACTTCGGGGACGGGAAGGTGGGCTCTATCCCCATCAGAGTCAGCTTGCTCGCGCCGGACTTCGCCTCGTCGGACAGGCGCTTGAGGCACTCAAAATAATCTCTGTTTACGTAGGGATCAACAGGGCATACGACAACAACGTCATCCTCCGAAACGCCGTTTTTCACAAGGAAGGAGGTCGCAAGCGCAATGGCCGGAAAGGTATCGCGCCGACAGGGCTCAATGCTGATTTTGACATCGCTGCCGAGTTGGTTGTGAATAGAGGCAACCTGATTTTGCGAGGTTGCGATCGTCACTGTGGCTTGGGGATCAACATCCTTAATCATGCGGTACATCCGCTGGATCATACTCTCATATGTGCCGTCTTCCGCCTTGAAGATTTTGAGAAACTGCTTGGATCTGACTTCGTTGGAAAGGGGCCACAGACGGGTCCCGGATCCGCCGGAAAGAAGAATAATGTTCATCTCTGCCTCCTGTTATCATATTATTATTTTGATTGCTCCGATAACTCGCTGCTCGTATGTGTTGAGCTTCTCCAGCCAGAGTCATCATAGAGATGTCTCTCTCAAGACGCCCCGTCATGCCTGACCACAGCCCAGACGGTCTTGATAAGAATTTTAATGTCAAGAGCAAGGTTCCAGTGCTCGATGTAATAACGATCCAGTGCAACGACCTGATTGAAATCTGTAATGCTGCTTCGGCCGCTTACCTGCCACATACCGGTAATGCCCGGCTTTGCGCTCATACGGATGCGATGACACGGGGCATACTTAGCCCATTCGTCCTTTGTGGGAGGGCGAGTGCCGACGAGACTCATGTCCCCCTTGAGCACGTTGAAAAACTGCGGAAACTCATCCAGGCTCGTATTTCGGATGAAGTTGCCGATTCCGGCCGGTTTTCCGTTTTTATCTTTCTTTTCACTGCCAATGATGCGAGGATCGTCGTCCATTTTGAACATCAGTCCGTCGTGGATGCGGTTTTTGGCCATCAACTCGGCCTTGTGCTTTTCCGCGTCCATGTACATGCTGCGGAACTTGTACATCTTGAAAAGCTTGCCGTTTTGCCCCACGCGCTCCTGCGCGAAGAAAATCGGCCCCGGGGACTGCTTGTAGATGATCGGCGCAATGAAGAGGAAGATGATCCCTGTCAGCAGGCAGCCTACCATGCCGCCCAGAATGTCCAGCAGACGCTTGAGCAGCAGCTCACCGGCCGAGACGGAGCGCACACTTGTCGTCACCACATCGAACTGCCCCAGGCGGTGATACTCCGTATACTGCTCCATGAGGGTGTTGGAATAACTGATGACGATCCCCATTTCCATCATGGTATCGAGAATCCGCCGGGGGAAGATCATATCGTCCGTCTGAAGGATGAACACCTCGTCAACATGGTTGTGACAGATAAACTGTATGGCCTCCTCGCCGATCGTATAGACGGGCACCTTGAAATCGGAGAACAGCTCCGGGTCAGCGTCCTGATCCATGAGGACAATCCCCGTCACATCGAAGCCGCGCACCGTTGAGCGGTCATACAGCTTGCGCATGGCTTCCTGCACCAGCTCCGACGAGGTGATGAGCACCAGCGAGCGTTTATCCGCTCCGTCTTGGCTGCCGGCAAGGATCCGCCGCTTGTTGCGCTGCCGTGCCAGGACATCCACAACGATATACAGCACGATGGTGAACCCATACTCCAGACGTGAGACGCTCTGGGATGCGTGATAGACAAACAGGAAGGCCAGCACAGCAACGATCGTTGCGCCCGCAAACTTGAGAACGGCCAGCAATTCTTCCATCAGCGTGCGGCGAACGATACGGTCATAAGTCTCAAAAAACGCTATCACAAAGACCTGCGCGCCCATCAGCACGAGAATCCGAAACCGGGACGAAGCATCCGGGAAAGGATTGCGCAGCCCGTGCGCCAGTTGCGTACCGATCAGCGCGCAAAGGAACATACAGGCAAGATCAATCAATATAAAATCCCAATGCTTCATCCAGCGATTATCGGTCGTCGATCTCATGGATTCCCCAGCCTTTCTCTCATCCGCGTCCGTCGATGTGGTACTCCTTATACCACCGGGAGAAACGGCGCAGCCCTTCTCGTATCGTAATTCTTGGGACAAAACCATAATCGCGCTCGAGCGCCTCGCTGTCAGCATACGTCACCGGCACGTCGCCCGGCTGCATGCCCACCAGCTCCCGATGCGCTTCAAAATCGTAGTCCGGCGGAAGCACTCCGGCAGAAACCAGCTCCTCCTGCAGGGTGGAGATAAAGTCCAGCAGGTTCTCCGGCTGCCCGCCGCCGATGTTGTAGACGGCATAGGGCGGCAGCGGCAGGCCGTCTTCCCCGACCGCCTTTTCCGGCGCGCCTTTCATCACGCGCAGGATGCCCTCCACAATGTCGTCGATATAAGTAAAATCGCGCTTGCAGTTGCCGTAATTGAAAATCTGAATCGTCTTCCCGGCGGCAAGCTTGTTCGTGGCCGAATAGTAGAACATATCCGGCCGCCCGGCCGGGCCGTAGACCGTGAAGAAGCGCAGGCCGGTGGACGGAATGTTGTAGAGCTTGGAATAGCTGTGCGCTAAAAGCTCGTCGCTCTTTTTCGTGGCCGCGTAGAGGGAAACCGGGTTGTCCACCTTGTCCTCGGTGCTGAAGGGTACCTTCTTGTTGCCGCCGTAGACCGAGGAGGAGGAGGCGTACACCAGATGCTCGACCGGATAGTGACGGCAAGCCTCCAGAAGATTGTAAAAGCCGATGATATTGGCTTCAATGTACACATCCGGATGGTCGATGCTGTAACGCACCCCGGCCTGGGCGGCCAGGTTCACCACCACGGCGGGACGGTAGGTCTTAAACAGGTCGTCGACAAGCACTTTGTCCGCAATGGAGCCTTTGATGAACACATGCCTGACCAGCGAGGAGGCCGCTTCTCGCTCGAGCTGCGCGAGACGGTACTCCTTGAGGCGGGGATCGTAGTAGTCGTTCATGTTGTCGAGGCTGATGACCGTGCCGCCCGTAAGCTCACGGAGCAGACGGCGAACCAAATAGCTCCCGATGAAGCCGGGGGAGCCGGTGACAAGGATCGTTTTGTTGTTTAATGCAACAGGCTGTTTTCCCATCGTCAATCCCTCCGGAACAGGTCGCGCGTATAGACTTTGTCCTTCACGTCGTCCAGCACGGGATCGTAGCGGTTGGCGATGATGCAGCTGCACATCTTCTTGAAGCGGCTGAGATTGTTCACGACCTTGCTGCCAAAGAAGGTCGTGCCGTTTTCAAGCGTCGGCTCATAGATCACCACGTCCGCGCCCTTGGCCTTGATGCGCTTCATGACGCCCTGGATGGAGGACTGGCGGAAGTTGTCGGAATTGGATTTCATCGTCAGGCGATAGACGCCGACAACGATCCCCTGCTGGCGGTTCTCCTTTGTAGCGGAGTACTCCTCGCTGTTGCCGTAGGTGCCCGCGATCTCCAGCACGCGATCGGCGACAAAGTCCTTGCGCGTGCGGTTGGACTCCACGATGGCGTGAATCAGGTTCTGCGGCACGTCCCGGTAATTTGCGAGAAGCTGCTTGGTGTCCTTGGGCAGGCAGTAGCCGCCGTAGCCGAAGGAGGGGTTGTTGTAATAATCGCCGACGCGCGGGTCAAGGCAGACGCCCTTGATGATCTGCGCGGTGTTGAGCCCCTTGACCTCGGCATAGGTGTCCAGCTCGTTGAAATAGCTCACGCGCAGGGCGAGGTAGGTGTTGACGAAAAGCTTGGTGGCCTCCGCTTCGGTGCTTCCCATGAAGAGCGTCTCGATGTTCTGCTTGAGCGCGCCCTGCCGCAGAAGCGCCGCGAAAATGTGCGCCGCCTCTTTGTTGCCCGCGTCGTCGCTGACGATGATGCGGCTGGGATAGAGGTTATCGTAGAGCGCCTTCGACTCGCGCAGAAATTCGGGGCTGAAGAGGATGTTGTCCATCCCGAAGCGCTCGCGCACGCTCTGCGTGTAACCCACGGGGATCGTGGACTTGATGACGATGGCGGGCTTCTTCTCCTGCGTGGCGGTGCAGTCCCTGATGAGCTGCAGCACGGTCTCGACGGCGGAGCAATCGAAATAGTTGGTGTTGGGGTCGTAGTTCGTGGGGACGGCCAACAGGATGAAGTCCGCGCCCCGATAGGCGCTCTCCCCGTCCGTCGTGACGCTGAGGCTGAGCGCGCGTTTGCCCTGCTGCGCCTCGGCGAGATATTTTTCGATATAGTCATCCTGGATCGGGGAGCGATAGCTCTGCAGCAGCTCCACCTTCGCGGGCGTGGTGGTAACAGCGGTCACGTCATGGTGCTGCGCCAGCAGAACCGCGAGGGACAGCCCTACGTAGCCCGTTCCGGCCACGGCGATGCGATAGCGCTTCTCGATGGGCGCACTCTCCTCGGTTTTCTGCACAAACATGGCGGCGGGGTCAAAATCGAGCTTCTCCGCAAGCGCTTCGAGCTGCTCAAGGCCGGGCTTTGCTTCCCCGCTTAAAAATTTGGAAAGCGCTCTGCGGCTGATCCCGGCCTGCGACGCAAGCCCGCTCAGGCTGAGCTTCTTCTCCTTCATCTTCGCAAAAAGCGTATCCGCAAAAAGGACGCTTGAAAAAATCCGCATGGAAAGAACCTCCGAATGTTAAAGTATAAGAAAGGGCGATATTGGCGGTCATTATATGTATAATAACAAAAACGACGGAAATCGTCAATCTTTTTGACGGGATTTTATCATCTTTTTGTCACTTGTTTGTTTCTGATTCTCCATACATTACAGCTTCATTTCTTGTTAAATCATAAAGAGAAAGATTGATATTCTTCATAAAAATGAGCTGACCGGGAGCCAAAAATCAAAAAAACAGAGCCTTGAAAAAATCGTTTTTCAAGGCTCAGGGAAAGGCTTTTGTTGTTACTCGCTCTTGCGGATCAGAGAGAGCAGCGAGTCCTGCGTAACGCGGATGGAATTGAGAACAGTCGCGATGGCCGCTGCGGAATCGAGAAAGAGCGCAAACCAAACGGTGCACTTTCCGTTGATGGCAAGAAAAATCAACAGCGCCTTCATCAGAAAGGCAAAAACTGCGTTTTCCGCCTGAAGCTGACCCATACGTTTGCCGATCTGAACGGCAAACGGCAGGTTGCTGAGCCGATCCGGATCAATGGCAGCATCCGCATACTTGCTCTTTTTGCTCACTCTCAGATCGACACTCGCATCGCTGTGCGCCTCAAACCCATTGGTATAAACATACACGACACGGTTGTCTTCTCCCCCGCTCAGCTCTGAGATCAGCTTGAGCTTGCGCTCGAGGTCACATTCGCCATAAACCTCGTCAAACTTAAAGGCTTCGGCAGTCTTCTGGCTCTGCTCGGCGCTATCCTCGGTCAGCAAGACGCAGCGCTGAAGGCCGACCTCACGCATATTCTCCGTCAGCTCTCTCGCTTCCTCATTCGTGCTCGCCGAAAGGATCAGTTTTCCGACATAGCGTCCCGCAATCACAAGGAAGAAGACCTGGCCTGCCTCCTGCTCCTGCGGAATACGGACACCACGGCTGACAAGATAATCCCCTGTAGCCACGAGAACCGGATTTCCGGCAATCTTAACGGAGACGCCGCTGCCGGGAATTTCCGTGAAATCACTGATAACCTCAAGCTTATATTCCTGATCGTATGCATCGGACACAGCCTTGGCCACGGGCTGCTCGGAATAATAGAGCGCATGGGCGGCAAAGTTCATCATGGTCTGCTTGTCGATCATCTCAGAGCGCACGGCAAGGAGCCGCGGCGCCTCTTCGGAGAAGATGCCCGCCTTGTCAAACACGGCGCTTTCTGCGTGGGCGAGAGCCTCAAGATTGGCCGCCTTATTGAACAAAAGCCCCTGCCGCGCGGCAAAGCACTGCCCCACGATTGCCGTGAGCGGCGCTGCAGCTACAACAGAAAGTGGGGTGCAGACCGCAAGGATCATCAGCATACGGTGAATGGAGGTGCGAAAGGCGGGGCCGGTGAAGGGAAGCACGATCGCATACACCAGGGCAAACACCATCGCGGCCTTGAGCACAACGGAGACGCTTCGGCTGATGGCGGTGCCAAGCTCGGTATCTCCGTCATCCGCCGCGCCAACAAGCTCATGCAGCCTTGCGACACGCTCGCCGTCCTCTTCGCTGACAAGCTCGAGAGCAGAATCGCGGGTGCGCTTTTCCGCATAGCGAAGCGCCGCCACGCAGACCTGGTAGAGGGTCACGGCAACAGCGCCGTCCTCCGGAAAACCGAGAACGATCGTGCCGAAAACGACGATGAGAAGAACGACAGGAGCGGCAAAATAGTCTTTTCTCAGCACAGCATCAACTGCTTCAAAGCCCAGATCAAGCCCTGCGGCGATGGCTGCCAGAATCAGCAGCGCATAGCGCAAGGCTGTCGGCATTTTGACGATCAGCGCAACAGCCGTCAAAATCGCCGCAAGGCCAACGCGCGCAAGCAGAACCAGATCCGGTGTGCCGGAATCGGTCACTTTTTTATATGCAAGGCTTTTGATGCGCGCAAGAATCTGGCCCATCTCCGCCACCTCCTGTCGTAATAGTCAAAACGTTATCTGAAATCAGGCTTTGCCGTCGGAGCCGAGAACGTGGACGATCTTATGGGCGACCATGTCCTTAACAGCCTGACGGGCGGGCTTGAGGTACTGGCGCGGGTCGAAATGATCGGGATGCTCGGCAAAGTACTTGCGAATATTACCGGTCATGGCCAGACGGATATCAGAGTCGATGTTGATCTTGCAGACCGCGAGCTTGGCAGCCTCGCGAAGCTGATCCTCGGGAATGCCGATCGCGTCGGGCATATTGCCGCCGTACTGGTTGACCATCTTCACGAATTCCTGGGGAACGGAAGAGGAGCCGTGCAGCACGATGGGGAAGCCGGGCAGGCGCTTGATGCACTCTTCGAGAACGTCGAAACGGAG
This sequence comes from uncultured Oscillospiraceae bacterium, assembly GCA_905233785.1. GTDB lineage: Bacteria > Bacillota > Clostridia > Oscillospirales > Oscillospiraceae > Limivicinus. The sequence goes on from CAJOCV010000003.1 coordinate 24,005, forward strand.
GGGAGGCGGAACCAGAACGCCGTCGGCGTTGCGGGTGCACTGGGAAGCCTTGAATTTGTAAGCGCCGTGAGAAGTACCGATGGCGATGGCCAGGGAGTCGCAGCCGGTGCGGGTGACGAACTCTTCCACTTCCTCGGGGCGGGTGTAGCTCTCGTGACCGTGCTCGACAGCAACCTCATCCTCAACGCCGGCGAGGGTACCAAGCTCAGCCTCGACCACGACGCCGTGATCGTGGGCGTACTCAACGACCTGACGGGTCAGGGCGATGTTCTCCTCAAAGGACTTGGAGGAAGCGTCGATCATAACGGAGGTGAAGCCGCCGTCGATGCAGTTCTTGCAGAGCTCGAAGGTATCGCCATGGTCCAGATGCAGAGCAATGGGGATTTCGGGGTTTTCAATAACGGCGGCCTCGACCAGCTTCACCAGATAGGTGTGGTTGGCGTAAGCGCGGGCGCCCTTGGAGACCTGGAGGATGACGGGGCTCTTCAGCTCACCGGCAGCCTCGGTAATTCCCTGGACGATCTCCATGTTGTTGACATTGAACGCGCCGACAGCATAGCCGCCGTTATAGGCCTTCGCGAACATTTCTTTGGTGGTGACAAGTGCCATTTTCTTTTCTCCTTTATTAATTTTTGTTGAAATAGCATATTTACAAATTTGCTTTTATATTATATGCTCAATCCGCGACAGAATCAAGAAGCACATTCAACAAATTGCAAATTTTTTAAAAATTTGGAGGCTTTTTACAAATGACTGAAAAACTGATCGGCTCGTGCATCTTCGGCCAGTCCGGCGGCCCCACCGCCGTCATCAACGCCAGTGCCTACGGCGTAATCCGCGCCGCGCTCGACGCGGAGGAGATCACCAAGGTTTACGGGGCTGCCCATGGCATCCATGGCGTTCTGGACGATAAGCTGTACGTCATGGACGAGGAAGACCCGGAAGAACTGCGGCTCCTGCTGCACACTCCGTCTTCCGAGCTCGGCTCCTGCCGTTACAAAATTGCCGATCCTGAAGTGGATGACACCGATTACAAGCGCATTCTTGAGATTTTCAAGAAGTACGATGTGCGTTACTTCTTCTATAACGGCGGCAACGACTCCATGGACACCTGCAATAAGATCAGCCGTTATATGGAATCCGTCGGCTACGAGTGCCGTGTGATGGGCGTTCCCAAGACCATCGACAATGACCTTTACGGCACGGACCACTGCCCCGGCTTTGCCAGCGCCGCCAAGTACATTGCCACCTCCTGCATGGAGATCAACAAGGATGCGCGCGTATACGATAACGGCATGATTACCGTGGTAGAGATCATGGGGCGTCACGCCGGCTGGCTCGCCGCAAGCGCCGCGCTTGCCACCGAGTACGGCTCAGGTCCCGACCTCATCTATCTGCCCGAGACCGATTTTGATATGGACAAGTTCCTTGCGGATGTTGAGCGCGTTTACAAGGCCAACGGCAAGGCCTTTATCGCCGTGTCCGAGGGCATCCATTACGCCGACGGCAGCTTCGTCTCCGAGGCGAAGACCTCCTCCACGGACGGCTTTGGTCACGCCCAGCTCGGCGGTCTGGCCGCTCTGCTGGCTGACATCATCAAAGAGAGGACCGGCGCGAAGGTGCGCGGCATTGAGATGAGTCTGCTGCAGCGCTGCGGCGCGCATCTGGCCTCCGCTACCGACGTGAAGGAAGCCTGCGCCGCCGGTATGGAGGCTGTCAATCGCGCGGTGGAAGGCACCACCGGCAAGATGGTTGCCTTTGAGCGCGAAATGGTGGACGGGCTCTATAACTGCAAGATGGTTCTTCTTCCCCTCTCCTCTGTTGCCAACTACGAGAAGAAGGTTCCGCTGGAGTGGATCAACGAGGAGCATAACGGCCTCAAGCGTGAGTTCATCGACTACGTGCTGCCCCTCATTCAGGGCGAGCCCGAGCTGCCTCTGGTCAACTCTCTCCCCCGTTACGCCCACCTCAAGAAAGTTCTTGCAAAATAAAAGCTTGTTCGCAAAAATCTGGGGCTGTGAAAAAACGGAGTTTTTTCACAGCCCCTTTTGTAAAGGGCAACACCGCATAATTCGGCGAGAGCGAATTTCGAGAAAAACTGAGTTCTGATGATGGCACTTTTTTGCAGGAATACTTTGTGTATTGCAAGAAAACGAAAGGCGCCGATGACGGATTGTGCGGTGCTGCCAAAGAGGAAAATACGATGCTTGAGCTTAAAAAGCCCTACCCTTCTGTGCAAAATGACCATAGCGAAAGCTACGGCGGAAATCAGATGCTCTCCGACAAAGCGATGATCCGCCGCTGCGGCTGTGGGGCTGTGGCGGCTCTGGATCTGCTGCACTATCTGACCGGGGAAGCCTCCATACCGCTTGCGCGCTATAACGAAGAGCTGACCGGCGTCTGCCGCCGTTATCTCCCGCTCATTCCCGGGCGGGGCATCAACGGGCTGGAGCTTGCCTTCGGTGTGAGCCGGATGCTGCGGGAAAAGCGTTTGCCCTATCACGCGCTCTGGGTCTTCTCCGGCGCAAAGCTCTTTGAGCGTATCCGGGAAATGCTGGAAAATGATCTTCCCGTGATCCTCTCCATCGGGCCAAACTTCCCCAGACTGTGGGAGAAGGAGAAGCTCCGCTTCTATACCCGCACAGCTGACGGGCGCTATCTCCCCGCCGCCAGGGCGAGGAGCCATTACGTCACCGTCACGGGCATGGACGAGCAGTGGCTGAAAATCGCCTCCTGGGGACGGAAATACTACATTTCCCGCGAGGAGTATGCCGCCTTTGTGAAGGAGTATAGCAGTTATCTCTTCAGCAATCTTCTGTATCTGAAGGGGCTGTGAAAAAAGTCCCTGAAAAAAGAAGGGGGCTGAGAAAAAACTTTGTTTTTCACAGCCCCCAGTTCTTTTGCATTCTGCAAGCCGGTATCACACACCTGCGCTGATCGGCGCCGTAGGCGACTTTTTCAGCATTTCCTGAACGTTCCGCTTGTCTAACCGACGAAAAAACGCTACAATATACAAAAAGCTTTCGGAGGGCGACATGGAGAGCATGGTGTATGACAAGAGCGGACGGCGGCCGATTGTCGGCGTGATGACCGGCAGCTTTCATACCGATTATTCCCGTCTCATCACCGGGGCGATATGTTCCCGTCTGAGAGCGGAGGGGATGGACGTGCGGCTTTTTCAGGGGCTGGACGCCTCCCGTTTTCTGAACATTGAGGGCTATGTGGACAAAGGCTTTGACAGACACTACTATTCTCAGTTTGAATACAGCCGCTTCCTTCGGCCTGATCTGCTGGTGGTGTCCTTCAGCACCATCTCCGCGGTGGAGCGTCCTCTCAGCATGCGGCAATTCAGCGGCATTGTGTCGGATGTCCCGATCATTGCGCTGGAGACAGACGAGGAGCTTCCGAACAGCATGTACATCCTCGTGGATAACTATCAGGGGATGTGCGACTGTGTGGAGCACTTGATATTGGAGCACGGCTGCCGGAACATTTGCTATATCTCCGGCCCGCGCGGCGTGGCGGACGCCGAGCTGCGCTTGAAAGCTTACCTCGACACGATGCATCGGCACGGCCTTACAGCCGGAGAGTCTACGGTCGTTTATGGGGACTTCACCGATCAGGTTGACCCCCTGATCGAGCAGCTGCTCGAGCGCTGCGCCGAGCCTGACGCCATCGTCTGTGCAAACGATGAGATGGCGGAGAGCGCCTACCGTGTGCTGCGCGCGCACGGCTTACGCCCCGGCACGGACGTGGCCGTGACCGGTTTTGACGACAACAACGCCGCGCGGATCATGAACCCGCCTCTGACCTCGGTACGCCAATCCAAGGAGGAGCTTGCCGAACAGGTGGCGCAGGCGGCGCTCGCCTTTTTGCGCGGTGAAAAACCCGCGTCTGTAAAGCTCTCGGCACACCTGGTGCGGCGCTCCTCCTGCGGCTGCCCGCAGAGGCAGATCGTTGAGCAGGAGTTTCTGATGAGACAGAACGTGGCGATGGGCTACCGCGGAACCATCAAGCGTATGTCCCAAGAGAGCATGCTGACCTCACTGATGCTGCGAAACCTGCTGGATGAGCGTGTAACAGTGCATTCTTTTCTCAGGCGGCTCGGCAAGATGCTGCACCAGCTCGGCGCGGAGGCCTCCTGGATCGCGCTGTTGGAGGAGCCTATGATCGTAACAGACGAACGGACACAGCGGCTTCCCGACCGGCTGCGCTTACATATGGTGCAGCGCGGGAACCAGGTGCGGGATTGGTCACGAAAAAACGCGCCGCTTCTTTTGGCGGGCGGAACAGAAACGGTAAATTCACTGCTGTCGCCGCAGCCGTTGGATAAGATCGACGCGGTATTCCCTCTCTTCTACGGAAGCCGACACTATGGTGTCTTCGTTGTGCGTCTGCCGCTGGACGATATGCTGTTTTATTACACCGTATCCCTCCAGATCGGAACGGGGTTTCGCTATCTCTTCATGGCGCTCGATGAGCAGGAGGCGCGCGCCGCCCTGGAGGAGAAGAACCAAATCCTCGCGTTCTCCGCAAGCCACGACAATCTGACCGGGCTTTTTAACCGCGTGGGCGTGATGAACCATATCTACGATTACATTCGCGTAAACGGCCAGGATCGGTGCTATGTCGCGGTTATGGCCGACCTCGATCACCTCAAGCAGATCAATGACAGCTTCGGTCACAGCATGGGCGACTGCGCCATCTGCAAGGCGGCTCAGCTTCTACGCGAGTCGCTGCCGCAAGGCGCGCCTTTGGGACGCGCCGGCGGTGATGAGTTTATGGCGCTCTTTCTGGCGGAGGAAGAAAGCGCTCCCGAGGACTTTATACGCTGTGTGAAAGAGGTCTGTCGGAGTTATAATGCGTTTGCCGAGCATCCCTTCTACGTGGATATGTCTCTCGGCTGTCATCTGTTTCGCATGGCCAGAGGAAGCGATCTGCCCGCGATGTTCCGCCTCGCGGATGAAAAGCTCTATCTGGCAAAAAAAGAGCGGCGAAATTGCGTCCTTCGATAAACATGGGGCTGTGGTAACGATTCCGTCCCGTTCCGGGACTGAATCGTTAGAGGGGATGCACCCCGCTGCGCGCACTCGCGGCGGGGGAACGCTCGCACACTTGCGGGGCGAGAAGTGTTTTTT
>CAJOCV010000004.1 GCA_905233785.1 uncultured Oscillospiraceae bacterium
TCGGGTTTATCGTGCGGCCTATTTCCCTGCACGGTTACGGCATCTTAGAGGTGGTTAAGAACCAGAACAGTGCAAATTTGATTATCTGTGACCTGACGTTTGCCGAAGCGAGACACTTAACGGACGTTGCCAAAGGATTTTGCGTATAGCCGAAACGCCCTATAGGGCGTCTGTCGGGGATCGCCACCGGCGCTGATTATGGTAAGCGAGAAAGGACAATCTATGAGAGAGCGAGATAAAGAAGCCGCGCAGCATTTCGGCATTCTGGACAGACTGCAAAAACTGGAATCGGATTTGCTGACCGTCAAAGGGATAACAGATGTCACCTTTGATGTGGACAACTACGATGAGATCCATGACGTGTGCATTTTAACACGGTATGATATTCCGCCGGCTGCTGAGGATTACTTCGCGCAGCGCAGGAGTCAGCTTAGCGAAATCCTGCAGACCTGCTTGAAGCACGATCTTTTCCCGAGTGGGGATCGGATCGAGGACTATGGAGAGCACTGGTACATTGTGCGGCGGTGCGGAAAGTCGTGGCCGCGCCCGCAAGAGATGGCAGTGAGCGAGGCCACCGAGCCCCTCATCCAGCTCAATGCGGAATGGATACCCTATATGAAAGCCTATCGCCTCTATGACCCGCATTGCCCGCAGAAGACCGTCGCCTATGTGGACACACTGGAGGAGGCAGCGCGCCCCGGGTATCGTATTGTTGAGTGCGACGCAGACACAATGCACGTTGAGTGTTACTGATGAAAACTGCCCTCCCGGCGGGGAGAAACACCGGGAGAAAGGAAAAAAGAATGCCTGTATATGATTTTTGCGGCCTTTGCACCGACGATTCTGTGGATGTGAGCATCTATGACATGAACGAGGAAATAGAGAAAGAGATTTTCTCCGGAACCATGCGGGATGCCATGGAAAGCGACTGGGCAGACTTCGAGGTTGAAAGCTTTGACCTCACCCCGGACGGACTCTGCCTGAACATCGACACATCGGAGGGCTGAGAATGAGCAGAGACTGGACACCGGAGGAGACGCGGGCGGCATCCGAGGCCATGAAGCGCGCCGGGCAGATGAGTTATGAGGAGGTCTGCGCCGAGGTGGAAGCAAAAGAAAAGATAGATCGCTTTGCCTCGGTTCAAAGCAAGTACCACTGGCCGTGCCCGCGGTGTGGGAAATGGTCGATGAACGAAAAGCCGTCCAGAAACGCTCTCAGTCGCCGCGTCAACGTGTATATCTGCGACCTGTGCGGGAGCATGGAAGCCCTCGAAGATCTGCACGGAACACCCATCGGCCTGCGCGCGTGGGACATTGCCCGGCACGAGGAATGGCCGTTTTCGTAAAGTTGCACCGTGATGCACCGCGATGCAGCGCCGTGACGCTTGATGTCACGCCAAAAGTGTGATATCGTTACAATCGCAAAATCCGTATCAAGCACCGAAGCATCGCAGTTCGCCGCTGCGGTGCTTCAACTTTTTTTCGGAAGGAGGATTATCCCGGCCGCTCCTTTGAGTACCGCCGCCGAAAGGTGAGCATCAAAGGAGGGTGTCACATGACACTGAAAGACAAATTCAAAAGCAATCCCCAGCTCTACTATGCACTGAGCATCGCGGCGACGTGGGCGGGCATCGGCTCCCTGATGAACGGGGTGACCATGACTCAGACCTACGGCGTGATCCCGTCCCTGATCTGGGTGCTCGGCAACACCGTCGCCTGCATTCTGTTCGGCGCGTTGGCGCTGAAGATCCCGAAGGTGCGGGAAGTCTTCGGCTCCCGCGTGATGAAATGGATTTGCGGGGTGATGTGCGTGTTCCAGGCGTGGCTGTCCATGAACGGGATGCAGACAGTATTTGCCGATACCGTCCTCGGGACGGACTTTGGAAAGGTTGTGGCCTATGCGCTGGCCGTCTTCTTCCTGCTGCTCCTGCTGCGCTTTGGCATGATCCGAAACGTCCTGACAGACGGCTTCGGCTGGATCATCGTCTATCTGCTGGCAGCGGCCATCACGGTGGTCGCGCTGATCCATACCGGAGGTGCGGTCAACGCCATTGGCCTCGGTCTTGAGGCAGAGCCGATGAGAACCGGCATCTGGAAAGCGATCCTGTTGCTTCCCGGTCCTTTCACCTATCCCTACTTCTTTGAGATTCTGAACTACAACGACCGGAACGAGGACGGAACTGCTGCGGTGAATGTCAGACGGGCTTTCACCATGGGCGGCATCTTCTTCGGTCTGTATATGGCTATCATCTTCCCACTCGCCTGGGTGCGGTTCTCGCCGGCACTCAACATCATCAAGGCGGTGCTGATCACCATCATCGGCACGTCCACGCTGTCCTCCTCCATGTACAGCATCTATATCGCCTTCGGGAAAAAGCTCGGCCTCTTTATCAACGCCGGTCTGATCGCCGGGTGGAGCATCCTGATCCCGCTTGGTGTGATGGGGATGTGGACGCTCATGGCCTCGGTGCGTATCTACTTCGTCGCCGGAGGCATTCTGTTCGCCCTGTGCTGGAACGCCCGGGAGAAGCGAAAGGCGGTGCAGGTATGAAACAGGTGCTCGGGCGGAAGCAGACCAGCAAAAACAGCGATTGGCTGTATGCGGTCTCTCATATCGAAGAGCTTATTTCCCCCGCGGAAGTGGAGCGCTATGCCGCCGAGGCTGTCGCCGAGATCAAAGCGGCAACAGCCGGTAAGCGCGCCGCCTATGCGTGGAGCGGCGGTAAGGACAGCATAGTCCTCGCCAAGCTCTGCGAGGAAGCCGGTGTAACGACCGGCTTTTTTGCGTACTGCGATCTCGACTATCCGGCCTTTGTGGAATGGGTCAAGGCAAACAAGCCCGCCGGTGTCCAGATGCTGCACACGGGCTACGGTCTCGATTGGCTGTACCGTCACCAGAATCTCATCTTCGCCGAAGGTGCTCTTGGGCAGCGCTGGCACCAGATCAGCCAACGTGGACCGTTCACCCGGATGTTCTTCGAGAACGGACTTGACCTGCTGCTCATGGGGCACCGGAAAATCGACGGGAACAACTGTGGTTCCGGCGGGTACATCCGGAAGAACAGCGGCGAGACCCGCTTCTCCCCTCTCCGCGACTGGCCGCACGAGGCTCTTCTCGGCTATATCCATTACCACGGTCTCGCCCTGCCGCCGATCTACGGTTGGAAGGACGGCTGGGTGCAGGGAACTCACGCTTGGCCGGAACGCGAGTTCTGCAGCGAAGACATTATGAAGGGCTACCGGGAGGTCTACGAGATCGACCCCGGCATCGTGATCCGCGCCGCGCAGAAGATCCCGAGTGCGCGCCGCTTCCTTGAAACGGGGGTGGTCGCGTGAACATCATCATGATCCCGCTCGCGGAGCTGCAGCCAAATCCCCGAAACGTCCGGCTCCATTCCGCTAAGCAGCTTGAAGAGTATAAGCGCTCCATAGAAAAGTTTGGCCAGACAAAGGCTATCGTCTGCGACGAAAGCAAAACCATCCTGATCGGCAACGGACTCTACGAGGCCATGAAGGAGCTCGGCATGACCGAGGCCGCCTGCTTTATCAAGGCGGGTATGTCCGAGACGGACAAGCTCAAAATGATGATGGCGGACAACAAGGTCTATTCCCTCGGTGTGGACAATCTGGAAACCATCGAGGAGATTATCGGCGAGCTTGGAGCGGTCAAGGACTTCGATATTCCGGGCTACGATCCTGACCTGCTGGAAACCTTGAGCTTTTCGGCCATCGACGCGGACGACTTCATGGGCGGCTACGGTATCCTGGATGACAGCACCAAGGACAACATGGCGAAGGCTGCCGTCCGATACGAGCAGGAAGAAGCGGAATTTGCCGCTTCCGCCGAGAACCTGACGCCTGCGGAGCCGGGAAAGCCCGTGGAAACGCCGGGAACGGTCGTCTCGCCTCCCGGGGATATAGACGACGCAGGGCTTCCGGAAAAGCCCGTGGAAACAGCTGGAATGGCGTTGCAACGGCGCTTTCTCGTCTGCCCGAAATGCGGTGAGAAGATATGGCTGTGAAACGCATCGAGGGAACGATCGACGTTGTGACCGCCGCGCGACAGCGGCTTCTCAACGTCTTCTCCAACGGCGTCCCCGTCTATCTGAGCTTTTCAGCCGGAAAGGACAGCCTGTGCCTGGTGCATCTGGTCTATGAGCTGATCCGCGCCGGAAAGATTGACCCAAAGCTACTGGTGGCGCTGTTCATCGACGAGGAGGCCATCTACGACAGCATGGAGCAGATGGCGCTGCGCTGGCGAAAGCGTCTGATCGCAGTCGGGGCGCAATTCCGCTGGTACTGCCTGCCCGTCAAGCAGTCCTCCGTCCTGCACTACCTGCAATCCACCGAATCGTGGATCACCTGGGAGCCGGGAAAAGAGGACTGCTGGGTACGGCAGCCGCCGCCTTTCGCCATTATGCGCAGCCCGTATCTGGAATACCCTGGGCAGATGAACTATCAGGAATTTTGCCAGACGATCGCCCGAGACGGCATCCAGATCGTCGGATTGCGCGGCGCGGAATCCATCCAGCGTGCCGAGTTTCTCTCCCGCGTCGCGCTCGGCAAGGGCGGCATCACCGGCCGGAACTGTCAGTACCCTATCTACGACTGGCGCGATCGGGACGTGTGGCTCTACATCAAGGAGCACAACCTGGACTTTCCCGATGCCTATATCCACCTCTACCAAGTCGGAGTGCCGAAACGGCAGCTCCGGCTTTGTAATTTCTTCGGTTCGGAGGGCATCGCCGGGCTGCGCTGGATCGCGGAAACCGATCCTCAGCTCTGGCAGCAAGTCGAGAAGCGAGAGCCGAACGCATACCTCACGCTGCTCTACTGGGACAGCGAGATGTTCAAGCGCAGAACCAGGAAGCGCCGGGAACTGGAAGGCGACGAACCGCTCAAGGACTACAAGGCGGAGTGTAAACGGATGATCTTCACGGAATCCGCGAAGTTTTTCGGCATCGAAAGCATGAAGCACGTCCATTCCGCGTACCGCGCCTTCTACGTCCGCAACAGCGGCGTTATGACGCAGGAGCATTTCAGGATCATGCACGACGCGATCCTTGCCGGTGATCCGAAGCTCCGATCTCTCCGGGCGCTCTACACCACGGTCTACAAGGAATACGCCGACGTGAGCCGTGCCGATTCCTCCCGGAAGGGAGGTGAAACGGTATGACCGAGGTCGATGTATTCGCCCCGCTTTCATCTCTGCAATGGGTGGACAGGTCTTTGCTCCATGCAAACGACTACAACCCGAACAAGGTCAGCGAGGACAATCTGCAGCTGCTGATCCAGTCGATCCTCACGAACGGCTGGACGCTCCCGATCGTTTGCCGTCCGGACTACACCATCATCGACGGCTTCCACCGCTGGACAGTCTCGGGGCGCGAGCCGCTCAGATCGAAGCTCGGCGGCAAGGTTCCCGTCGTACTCGTAGTCCACGACAGTGAGGCCGACGATATCTTCGGCACCATCACGCATAACCGCGCGCGAGGGACTCACCTGCTGGAGCCGATGAAGGCCATCGTAAAGCGCCTGCTCGACGAGGGAAAGAGCGTGAAGGAGATCTCCCGTCAGCTTGGCATGAAGCCCGAAGAGATCTTCCGACTCTCGGACTTCTCCCGAGACGATTTTCTGGCCATGATGACCGAGGGTGTCACAGGCTATTCCCGCGCGGCCATCTACAAGAAAACCTAAAGGAGTGAGACCGGCATGAAAGAGAACGAGGATATCCCTGTTTTCGTCCGCATCGAGAAGGGCAAGACCGTCTGCATCTGTCATGCCGACGATAAACACTGCCAGCGAAACTGCGAACGCGTTTCCGTGCAGCGGAACCGTTTCAAGGGCTGGCAGAGCACAATGAAGCGCAATCGGTACGGTCAATGAAGAGCGGGTATCATCCGTCGAGCGGCAAACGGGGCGACACATCCCTGAAAGAACAGGGCTTCTACCATAAAACCGCATGGCGCAGATTAAGGAAGCTTGCTCTGCAGCGGGATCATTATCTGTGTCAGGCTTGCCTGCGCCGCGGAAAAATAACAACAGCGACAGAAGTACATCACATCAAGGAGCTGGAAGATTTCCCTGAGTTGGGTCTTGAGCTATCGAACCTGGAATCGCTGTGCTGGAATTGCCACGAGGAAACGAAGCGCCGCAAGCCTGCACTGAGCGACACAGGAGTGAAGATAATCAAAATATCCAACGGTGAGGAAACGGAAGGATGGCTGAACGCTGACTGATGGAGTATTCCATCGGAGTTGGGGCAGCGTCGCCGACCATGCCCCCCTACCCGAAAAGTTGAAGTCCCTCCGCCAAGTAACCGCGCGCCCTCGTTTTTGTGTACCGAGATCGCGCGCAAAGATTTTTTGGAAAGCGCAGGGTGGCTCCTGCCTTGTCGGGAATGGCTGCTGTAAGATGTTGCAACGGCTATTCCCGGCGTTTTCAGGCTTTCCGATATAGAAACAGCCCTGCAACAATCGAGTGAAGGAGGCCGAGGATATGGCTGCTACGCCCAATCTGGAGGTTGAAATAACCGCCTCTAAGGGAGAAATGCCCATTGACAATCAGGAAGTGCCCGCTGCGCAGGAAAGTGACCGCATTGAAGCGGGCGCAGACCTGACCGAGCGGCAAATTGTGTCGCTCAAGGAGCGCGCTCAGAAGATTTTGAAAAAGGCGCGCGAGAAAGGAGACGAACAGGCTCTTTTGTTTGAAACCATCTTCCAACAGTACCTTGAGACGCTCGACCATCGGCAAAAGCTCCGGGAGGCAATCGTAAAGGACGGAGCTACCGTCACGAAAGAATATGTCAAAGGTCGGCAAAACCTCTATGTTCATCCTGCGCTTGCCGCCTATGCCCAGCAGGGAAAGCTCCTGCTGAACACCGCGCAGACGCTCATGACCCTGATTCGGGAGAAAATAGCCGATTCGGACGACCAGGACGACTTCGACCTGTTCTGAAATAGGAGGCGGAAATGAGCCTTGATATCATTCCAAGCGTCATCCGCTCTTGCAAGGCTTATCAGTACGCCATTGATGTCACAACCGGGAAGCTCGTTTCCGGCAAGAAGCGGATACAAGCCTGTCAGCGCTTTCTTGACGAGCTGGAGCAGTCGTTTACCGATCCGAATTATCCGTGGGTCTTTGACATTCAGAAAGCCTACCGCCCGATTGATTTTATCGAGCGGTTTTTGATTCCGACGAAGGGTGCCTATTCCAAGACGGAGCTTCTGCCGTGGCAGCACTTTGTCGAGGCAAATATGTACGGCTGGGTGTCCAGGAAAACCGGGTACCGGCGATTCCGCGAGGCGCTTATCATCGTCGGCCAGGGCAACGGCAAATCGACCATGATTGCCGGTAACGCGGCCTACGGTCTGACCAAGGATAATGAGCGCGGCGCGGAGATCTATGCCCTGTCGAACTCCAAAGAGCAGGCGCGCATCGTGTTCGGCGAATGCTCGGCGCAGATTTCCGGCTCACCGGCTCTGCGAAAACACGTCCAGGTCACACAGAGCGGGGCATATTTCAAGAACAGCAAATTTGAGCCGCTCGCCTCCGACAGCCGGAACCTCGATGGCCGCAACGTGCACATGGCCGTCTTCGACGAGATTCACGAATTCCGCGACTACAAGCTTATCAACGTCATCAAGGGCAAGATCAAAAAGCGCAAACAGCCGCTTATCATCTACATCACCACGCTCGGCACCGTCATCGACGGGCCGCTCATGGACTTCTACATTCTCGGCAGTCAGATCCTCGCCGGGGATCCCGCGATCTCCCAGCGCGCAGCCGACAGAATGTTTGTTTACATCGACGAAATCGACGAGGAGGACGACCCCTCCGATCCGGCTTGCTGGCCAAAGGCGAACCCGTCTCTCGGCTATCTGCTGGATATTGAAGATCTGATCGACGAGTGGGAGCGGGTCAAATCCATCCCCGCAGAGCGCTCGAACTTCATCAATAAACAGCTCAACGTTTTCACTTCCGTGGACGAGCTGTCCTTCCTGGATGTGAAGATCATCCGGAAGAACGACAAGACCTTCCCGGAGGATCGGCTGCTCGGCCGTGTGTGTTACGGCGGCTTTGACCTCTCGAGTACGGAAGACTTCACCTCAGCCTGTCTGGAGTTCCCGTTGCCGGAGAACGAATTCTTCGTGCTGGAACACTCCTGGACGACAGAAAAGAAGCGGAAAATCGACCATGAGAAGCTGGATTGGGATGGCCTAATCGACGCTGGCTGTTTGACCGTCTGCCAGGGCGAGTATGTAGACTACAACCTCGTTGTCCAGTGGTTCCTGGAGCAGCGGGAGAAATACCGTATAGAGACCATCGGCTACGACCCGGCCAAGGCGTTCATGATGATTCAGACCATGCAGGAGCGAGCCTTTGTTCTGAACGAAGTGCGTCAGGGCGAGATCACGCTGACAGCGCCGCTCGACGATTTGAAGGAGAGATTCCTGGATGGGAAGATCATCCACAACAACAACCGTATGTTCAACTGGTACCTGGGCAACGTAAAGCTCACAAAACGGTCAGCAAACGGGACGTATCTGCCCACGAAGCAGTCAACATACCGAAAAATCGACGGTTTTGCAGCCTTTTTGGACGCTCATACCGAATATTTGCGCAAACACCCTCTGCACATTCCGGAGGATAAGAAACTGACAACCAAGATCGACCTGAAAAAACTGAGGTGAGGCAGCATGAGCATTTTTGAACGGATCAGAGCGCGGCGGCGAAAGCGCATCATCGCAAAGTATATCAATTCCGGAGCGCTGACGGTTTCCCGCCGTCCGCAGCGGCTCTGGATTCCGCACTGGATTCGCGGCGACTACACGCTGCGTAATAGCGAGCTGATCTTTTCGGCGGTCTCCCGCATTGCCAACACCCTTTCCGCCATGCCGATTCAGCTCTACAAGGGCTCAAAACCGGTATATAGCGAGCTGAATGACCTCGTTTCCGTGCGTCCGAACTGGCTGATGACCTCCTGCCAGTTCTTCCGCACGATGGAGGCCTGCCGCTGCACCTACGGCGACACCTATGCTCTTAAAGTTATCGCACCAGGCGAGACGGTCCCACGCTTGGAAGTGCTCGACCCGAGCCGCGTAAAGCCTGTGATCGAGCAAACGTCCCGTGAGCTCTGGTGGAGAATTCAGCCGGACGAAGGGGCGGAGATGTATGTTCATGACTGGTACATGATCCATATTCCCTTCATCTCTACGAATGGAATTGGCGGGATTTCCCCGGTTTCTGTGCTTTTTAACACCCTGCAATACTCCGACAGCATCCAGGAATTCAATTCCAAACAGTTGGAACAGGGCGTAAACAGTGCCATTGTACTGGAAGCCCCGGCAAACCTCGGCACCGAGCAAAAAGAAGCCATGATCGAGGACTTCATGGACACCTATCGGAAGACGAGCGGCAACATTCTCCTGCTGGAATCCGGCGTCAAAGCGAACAACCTCAACCTGTCCCCGGTGGATACCAAGCTCTTTGAGGTGGAGAAGATCACCAGAAGCAAGGTGGCCATGGTCTACAATCTCCCGCCTCATTTGTTGGGTGACTATTCCGAGTCTTCCTTTAACACGCAGGAGCAGGAAATGCTTGAATTTTTAAGCCTGACCATGCTCCCGATCGTGACGGCCTATGAGCAGGAGCTGAATTTCAAGCTGCTCACTTCCGAAATGCGGAAAAAGGGCTACTGCTTCAAGTTCAGTATGGACTGCATCCTTCGCGCAGACGCGGCGACACAGGCCGAAGTCGATTACAAGGGCGTTCGCTCCGGTTGGGACACCGTTGACGAAATTCGTGCACGCAGGGGCAAGCCTCCGCTGCCAGGCGGCATCGGAAAATACGCTCTTGTATCACAAGACCTGGCGACGCTTGACTATACCGTGAAGGAGAAGCCGAAGGTGCTGGCGAGCAAAATCACACCTGCGGTTGATGCGTCTTCCGAAGAAATGCCGCCGCAGGAGAAGGAAGACAAGGGCGGTACAGATGGATGAGGAGCTGATGCGGGAGGCGGAAGCCCTCGGGATCAACGCCTCGCTGTATTACTTGCTCCCGCCTCCTCGGCGGGAGAGCCTGCTGCAGCGGGATATTGACCGCGCAAAACAGGCACAAAACCAGTCCGCAGCCGACGCTGAATAAGCGTCGGATTTTTTATACCCATCTCCAGCGAAATCTGCAGGAAAGGAGGAACTGACTTGGCCAAGGTGATGAAATCCCTGAGCCTCAAAATCAAGGGAGCCGACGCGACCGCTGATATTGACCTGATCAACCAGTTCAGCAAGCGGAAACTCAGCCCGGAAGAGGTCTATTGCTTCTCTGTGGTCATGTGCGACAACGACGTAGACCGTGATCTGGAACGCTTCACCAACAAGACGCTTGACGCGCTTGCCCCCATGTTTGTCGGCAAGACGGTGATCAGCGACCACAGCTGGCGATCCGGGAACCAGATCGGGCGCATCTACGCGGCAGCCGTGCAGAGAACCGCCGAGAAGAACCAGGCGGGCGAAACGCTCAGACAGCTTATCGGGAAGGTTTACATGCTGAACTCCGAGGATAACAAGGCAACGATCGACGCGATCGAGGCCGGCATTCTGAAAGAGGTCTCAGTGGGTGTCAGCATTAAGACGCGAAGCTGCTGCCTGTGCGGGACTTCGTTCAAGTTTCAGTGGTCATCGTGGCAGTACGAGTGCGAAAACCACCACGTTCTCGGAGAAACCTACCCCGGCGAGGGCTGGTGCTATGAGAACCTCGACGACCCGAGGGACGCTTATGAGCTGTCCTTTGTCGCCGTGCCTGCGCAGCGGAACGCGGGCGTGACGAAATCCGCCGCCGATCACGAGGTTGACGATGCATTCGACATTCTCCTGTCTTGCCCGGATTTGAGCGAGCACCCCCGATTCCCGGAGCTGCTGAAGTTTATGCAGCACTCCACCATGAGCGCCGCCGACCGCGAGAAGCGGAAAAAGATTCTCGCGGAAAACGAGAAGATTCTCAGACTTTATGAAAAGGAGTAAAAAAGATGACCCTCTTTGAAATGAAAGAAAAGCTGTACGCGCTCAAGACCGAGCGCAAGAACATCGCCGACTGGATCGCCGAGAAGTCCGCCGACCCTACCACGGACATGAAGGAGATCGACGAGAAGACCGCCAAGCGTGACGAGCTGACCAAGCGCATCAATCTGCTGCAGCAGGCTCACGACGAGGAGGAGACCCGTCAGCACGACATCGTCGCCAGCCAGGGCACCAAGGGTGTCGGCGAGACCGAGAAGGAAGCGCAGATCAAGGTCAAGGCCAAGTTCTACCGCGCCGCCCTGCTCGGCGACACGAAGAAGGCGTATGAGGGGCTCGGTGCCATCCCGACCGCGACCGCCGATCTCGGTACCGGCGAGCACCTGCTGCCCGTGAACATGAGCCGCGAGCTGATCACCGAGCCGCTGGAGGAGAACTCTCTGCGTCAGATCGAGCCCGTCAGCAACATCACCGGTCTGGAGGAGCCGCGCCTGCTGTTCACCATCGAGGACTCCGACCTGGCCGACGTGACCGACAATGAGACGGCAAAGGAGATCGAGCTGACCGGCGACAGCGTGGCCTACGGTCGCTACAAGACCAAGATCAAGGCGACTGTCAAGGATACGGTTCTGCACGGTACGGACGTGGATCTCGTCACTGCCGTCGAGAACGGCCTGCGCTCCGGCATTGCCGTTAAGGAAAAAATGCGCGCTTTCGCCCCCGCCTCCGGCACCGGCGCTTATGACGCGGCGCACAAGCACATGAGCTTCTACGCGGAGACTGACGGCACCACCGACATCAAGACTGTCAAGGGCGGCGACCTGATCGCCGCGATCATCAACGCCTGGGCCGACCTTCCCGAGGCCTATGCCGGTAATGCCCGCTGCGTGATGCGCAAGCAGGATTACTATGCCGCGATCCGCGTCCTCGCCAACAGCAACAACGACCTCTGGGGCAAGAAGCCCGAGGACGTGCTCGGTATCCCCTGCATCTTCAACGACCGCGCCGTCACTCCCGTCGTCGGCGACTTCCGCTACTCCAAGCAGAACTACGACATCGGCACCATCTACGACACCGACAAGGACGTGGACAAGGGCGAGTACTACTTTGTGGTTACCGCCTGGGGCGATCACCAGATCAAGCTCAAGAGCGCCTTCCGCCTCGCTGTCGTGGGGGAATGATCGCCGATAGTCCCGCTCTGTCGGGGCTGACTATCGGAGCCTTACCCCTCACACCGACATTTGACCCGGGCGTGACAGAATACGCCGTCTCTACCAGCAACGGGCAGAACAAGGTCACCGCTACCTGTGACGACGAGGATGCGTCCATCACGCTCCTGCTCGGAGAAACGGAGATCACCAACGGTTCTTCTCCGTCCTGGGCGGTCGGAGAGAATGCGCTGACCGTCCGCGTCTCGAAGGGTGATCTGGAGACTGTCTACACCATCACCGTCACCAAGACGTAGGAGGTGCCGACATGGTAACTGTCGCTGACTTCCGAGCGTATCTCAATCCCGCGCCGGATATCACCGACGCGCAACTCAGCGGTTGGCTCAACGCTGCCAAATCCGAAGCGCGCACGGCGGGAGTCCCTGACTTCCGCCGAAACGCGCAGTATGACCTCTTCATCCAGGCGCTCGCCGCCTGGTACTACGACAACCGCGGCCTTCAGGTATCGGGGACGTACCAGGCGACGGCGCTGGGGACGAAGAAACAGTTAACGGATTCATTTGTGCTGCAGCTCCGCTATGCGAAAGAGGATCCCGAACCGGAATCCTCCGAGGAAGGTGGTGACGGCACATGAGCAAGGCCGCAAATCCCGGTGAACTGCGCACCCCCGTATATTTCATGCGGCACAGCCGGGATAAAGATGCAGAGGGATACCCCGTCGAAGAGGATGTGAATGTGTTTGGCGCTGGTGTCCCCTGTATGTGCAAATGGGTGAACGCGCACGGGACAGAAGTGTTCCAGACGATGCAGCTCGAAATCAAAGAACCGGCGACGATCACCGCCCGATATTCCCCGAGGCTTCTTGACAAGCGCCTCATCGTCTATAAAGGCGAGGACCAGCGTCCCTATGAGATCATCAGCATCGATGACGTGGAGGAACGCCACGTCTGGCTTGAGATCAAAGTGCAGCGCAAGTCCGGCGCGAGATAGGAGGGCTGATATGGAAAGCATTGATGCCCGGCTCGTGGCCGCCCTCTCCCCCATCGCCCCCGCATGGAACAGCGTGAAAGAGGACGTGGAATCCGATCCCGCCAACGAGCCGGAGGTCTATTTCACCTTCCAGTACACTACGCGCGGCGCGGACTACGCGGACGATGAACCTACCGTCGAAATAGTCTCCGTTCACCTTCACCTCTGGGCACCTCTGATGCAGAACATGACCGGCCTCATCCGGCAGACGAAAGCCGCTGTGCATAGGGCTGGTTTTTCTATGCCGGAAAAGGTGGATGCCTCGGACGACAAGGGGCGGCACATCGTTTTCGAGTTCCAGGACGTGACAGAGGTTGACATTGATGGCGACTTTTACCTGTAACGACATAGACGGCTTTGTGCTGAACATGGAAGAGTTTGCACAACTGCCCGACAGCACAATCAAGGATATGCTGGCCGACGGCGCAGAGGTCGTCAGAAAAGCTCATGCTGATGCGATCAGGGAAAATTTCGATCAGAAAACAGGTCGCCTCATTGGCAGCCCAAAGGTAAAACTCAAGCGCAAAGGGCAGGGGTGGTATGCGCTCATCTACCCCGACGGCACTCATCATACTTACCACGCCCGCAAAGGTGGGACAGGTGTCGCTCGCAACGCAGATGTCGGCTTCGTCCACGAGTTCGGCGGGCACGGGAACGCAGCAACCATGTGGATGTATAACGCCAATGAAAAGAGCGCAGATGCCACCGCCGAGGCCGAGGAGAAAGCCTATGATCGGTGGCTTAAATCTTTGAATCTTTAGAAAAGGAGAACACAGTATGGCTGAATTTGGTCTCAGACACCCGTGCTTCAAGCCCCACAACGCGCCTGCTGGCGTCGTGTTCGGCAAGGCGGTGCTGGCTAATCTCGCGGTTACGCTTGCTTCCGGCGAACTGTACGCGGATGACGGTCTTTCCGAGCAGCTTTCCGAGTTTGCGTCCGGAGCGCTGTCCATGGAGACCGACAACATGGAAGACAACGATGCGACCGTTATTTACGGCGCGACTGTTACGGACGGCGTTGTGATCTACAACAAGGAGGATGTCGCTCCCCGCGGAACTTTGGGCTATATCAAGGTGCTCATGGTCAAGGGCGCGCGCAAGTACCGGGCATATATCTATCCCGACGCTCAGGCCGCGATCGGCAACGACGACGGTCAGACCCGCGGCAGCAACATCACCTTCCAGACCGCCAAGACGACCTTCACGATCTTCGCGGACGATGACGGCAACTGGAGGAAGACCAAAACCTTCTCTTCCCTTCCGGCCGCGCTGGCGTTTGTCGATGAAATCTGCGGTACTGGCGGTACTTCTGCGCCCAACGCGAACCTGGCAGCGCTGACCGTTGGTCTGCTTCCGCTCAGTCCGTCCTTTGACCCCGCAACCGTCAATTACACAGCGGTGGCCACGGCTGCTTCCAGTGTCGTAACCGCTGTTGCTATGGATGCTGACGCAACCATCGCAATCTTCAACGGCGAGACCGGCGTTGACAACGGTGCCGCCGCAAGTTGGGCGGCTGGTGAGAACATCCTGAAGATCGCCGTCACCAACGGCACTGCGTCGAAGACCTATACGGTCAAGGTCACCAAGGGCACCTGACGCCCACATAAGCAGGCATAAGCCCTGGGGATAATCATACACGCCCCAGGGCTTATTGTCGCACTGGAAGCCGTTGCAACGGCTCTAATGGCGCAAATAGCGCTGTGCCACAAGGAGTAATGAATATGGACAAACTGTGCTTCGCCCCCGTTGCCGGAAAGTTCCGGCCGCTCCAATTCAGTCTGGAAGTCATGTTCGATACCGCAGATAAGTTCGGCAGTATGGCAGATTGTTTTGACCTGCTTGAGAAGGAAGACCGCGCCGCAGCCGAAGCGATCTGCTGGCTGATGACGCGCATGGTGAATGCCGGAGAAATTCACCGCAGAGAAGCAGGCGGTGATCCCGACAAGCTGTTTGCTCACGGTGAGATCAAAATCGAGACGCCTGCATGGTTTCGCATCTATAAGCAGGCTGTTATCAAAGCAATTGAACTCGGATATACGCGCGAGGTTGATGATCCCCAGGAGGAGATTGACCTCGTGCTGCAGGAGATAAACGCAAAAAAAGACAAGGCCGGGGAATAAGGGCTCAGTACACCTATATTGCCCTCGCCAAGCTGCACCTCTCCCGGCATGAGTTTTGCCGGATGCAGCCCGGCCTGTTCTTTGATCTGGTGCAGCTCTACATGAACAGTCTGCCTCGCAGCGGCGGCGAGGAGTTCACTTGATTATATCGCCGCATAGGGAGGGAAACCCGTGGCCACCCGTACCATATCCACAAAGCTTGCAGTGCAAGGCGAGTCTGAATACCGTGCGTCCATAAGTCGGATCAACAGCGAGCTCAAAGCCATGCAGTCGGCACTGAAACTGACCGAAAGCCAGTACCAGGCGAACGCCAACAGCATGGAGGCGCTCAGGGCAAAGGGTGACTCTCTCAAAGCTGTTTACGATACGCAGAAAAAGAAGGTCGAAGAGCTCAGGCGTGCCCTGGAAAACTCCAAAGCAGCTGAAGAGCGCTATGCCCAGCAAAAGGCGGATATTCAGGCGAAAATCGAAGCGAATAACCGCGCCCTGGAAAAGCTGAAAACGACGACCGGCGACACCTCCAAGGAGGAAGAGCGGCTCAACAAGGAGAACGAGGAGCTGCAAAAGCAGCTCGCGAATGTTGACGCCAAAATGCAGGCCGCGGAGAAGGGAACGAACAGCTGGCAGACTCAGCTTAACAACGCTGAGATTCAGTTGAACAATCTCGATGCGGAAATCCAGAAAAACGACAAATACATGGCGGAAGCGGAAAGAGCCGCAGACGGCTGCGCTACCTCCATTGATGAGTTTGGCCGCGAAGTCGATGACACGGCTGAGTCGGTAAAAGGCCTCGGAACAATCCTGGCATCACAGGAGCTCAGCCGGTTTTCGGAGGAACTGAAAGAGGCTCTCGCAGATTGTGTTGAGGCTTACTCTGACTTTGAAGTTGGTATGGCCGGCGTCAGAAGGACCACTGGCCTCACAGGGGAAGACCTCGACGAACTCGGTACATATTTCCGGGAGCTTTCTACCGAGATTCCGATAACGACAAAGGAACTGGCGGCAATCGCCACGACAGCCGGACAATTGGGTATCACCGGGAAAGCGAACGTCCAGGTTTTCACCGAGACCATGGCAAAGCTTGCCACGACAACCGATCTGACCGCAGAAACAGCCGCCACGATGCTCGCGCAGTTCTCCAACATCACCGGTGAGGATGACTATGCGCGACTCGGCGCTGTCGTTGCGTCCCTCGGCGACGCGACCGCCACCACCGCCACGAAGGTTGTCGAAATGTCCCAGGGCATTGCCGCAACCGGCAACCTCGCAGGCATGAGCGCGACGGATATTATGGCGATCTCCGCCGCCGTCGGCTCTCTCGGCATCGAAAGCGCTGCCGGATCAACGGCGATGTCCACTCTGATCTCGACCCTCTACAAAGCAACGCAGACCGGGAGCAAACTATCTGACTTCGCCTCTGTTGCCGGTATGTCCGCTGCAGAGTTCAAGCGGTCTTGGAATTCGGATGCTGTCGGAACACTCGACCGGTTTATCCAGGGACTGAACGACACTGAGAGAAACGGGAAATCTGCCATCGTCCTGCTGGACGAGCTTGGAATCACCAATGTAAGGCAGACGAAAGCGATCCTCGGTCTTGCCTCTGCAGAAGGTCTTTTAACTGGCACAATCGCTCAGGCCAATGCCGCATGGAGCGAGAACACGGCGCTCAGCGATAAAGCCGCGATCATGTTCGATACCATGCAGGCAAAAATGACAACACTCAACAGTGCCACGAACAACCTCAAGATCGCGATCGGTGAAGCTCTCGCTCCGGCGATCATTGATCTTGCAGACGGCGGACAAACGGTCATCGAAGGAATCACCGAATTCGTTGAGAAGCACCCGACACTCACAGAGGCGCTCACGTTGACCGCGAGTGGGATCGTGGCCATCACGACGGCAACTGCCGGGGCGAAAGCGGCTTACAAAGCGTTGGATTTCCTCGGGATGGCAAAGCCGCTCAAGGAGATTGCGGCGGCGGCCGCAGGAGCAGGCGGCGGTATCTCCGGCCTTGTTGCCGCGCTTGGGACAATCGCGCTTCCGGCCGCGGTTGCCGCGACCGCGCTCGCTGGCGTGGTTGCCATTGTCGATGAAATCAACACCGTCAAAACCGTTGGCTTCCTTGGTGAAGGCCACACGCTGGAGGAATACGCTGGCAACGTAGACCACTACCGCGCGGAAATCGAACGCCTCCAGGTTGAATATGACAATCTGGCAAATTGCGGCGCTGATCTGACCATGATTCAAAATGATCTCGATCACGCAACGATTGGCTTGTCTCACGCCCAGGAGGAACTGGCAGCGGCAGAGGAGGCGGCAGCGCAAGCCGCCGAGACCGCAGCCGAGGCGACGGATTCTTATACCGCTGCTGAAAATGCCGCCGAGATCGCCGCCGATGAAATTCAGATGTCGTTGGCAGAAATCGCCGAAGCGTACCAGACCACATATGCCGAATGCCAGAAGTCTTTGGAGGGGCAGATTGGGCTGTTTGATGCTTATGCGGCGGAGATCTCCGAGGACACAAACTCCGCTGAAAAGATGCTTGATCTGTGGAGTCAGCAGACAGCAAACCTCGCCTCGTACACCGAAAATCTGAAAAAAGCGGCGCAGTACGGTCTCGATCAAGGCCTTGTGGCAAGCCTTTCTGACGGCTCAGTTCAGTCAGCCGGGTATCTCGCTACGATCATCGGAGAAATCGAGAGTTGTGCGGAAGGCACCGGAGCGCTGGGAACCTCCGCACAAGAGGCCGTCGCCCAATTTAACGCAGCCTTCGCCCAGACGGAAGAAGCTAAAAACAATCTTGCTGCGACCATGGCCGCGATGCAGACGGGCTTGTCCGATGCCATTGCCGCACTGGAAGAGGAAGCCGCCAGTGTAAACTTTGACGGCTTCAACGAGGCTGTCACAACTGCTTTTTCAAATGTCGGTGTTGATTTTGAATCCATCGGCATCAACCTCGGCGCCGGACTTGCATCCGGTATCAGCAGCTCAACGCCGTCAGCCACAAGCGCTGCTACTGATATGGCAAACGCCACCAACGACGCAGGCCGGGCTGCATTTGGTGTTCGCTCTCCCTCAACTGTCTGGAAAGAAATCGGTTCAAACCTTGACGCCGGTCTTGTGATCGGGATTGAAAGCGGCAAGAGCAATGTAACAAGCGCAGTCTCTTCCATGGGGCAGAGTGTCAACGATCTCATGCGCACTTATGGAAGCCGGAGCACGCAATCGTTTATCGTATACTTCCGCCAACTCACGGGTGAGATGTCCTCGGTTATGGCATCGCTGCACGGTGCCGCGATCAGCGGTCTGGCAGGGCTTGACACCAATATGTTCATCATTGGCAACAACGCCGTGGTTGGCATGATCAACGGCATTTACAGCCGGAGCGGGAATCTGTATAACGCGATGTACCTTGTCACGACGCAGGCCATCAATGCCGCAAGGCGAGCCGCCGCCGTACACTCACCGTCGAAGAAGACCCAGGAGATTTTCGAGAATGTCGGTGAGGGCATGATCGTCGGTATCGAATCCAAGCGGCAAAAGGTCGCGGAGTCCACAAGGAGCGTCGTCAACGAGGCTCTCATGATCGACCAGAACGCCATTCGCGCAATGTCCAAAACCATCAGCGCCGCGATCCCGGATTACAGCAGTCTGATCGGCGGGCAGCGTGAGCGCGCAGACACTGCCAGAGCCGACCAGGACAAGGAGCATGGCAAAACCGTCAACAACAACTTTGATTTTCACATCACCACTCAGCCGGGGCAAAATCCAAAAGAGATCGCCGAGGCCGTTATGGAACGGATTCAGATTGAGTTTGAGAAAAGGATGGATGAACTCACATGATTATTTGGCATGGTGTACCATCATCGGAGGTTCCCGTGATCGTGGAGCATCCTCCCGGCCGTGTGATTCCCCGGCGCAAGATGGAAGTCCTATCGATCCCCGGTCGCAACGGGGACATCATTCTTCCACAGGATGCCTATGAAAGCATTCCTCAGATCTATGATATTCACATTCCGTCTGCCATCCTCAAAAACCGCCCCCGTCTGGATCGCGCAATGCGCTCTGTTTCCAACTGGCTCTGTGTCCCCGGATACAACCGCCTGGAAGACAGCTATGAACCTGATGTGTTTCGTATGGCCTATTTCGTGGGAGATCAGAGCATCGAGAACATTTTGAACAAGGGCGGAAGAGCGCAGATCGAATTCATCTGTCGTCCGGAACGCTGGTTGAAGGTCGGCGAGTTTCCGATCATGTTCCATGTGCCAGGCCTAATCTTCAATCCCACGGACAAGCCATCGAGCCCGATCATTACCGTTTACGGCTCTGGGGGCGGAACGCTCACGGTGGGCGAAACGACGCTCTCGCTGGGCGATTGCAACGGCGTTGTCCTTGATTCCGAGAATGAGGACGCATACAGGGGGAGCGAAAACCTCAACGATACTGTCGTCGGTGATTTCCCGCTCCTGGATGCGGGAAGCACAACCGTTTCCTGGACCGGTGGCGTGACAGGGCTTCAGATCATTCCAAGGTGGTGGATGATATGACGCGGCGGAATCCTCGCCTTTTCACAGCATCCGCCACATCGTTCACCACGCGGGGAATCGGAACGCTGACGGACGCTCTTTCCTGTGAGGTGACTGAGGGGAGAAACGCCGGATTTACGCTCGAGATGCAGCTACCGGTTACAAGTAAGCACTTCAAAGAAATCCGACCGGAACGTATTCTTCTTGCAAAGCCGAATCCCTATGATAACCCGCAGGCTTTCCGTATTCACAAGATTACCAAGCCCATGGACGGCGTAGTCACGGTATTCGCCAATCATCTGAGCTACGACCTCAAAGGCTATCCTGTAAACTCCTTCATAGCCGAAGGCGCGGCGCAGGCCGTAAGCCTTCTGAAATCGTCCGCTGTCATCCCCTGCCCTTTCACGATCACAACAGATATTACATCCGGCGCGGTCATGACCGCCGCAGACCCTCACACCATCCGGGACTACATGGGCGGCATGGAGGGCAGTCTGATCGACAAGTATCACGGGGAATACCAGTTTGACAATTTCACGGTACGTCTGCTGGCAAGCAGAGGCCGGAACCGCGGCGTGAGAATCCGATACGGGATCAATCTGATTGATCTCACCCAGGAAGAAAATTGCGCGTCCGTCTACACCGGCGTTCTGCCATTTTTCAGCAGCGAAAACATGGGGCGTGTGATCGGAGACGTACAGCGCGCTCCCGGAACCTTTGAAGTCGAACGAATCCTGCCCCTTGATCTCACAGCAAACTACGATGAAGGCGACACTCCGCCGACAGTTGCTCAATTGAACAGAGACGGTGAGAAATACATCCTCGACAATTCGGTTGGCATCCCGAAAGTCAGCCTCAGTCTCAGCTTTGCCCAGCTTGACCGCAAGGAAGTCCACCTGTGTGATACCGTCACTGTCGTTTTTGAAAAGCTGAATGTTGAGGCGGAAGCAAAGGTCATCGAAACCGTCTATGACGCGCTGAACGACCGCTATGTATCGGTAAAAATCGGAGACCCGCGCGCCAACATTGCGAACAGTCTGGCGGATGAAAAGGCCGCACGAGAGGCTGCAGGAAAGCAGCTGCGCACTTACATCGAAAAAACGGATAAAGCCATTCGGCTGGAAGCCGTAGCCCGCAAAGGCGCGGATGACGATATGGAGGCTGTCCTTTCCGTCCATGCCGAAGCAATCAGTGCCAGGGTTACGCAAGAAGGTGCAAACCAGTCACGAAGTTTTTCCTGGTCACTTACAGATGCCGGACATTATTGGTACGCGAACAACGCGGAGGTAATGAAAGTCACCGCCTCCGGGCTTGAGGTAAAGGGCAAGGTGATTGCGGAAAGCGGGTTTATCGGTAACGGCTCGTATGGTTTTGAGATCCTCGCAAGCGCCATACGGAACGGCATGCAATCGCTTTCCGATACCGCACACAATGGCGTTTACATCGGGACAGACGGCATCGCCCTTGGCGGCGGTAAATTCAAGGTGGACGCGGCCGGTAATCTCACGGCCTCCAGCGGTACCTTCACCGGCAGCGTCCGTGCTGACAAGATTCTCTATGGGAGCAGCGGCGGCACTCTTAGCGGGGCGGCCATCACCCCGCAAACCATCGGAACAGGGAGCGGAACGGCGCTGACCGCAGGCGCTGTCGGCGGGATCGGCTGGGGAAATAATTTTGGCAGCATGACGCAGAAGGCGTACACTGCCGCCGCGGTGCAAACCGATTACCTTCGCGTGACATCCAGCAGTATTTGGGTCGGGACGGGGATCTTTGGGGCTGAGTCGAAAACTGTACTCACGGGTGTGAGCGTGTCGCTTACCTATGGATCACCGTACTACATCTACGCAATGAGTTCGGATGGCAGCGGATCGGTCGCGATACCACGAATCACTGGAGTATCAAGATCGGTATCATCAGCCGCCATGAGTTATTTAGGATCGAGTTCATCACCGGCTTAAGGAGAGAAAAATGGTTATCTACGACGGAAAAGAATACAGCGGAAATATCATCTGCAACGAAGATGCAAGGCGTGTCACCGTCATTCTTTACACGACGGACAGCGTTGATGATATTGCGCAGGCCGCGTGTCATGTTTCGTCTGTCACTGAAACAGACGAGAACGGGCACTCCAAATCCTACACGGTGGCCGCCCCTGTCTCCACATCGGTTGTTTCCACTCACGTCTATGCTGTTGAGTTCACAACCGAATTGACGGATATGCAGAAATTAGCACGTGTAGTTCAGGAGCAGAGCGACACCATTGACAGTCTGCTGGTGATGGTGTTGGAGGAATGATCATGTACGAAAGACTGAAAAGGTTGTATACGGCCGGGAGGATCACAATTGCCGGGCTCAAAAAGGCGGTGATCAATGCGCTTATCAGCGAGTATGAGTTTGAGGCCATCACCGGCGAACCCTATATCAGAGAGACAGATGCATCTGAAAGAATCGAAGAGGAGCAAGCGCATGAATGATGTTGTTATTATTTCCCGCAAGGATGTCAACGTGCTTATCAACACGCTGACCCAGATCGACGTTCGTGGTTATCCCAGCATGGACAAACTGGTAGCATCTGTTTCGTTCCTTGAAAATCTCTTAAAGCAGGAGCAGGCAGCGTCTGCGGGCTCTGAGCGGAAAGGAGTGCCTGTCTAATGGCTGCTTATACGCAGAGAATCACCCTTGATGTTGGCGGGAATTATCTCCCCTTCTACAAGTACATGAAGCAGGGGGACGGTGAATCCGCATATCTTGTGGTCACCGTTACCGCGAACGGGCAGCAGCTCATCCCTGCAGCCGGAGACACGGCATACATCCGGGTCGTAAAGCCCGATCACACCGAGGTTGTCAATGATGCGAGCATCAACGCCGACGGGAGCATCACCGCGCGGATCACCACCGCCATGACCGCAGCCGCGGGGATTGCGAAAGCTGACATCTGCATTGTCGGCGCAAGCGAAGATGTTTTGTCAACGGCCACCTTCTTCCTGGACATTGATGCCTCTCCCAGCAGCAGTGCGGCCAGCACGAACGAGTTCCTTGACCTTATCCGCATAGTCAAGGAAGGCAAAGAGCTCCTCGGAGATTATGAGACCGCGCTTGCGCAGTTGGAGGCGATCGGAGAGAACGCCGAGGCCTGGGCAGTAGGAAAGCGCGGCGGCGCTGATGTGTCGGATGAGGACGAGACCTATCACAACAATGCCAAATACTTCATGGAGCAAGCGAAAGCGACTGCCGAGGCGATCAAGATAGAATACACCATCGACAGTGAACTCTCTACCGACTCACAAAACCCCGTCCAGAACCGCGTGATCGCGGCAGCCTTGCGGGAGATGCGGGGCGCGATTGACGATCTCAACTATACGGCGATCGCGGTAAGCGGCTTCTCCGTATCTCCGAATCAGGCGGAGATGGGCAGCAGCGTGACGACGGTCTCTCTCACCTGGGCGCTCAACAGGGCGGCTTCCGAGGCGAGGCTGGACGGAGAGGTCATAGCGCTCACCGGCACATCCGGCACGATCAGCCGAAGCGGGTTGTCGCTGACAGCGAACAAAACCTGGACTTTGACCGCCACGGACGAGAGAGGCGCGACGGCCTCGCGCTCCGCCTCCCTCAGCTTCCTCAATCGCATCTACTGGGGCGCGGCGGCGGAGCCGGAAACGCTCGGGAGCGCCTTTGTCCTGTCGCTCGCTTCCTCAGCCCTCGCGTCCTCGCGCGGGCGGACAATCACTCTCAGTGCGGGGACGGGACAGTATATCTGGTACTGCGTCCCGGCGCGTCTCGGGACACCGGCGTTCAAGGTCGGCGGCTTTGACGGTGGTTTCACCAAGGTGGCAACTTTCCAGCACACCAATGCGAGCGGGTATACTGAAGCCTATGACGTATATCGCAGCGATAACGCTAATCTCGGCAACACCTCTGTCGTAATATCGTAGGCAGAAAGGAGCACCTGACATGGCACAATATAACGGCAGCATTGACCTGATTTCGGGTCTGAGGCCGAAAAATAATGGCCATTTTCCGCTCGTTAACGCCCCGGATGTACAGGTGGACGACGACGGTACCAGACTGGATGAGTGGATTGCGGCTCGCGATAGGACGTACAACCCGGACGCGAAGACCGCTGACATGACGCAACCGGTCGGGGTGGACGAAAACGGTAAGTTGTGGACAACACCTGGTACTGGTGGTGGCGATGATCCGAAGCCGCAGACAAATAAGATGGTTCTCGGAACTGGTCGGCTTGGAGAAGCCGTGCTGGGCGGTGAAAGCGAGCCAAGCGGTGAAAGCGAGCCAAGCGGTACATCGATCAACGGCGTTCAGCTTATTGGGAACAAAACCGCCGAGCAGCTTGGGCTTGCTACGCCCGATCAAATCCCCGGCAAGACAAGCGAGCTTGAAAACGACAGCGGTTTCCAGGACGCGTCTCAGGTCAACGCGGCGATTGCGGCGGCTGTGGCAGGGATTGCGGGAATCCGCTTCGAGATCGTCCAGACCTTGCCCGCAAGCGGCGATAGCGGCACCATCTATCTGATTACTAACGGTGGCAGCGCACGGAACATTTACGA
>CAJOCV010000005.1 GCA_905233785.1 uncultured Oscillospiraceae bacterium
CAATGCTCGTCCCTACAAGCACTCTGGAGGGCTTTCCCATGAAAATCATCATTGCCGGCGGCGGCAAAATCGGTCGCTCCGTCGCCGAGATTCTGGCGGACGAGGGGCACGACATCACTGTTATCGACCGCAACGCGGAGCTGATTACCCAGCTTTCCAACGCGCTGGATGTCATTTGCGTGGAGGGAAGCGCCTCCAACGCCGACACCCTGCGTGAAGCCGGGGCGGCTCAGGCGGATCTGCTGCTGGCCGCGACGCAGCATGACGAGGTGAACATGGTCTGCGGCATCTCTGCGCGGCACCTCGGCGTCAAGCACGTCATCGCGCGCATCCGCGACCCGCAGTACTTAAACCAGAATACCTTTTTGAGCGAGGCGCTGGGGCTTGACCTGATCGTAAACCCCGACTACGAGTGCGCCCGCGAGGTCGCGCGCATCCTGCGCTTTCCCAGCGCCGTGCGGGTGGACACCTTTTCCAAGGGCAGCGTAGAGATCGTAGAGCATAAGGTTGCCGAGGGCAGCGTCCTGGACGGGCTGCAGCTCAAGGATTTGGGCGCAAGGCTCGGCGTGCGGGTGCTGGTGAGCGTGGCGGAACGCGGGGGCGAGGCTTTTATCCCCGATGGTCATTTTGCGCTGCGCGCCGGCGACCGGCTCAGCATCACGGGCACCGTGAAGGAGCTTCGGCGCTTCTTTGCCGCGGTGGGGCAGCTCAAAAAGCCCGTGCGGCAGGTGATGATCGTCGGCGGCAGCCGCAGCGCGGTGTATCTGACCCGGATGCTGCAGGAGAGCGGCATGTCCGTCATCGTGGTGGAGAAGGATCGCGCGCGCTGCGACCAGCTCTGCGACCTGCTGCCCGACGCGCATATCGTCTGCGGCGACGCCACAAGAAGCGACGTGCTCTTGGAGGACGGTCTCCGCTCCGTCGATGCCTTTGTCGCCCTCACCGGCGAGGACGGTGACAACATCGTCACCGCCATGTACGCCCGACAGTGCAGTGTTCCCAAGATCGTGGTGAAGGTCAATCGGGAGCATTTTGCCGAGATTCTGGAGTCCTCCGGGATCGACAGCGTGGTGTCGCCCAAGGAGTTGGTGGCCGAGCAGCTTGCCCGCTATGTGCGCGCAATGTCCAACTCCGCCGGCAGCAGCATGGAGACGCTCTACCGCCTTGCCGACGGCAAGATCGAGGCGCTGGAATTTCGCGTGGGCGAGAACGCCGCCTGCACCGGCAAGCCCCTGCGCAGCTTAAAGCGCAAGCCCAACACGCTGCTCGCCGCGATCATTCGCGGCAGCAAGAGCCTTCTGCCCGACGGCGACACGGTCATTCTCCCCGGCGACCACGCCATCATCGTCTCGGCAGCGGGAAAACTCAAGAATCTGGACGACATATTGCTTTAAGGCAATACCGCATAATGCGGAGGCTAAAGACTGATCTATGAACTATCGAATGATCTCCCGGGTACTCGGCATGATCGTGCTGGCGCTGGCGGCTCTGCTGCTCCTGCCGCTGGTTGCGGGGCTTTGCTTCCGGGAAAACGTGTGGAATTTCATCTGGACCATCGGCATCTGCGCCGCTCTGGGCGGGCTTTTGATGCTCCCCCGCCCTCGCAGCCGGGGGCTGGTCGCGCGCGACGGCTTTGTGATCGTGGGACTCGGCTGGATGCTGATCTCGGTTCTGGGCGCGCTGCCCTTCGTGTTCAGCGGCAGCATCCCGCGCTTCTACGACGCGCTGTTTGAAACCGCCTCCGGCCTCTCCACCACCGGCGCCACCGTCGTCACGGACGTGGACGCGATGCCGCGCGGCGACCTCTTCTGGCGGCTTTTCACGCACTGGATCGGCGGCATGGGGGTGCTGGTGTTTCTGATGGCGGTGCTCCCGATGAGCGGAGAGCATTCCATGCACATCATGCGCGCCGAGGTGCCGGGGCCGAGCGTCGGCAAGCTGGTGCCGCGGGTGCGCAAGACCGCCATGACGCTCTACCTTATTTACATCGCCCTGACGCTCGTGGAGACCGTGTTCCTGCTCTTCGGCGGCATGAGCTTTTATGACGCGCTGCTGCACGCCTGCGCCACCGCGGGCACCGGCGGCTTCTCCACCAACCCGGCGAGCATCGGCGGCTTCGACAGCCTGTATATCGAGCTGGTGACGGGCGTCTTCATGCTTCTTTTCGGCGTCAACTTCAACCTCTACTACCTGCTGCTGATCGGGCGCTGGCAGGACGCTGCGAAAAACGAGGAGCTGCACTGGTTTTTCGGCATCGTGGCCGGCTCCGTGCTGCTGCTTGCGGCCGGGATCTCGAAAATGTACGGCGGCTTTGCCATCGCGCTGCGCCACGCCTTTTTTAATACCGCCACGATCATCAGCACCACGGGCTTCGGCACCGTGGACTTTACCGACTGGCCGGAATACTGCAAATGGATTTTGATCATGCTGATGTTCTGCGGCGGCTGCGCGGGCAGCACCGGCGGCGGCATCAAGCTCTCGCGCCTGATGATCCTCGGCAAGGCCGCCATCGCCGAGCTCAAACAGATGGTGCGTCCCCGCAGCGTAGTGCGTGTCCAGATAGACGGCAAGCGCGTCGAGGCCGGCACCGTGCGGGCGGCCTTCCTGTTTCTCACGGTCTATATGTTTCTGCTGATCTTGTTTGCGGCGCTTGTGAGCCTGGACGGCTTTGACGTGGCGACCTGCTTTACCGCCTCGCTCTCCTGCCTGTCCAACATCGGCCCCGGCATGACCAAGCTCATCGGCCCCGCGGGCAGCTTTGCCATGTTCTCCCCGCGCTCCAAGCTCCTGCTGACGCTCGCGATGCTGCTCGGCAGGCTGGAGATTTACCCGATCCTTGTGCTGCTGATCCCGCGGACGTGGAAGCGTTAGGCAGAGCCGACGCCCCCGGCGGCCTCGGTTCTTTGTACGTCCAAAGAATCGGAGCCGCCGTGCTTTTTCCCAAAAAGCTCTTGACATTTGCAGAATTGACGATATAATAAATAAGCCTGCCCGCATGGACAGGTTTATATCCTTGCTCCCACGGGCGTGCTGACGCCCAATTCCGTGTGGGGGCCAGAGACCAAAAGGAGGTGCAACCATGGCAAAAGCAAGCGAAAAGTACGAAGTGATGTACATCATCAACCCCAATTTCTCCGAGGAGGAGACCGCGGCGGTCGTTGAGAAGTTCAAGGCGCTTGTTGAGGCGAACGGTACCCTGGAAGAGTTGGAGGAGATGGGCAAGCGCAAGCTCGCTTACGAGATCAACTACATTTCCGAGGGCTATTATGTGCTGATGAAGTTCACCAGCGGCCCCGACTTTCCCGCCGAGCTCGACCGTATTCTCGGTATTACCGACGGCATTATGCGTCGCCTGATTACCCTGCGCGCAGAGTAAAGGAGACCGGTATGCTCAACCACATCGTTATCATGGGTCGTCTGACCCGCGATCCCGAGCTGCGTACCACGCAGTCCGGCGTCAGTGTGGCGTCCTTCACCGTAGCCGTTGACCGCGATTACGGCAGTCGTGACGGCGGCGAGCGGCAGACGGATTTTATCGACGTTGTCGCCTGGCGTCAGACCGGGGAGTTCGTGTCCAAGTATTTCCACAAGGGCAGCATGATCGTGGTTTCCGGCCGCCTGCAAAGCCGCAAATGGCAGGATCGCGACGGCAACAATCGCACGAGCTGGGAAATCAACGCGGACAACGTCTACTTCGGGGAAAGCCGTGCCAGCGCCAATAACGGCGGCAGCTATTCCCGCGACGAGGGCGGCTACGCAAACAACAGCTACGCGAACAATAACAGCTACTCCGGCAGCTATTCCGGTTCCGGCAATTACGGCGCTTACGACAGCGGCCGCCAGCAGAGCGCGCCCGCTCCCTCCGCCTTTGCCGAGTTGGACGACGGCGACGGAGAATTACCGTTTTAATACTTGAGAATAGGAGGATACCGCTTTGGCTTTCGATAAGAACAACCCCAAGAACCGCAAACGCAGAAAAGTTTGCCAGTTCTGCGTGGACAAGGCCACTTATATTGATTATAAGGACACTGCGAAGCTTCGCCGCTTCCTGTCCGAGCGCGGCAAGATTTTGCCCCGCCGCACCACCGGCACCTGCGCCATGCATCAGCGTGAGCTGACCGAGGCGATCAAGCGCTCCCGTCAGGTTGCGCTCCTGCCCTACGTGCTCGACTGAATCATATCAAAAAATCCGGATGTGAGCTTTCACATCCGGATTTTTTAGTGGTCAGTGTCCAGTGGTCAGTGTCCAGTGGTCAGTGTCCAGTGGTCACTGACCACTATTTCGCGGCCTTTTTCTTTGCTTTTACGAAGACCACGGGTACGGTGATGATGACCGTCAGCGCCCCGGCCGCCGCGACGAGCCAGAGGAGCATCCCCTGCGCGGGGCTTTCCTGCGCCGTCACGGCGAAGATCACGCTGTCGTCCTCCGCGTGGAAGGTGGCGTAGCTGCCGCTGTGCCCCAGCTTCTGTCGCACCCACTCGCCGTCTGCAAGCCGATAGAGATCCAGAACGGTGTTCTTCTCGGCCTTCGGCATCAGGAAGCGTACGGTGTAGCCCTCGCCATCGGGATTTGTGTAGCCGTCCAGGCTCAGTTCCCAGGCCTCCAGCGCGGAAAGCTCCTCGGGAAGCTCCGCCTCATAGGGCTTCATCTCAATACGGATCTGCTCCCGGAAATCACCCTCCACCAGCAGGATGGACATGGGCGAATCCGCGCGCGTGGCATCCACGGCGATGGTGCCCTGGTGCAGCACATATTCGGCCTCTACCGTGGTGTTAAAACGTAGATTTTCATTCGTAAAGCTCTGCCAAGTCCCGGTATAGCCCGCCTTTTCGGGCACGGCGGGAAGCTCACCGGCGTCGAGGGTGCTGCCGTAGGGGAGGCGAACGCTCGCGACCGTCGCCCCGTCTGCCACGAAGCTCACCGTGACGAACTTGAACTCCTCGGGAACGCCCTCGTGGGCAATCAGCTCCTCATAGCTCACGGGCGCCGCTTTATCGGTATAACTGATCCCGTCCACAGCGCCCAGGCTGTCATGCACATAGATGTTGCGATCCACAGCGTTCTCCACGCTCATGTCCGCCCAGCCCGCGATCGCGCCGGCGCAGACCCTGGAGGAAGCCAGCGAGACAAGGGTCGCGCAGTCGGTCACGGTGCTGCCGTAGCCGGTAACGCCGCCCACATATTTGTCGCCCGCGACGCTGCACTTGGCGTAGCAACTGCGAATGGAGGTTTCGGAATAGCCCGACACGCCGCCCACATAGCCGCCGTCGCTGCTTGCGACGCTGCCGTAGCCCTCGCACTGCAGAACAAGACCGGTCTCGGAGCTGCCCACCACACCGCCGATGCGATCCTTGCGCCCGGTGATGTCACCGTAGTTGATGTTCTCGGAGCTGACGCACTTGGTCTCGTAGGTTTTGTTCACGATACCGTTGACGCCGATGGTCTCAACCAGCTTGTCCTCTATATCAAACTCGTATTCAATGCCCATGGAGCCGATGACGCCGCCAACGTTGGTATCCCCTTCGACGCCGCCGTAGTTGCGGTTGAGGGAGACGCGCCCCTCGGTGTCCTCCGGGTCGAGCTGCTCGGATATGTCGTCAAAGACCTCCTGGTCGGGCGAGCCGTTAAGCGCGTCGGACAGCATCAGCAGCACCTTGGAAAACTGGTCGTTCGCGTTTCCGAGATCGGTGGAGAGCATCCCGGAGGTATCGCTGATGACCCCGTAGGCGTCGCTCAGCCGGTCGGAAAGGTTGTTATACTCGTCAGCCGCGCTGTTGGTGTAGCTCACGCCGTCGCTGCCGGTGATGCTGCCGCCAGAAACGCTGCCGTCCGAAATGCTGCCGCCCGAAATGCCGCCGTCGGCAGGCGAGATCGTTCCGCCGCCGTCTGTGATAATGCCGACGTTCTCCGCGTCGTCAAGAAGGGAGCTGCCGTCCGCCGCTGCGTCGTCGCGCAGCTCATTCATCTGCGCGGCCATGATGGCCAGATCGCCGGAAGCCGCGTTGAGATACTCGTTGAGCGTCACAATCTCCTCCGCGAGGCTCGCCTGGGAGATCAGGTTCAAGAAGGGCTCCATCTGCCCCACAACGCCCGCCACATCCTTGCGCCCCAGCACGGTGCCGTGGTTTTCACAACCGGTCAGGTAGCCCGCCTGACGCCCTGCGATGCCGCCCACATTGTAGCCGAAGTGCTGATACCCGACCGCGCCGCGATTGACACAGTTTATCAGCACACCGCCGGAGTAGCCCGCAATGCCGCCGCTGTCGGACACAACGTTTTCGTCCTCGGCGTTTAAAAGCTCCCTGACGCCGCCGCTCACGGCGGTGAGATCGTCCAGACTCAGCATCTCCTCCGTGACGGTGGTATTCACCGCGCCGGTATTTTTGCAGTTCATGACCAGCCCCTCGCTGTAGCCCACGATGCCGCCGGTAAAGCGCTTGCCGACGACCTCGGCGCCGCTGACGCAGCCGCGGATGGAGCCGTAGCTCTCGCCCACCAGACCGCCAACATAGTTGCGGGCTGTCACGCTGCCTTCAAAACTGCAGTTTTCGATGCTGCCATAGCTGCTTCCGGCGAGGGCGCCCACCTTATCGCTGCCCTCGTCCGGCGCAACGCTTCCCGTGAGCTTCAGATCGCGCACCACCGCGCCTTCCTGCAGATAGCGAAACAGCCCCAGGTTGGAGCCGCCCGTCAGACTCAGGCCGGAGAGCGTGTGGCCGCGTCCCTCAAAGACGCCGCTGAAAATAGGGATCGTGACGCCGGGGGCGGCGGAGAGATCGAGATCCGTGTCCAGGATCACCGTAAGCCCCCGGGAAAAGCTGTCAAGGGCGCAGTCCGCGGCGAGGGCGCGATAGTCTTCGATGCTTGCAAGGTGCAGCGATCTCTCCTCCGTCCCGCTCTCCTCCGCGGAGGCGGGGGACTGCGCTGCGGGCTCGATGTTTCCCGCAAGGGCGGTGGGAAAACTCGGGAATGCCAGCATCAGCAGCATCAGGATCATAGACACAATGCGTTTTGTTCTCATAGTCTGATCGTCTCCTCCTCAGGGTTGTGCGCTGTGTTCTGCGCAAGCTGCGGCGTCTGCAGCTCTTCCACGTTGTTCATGTCCACGATGGCGCTCATGCTTCCGCGAAACACGCCGTGTACCTCCGCGTCAAAATAGCCGTTCATTGTGCCCCGCACTCTGCCGTCAATGCGCATAAGCCCCGCGCGGCTCTGTACTCTGATGGCGGGCGTGAGCTCAAAGCTTGTGCGGGAAATGATCGTGTCTCCGAGCAGGAGGATCTGCGGCAGAACGCACATGACAAGGAAGATCGAAATGAGCGTACCGGTACCGAGATAGATGCCAATGGCCGAAATCGTCTCGTTCGAGGTCAGATAGCCAATCGCCATGCCCGCCGAGGCCAGCATCGCGCCGGAGGTGATGATGGTGGGGAAGGCTTGGTTGAGCGTCTCGACCATGGCCTCCTTGAGCGGCAGCTCCTTCTTGAGCGCCATGTAGCGGCTGGAGATGACGATGGCGTAGTCGATATTCGCGCCCATCTGAATGGCGCTGATGATGAGATAGGTCAGAAAGTACAGGTTCTTCCCGGTCAGAAACGGCATGGAGAAGTTGCACCAGATACTGCCCTGAATAATCAGGATCAGCAGCACCGGCAGCCCTGCCGAACGGAAGGTGAAGATCAGCACCGCGATCACAAAGAAAATGGTGAGAACGCTGATGAGCAGGTTGTCGTGCTCAAAGGAGGCGCGCAGGTCATAACAGCTTGTGGTATCGCCGACGAGAAAATGCTGTGCATAGTGGCGGGCGGCAATGCCGTGGAGAATGTTTAAAAACGCATAGCTCTCCTCCGCTTCAACAGGTAAATCCGCGTTTACAACGATGCGGCTCCAGTTGTCGCTGCGCAATTGGAGCCTGGCGTCATCCAGCTCCTCCTCCAAATCATCGAGCTTTTCCTCTGTGCCGGCGGGAAGCTTGATGGTAACGGAGCTGCGCTGGTCATTCAAATAGGTAAAGAGGTCGATCAGGGAGACGCGGTAGTTGTCAATGTTCGTAGCAGCCTGGCCGTAATCGTCCTGCTGCATAGCGTAGCCCGTGTAGAGCATGCGCGCCACCTCATAGTCCAGATCGGTCATTTCCGCAAACTGCCGCGGCGTCAGGGCTGAGGTAATCAGATAGTCGTCGCTGGCCTCGATCCCGGCCAGACCCGTGACCGAAACGACCTGCGGCAGCTCCCGCAGCTCTTCGATCAGCTCCGTCTCCTTCTCATAGTCGCCCGCGGGTACGATAAGCGCAATCTGATTGTTCGAGCCGAAGGTCTCAATGATCTGCTCACGCGCGATCTGGTTCTCGTTCTGGCGGATGGAGCGCACGGAGTGGAAGTCATAGACGTAGTTTGCGTTGTTCGAGGCAATGTAGGCGCCGACGATCACCGCGGCGAAAAGGAAGGGCACCACAAAGCGCGTGGCGTAGGCGAAGCGACCCAGGAAGGAAATCTTCGGCACAAAGCTTTTGTGATGAGTTTTGTCGATGGCCTTGGCAAAGGTGACCAGCAGCCCGGGCATCAGCAGAAAAACCGAGCAGAGGCTCAGCAAAATCGCCTTCATCAGCACGACGCCCATATCGTAACCCAGGCGAAACTGCATAAAGGTCAGCGCAAGCAGGCCGGAGACCGTGGTGAGGCTGCTGGCGGAAATCTCCGGGATGGCCTTGCTCAGCGCGGCGATGGCGGCCTCCCGAGGCGGCTTTTCCTCATGCTCCTCCATGTAACGGTGGCAAAGGATGATGGCATAGTCGATAGCGAGAGCCAGCTGCAAAACAATCGCGATGGCGTCCGTGACAAAGGAAATGGGGCTCATCAGGTAGTTGGTGCCCATGTTCAGCAGCGCCGCCGCGCCAAAGGTGATGAGCAGCACCGGGATCTCCGCGTAGGTGCGCGAGGTGAAGAGCAGCACCAGCACGATGATGACCACCGCGATCAGATCCACTACCAGCATCTCCCGGTCGATGATGGCCTTGAGAGGGTTGCCGATCTCGCTGCTCACATAGAGGTCGTATTGCGCGAGCTTTTCCTGCACGGCCTTGAGCCCGTCGATGCTCAGCTCGTCATCGTCGGTACCCTTGAAGGTGACCGTGAAGAGCGCGGAGGCGGAGGCGTAGTGATCGGGCGTCTCGTCAAAGGCCACGGATTTGACGCCCTCGGTTTCCTCAATGAGCGGGAGCAAAGCGCTTGCCTGTTCAAAGCTCACGTTCTGTACCATGATCTGCGCCGTGGCGTAGGTTGTAAACTCGCGATTCATCAGCTCCAGCCCCTGGCGCGTCTCGGTCTCCTCGCCCAGATAGTCGGTCAGCAGGTCGTCGACCTCCACCCAATTACGCGAGAAGGCGCAGAACACACACAACAGCAGAAAGATCGCAAAGAAAAACTTTCGTCTGTCCACAATGAAGGTCGCTATACGCGTCATAAAAGTTTGTTTTTCCTTTTTCTCCATTTTTCGCTCCGAAATTTCACTCTCAAAATCTGAATGCAGCACCGGCAGCCGGTCATTGAGCGCCGGCGCTTCCCCGGCGGGGAAGCGTCTTGCGCGTCCACCAGTCGTAACGGCGCAGGAAAGGCGCAATGTCCAACCCGCTTTTCTCGTAGTCCAGCAGCAGCCTGGCGCAGGCCAGACTGTCGCTGTCGGCCTTGTGATGGTCAAGCGCGATGCCCCGGTAGCGGCAGAGCGTATCCAGCTTATGGTTGGGAAGCTCCGGATAGCAGCGCCGCCCCATCTGTACCGTGCAGGCGTAGGTCAGATAGCGCGGCAGGTCGATCCCGTAGGCGTCGAGGCAGCAGGCCAGCACGCGCAGGTCAAAGGTCGCGTTATGGGCGAGAAGAATGCCGCTGCTCAACAGCTCCCCCAACTCCGGCCAGAGCGCGGCAAAATTCGGCGCGTCCTTCACCGTGTCGGCGGAGATGCCCGTGAGCCAGACATTGAAGGGATCAAAATGCACCTCGGGGTCGATGTAGGAGGAAAAGGTGGAGATGATCTCTCCCTCCTCGATCACCGCGACGCCAATGGCGCTCATGCGGTCATTGGCAGCGTTCGGCGTCTCCACGTCAAAGGCAACGAAGCGCTGCATGGCGTTGTCCTTCTTTCTTTTTATGGTGTTTTTGCCGAGGCAAAGCCCCGTCAAAAAACGTAAACGCGATTTGTTTTTCGCCATCTGAGGCAAAAAAGCAGAGGGCTTCTCCCCCCTGATCTTCCCTGCGCAGGGACAGGCGAAGCTTTACAGGAACAGTTTAGCACAGTTTCCGCTCTGAAACAAGAAATTGATGTAAACAATACGGGGCTCGGAAAAAATTTAGTCCGCCCTGCGGGGGACGCATAAGCAAAATACGCCGCCCGCACGGGCGGCAGGGCCTGCGACCCCTCCGCCCCTTGCAGGGGAGGCAAAGGCGAAAAGGCGCAACGTTCCCGTAAAAACGGGCGCACCGCGCCTTTTTATCGTTCTCGTATTGGCATGGGAAAGGGAAGGCGGTATTATCTGACGGACCGATGCTGCGCTGCGCCGCCGATCGCCGGTCGGCGCTGCGGCTGCCGCTTCAGCCCCCGATCTCGCCCATCAGGCGCTCTTCGGTGATCTCTCCGCGCCGGTCAAAGCAATGGGCGCGGGGTTTTTCGTATATGGCCTTCTGAAGCGCCGCGAGAAGCTCCCCGTCCGTGCAGCCGCCGCGCAGCAGCGCCTTGAGATCCAGCGTGTCGGCATAGCAGAGGCAGGGCTTGAGCCGCCCTCCGCTCGTCAGGCGGACGCGGTTGCAGCTTTCGCAGAAGCGGTGGCTCACCGCGTCGATGAAGCCGACACGTCCGCGCAGCTGCCCGCTCGCGTAATACACCGCCGGGCCGTTGCCGCGCTTTTCCGCCGTGGGCTGCAGATCCGTCCAGCGCCGCCGCAGCTTTGAGAGCACCGCGTCGGGGTCAACGCGCTCTAAGCGGCCGCCGACGCCGATGGGCATCAGCTCGATAAAGCGCACGTCCACCGGGAGCTGCTGCGCGACCGCCGCAAGGGAGACGACCTCCTCCCGGTTGTCCGGCAGCAGGACGCAGTTGAGCTTGGTCTTGATTCCCCGTTCACAGCAATCGCCCAGCAGCCTCAGAAGATCATTCGGCGTAAACACGCGGCTGCCGGTGATGGCGCGGTATTTGTCCGCGTCCAGCGTGTCGAGGCTGATGTTCACGCCGTCAAGCCCCGCCGCGACAAGCGCGTCCAGCTTCTCCCCCAGCAGCAGGCCGTTGGTGGTGAGCGTCACCTGCTCCACCCCCGGCAGCGCCTTGAGGCTTCTGGCAAAATCGACGCAGCCCGGGCGCACAAGCGGCTCGCCGCCGGTGAGCTTGAAGCGCGTGATCCCCAGCGAAAGCGCCGCGGCGCAGACGCGCAGCAGCTCCTCATCGCGCAAAACGTCCCCTTCCGCTTCCCGCTTCGCCCCCTCCGGCATACAGTATTTGCAGCGAAGGTTGCAGCGCTCCGTCAGGGAGAGGCGCAGATAGTCAATGGGTCTTCCATATTGGTCGAGCATGCCGCATCCCTCCCGATTTCATCCGTCCAGGCAAGGGTTCAGCCTACCCCTGTACCGAAGTGTTATCCGATCCTGCGTCCCAGGGACTGCATCAGCGCCTCAATGGTGGCGGCGGCGGTTTTGCTCCAGGGGTAGCCGCAGCTCTCCAGCAGTCCCGCGTCAGAGAGCGCCGCCTCGGCGCGCTCCTTGTCGCCGCCGGTGAGCAGCCGCACCATGGCATCCACGGCGTCCAGCTTCTGGTCAAACTCCGCCTGTCCTTCGGGGGTCATGGAAGCCATGTAGTCCATCACGACCTCGACGGCACCGTCGCTGAGTTGAGCCTTCTCCGCCCAGTCCAGCAGGGAAGCGGTGGCGACGGTGGTGCTCAGGGTCGAACCGGCGGCGCCGGGCTGCACCAGCTCGTCGATCAGCAGAACCTGCTCAAGCAGGGCGACCTGATCGTCGGCAAGCGCGTTGGGAGCTTCGTCCAAGTCCGGCTGGTCTACCGGAGCAGCGTTCTCCTGATAGACGGCCTCCTCACCCTCGCCGGGCGTCTCGGTGTTTTCGTAGGGGGTCTGCTCCGCGGCGGGGGGATTCGACTCCTCCGCGGCAGGCTCCTCCGTCGCCCCGCAAGCGCAGA
Organism: uncultured Oscillospiraceae bacterium; assembly: GCA_905233785.1. Lineage (GTDB taxonomy): Bacteria > Bacillota > Clostridia > Oscillospirales > Oscillospiraceae > Limivicinus. Next base: position 12,176 of record CAJOCV010000005.1, read on the forward strand.
ACACAAGCAGCATCAGCAGGCTGAGCAGCAAAGAAATGGTACGTTTCATAAGAATTCCTCCAGGCGTATGGATATACAAAGTATACCACGGGAGATGAAAATTGCAACAAAAACGGAAAGGTGCCGACGCAAGGGGGAGTTTAAGAGGGGGAACGCCCCTAACTTTAGCGCCCCCCAAAGGGGGGCGCTAAAGTTACTCAAGCTCGAACGCGCCGGTGTAAAGCTGGTAATAGGTGCCCTTTTCGGCGATCAGCTTCTCATGGCTGCCGCGCTCGATGATGCGGCCGTGGTCAAGCACCATGATGACGTCGGAATTCATGACCGTGGAGAGGCGGTGGGCGATGACGAAGACCGTGCGGCCCTCCATCAGCTTATCCATGCCGCGCTGCACGATGGCCTCGGTGCGCGTGTCGATGGAGGAGGTGGCCTCGTCGAGGATCATGACCGGGGGATCGGCGACGGCGGCGCGCGCAATGGCGATGAGCTGCCGCTGCCCCTGGGAGAGGTTCGCGCCGTTATTCTGCAGCTCCGTCTCGTAGCCCTGGGGGAGACGGGTGATGAAATCGTCCGCGCCCGCGAGCCGTGCCGCCTCGATGCACTCCTCGTCCGTGGCCTCGAGCCGCCCGTAGCGGATGTTCTCCATCACCGTGCCGGTGAAGAGGTTCGTCTCCTGCAGCACGATGCCGAGAGAGCGGCGCAGGTCGGATTTCTTGATCTTGTTGATGTTGATGCCGTCGTAGCGGATCTTGCCGTCGGCGATGTCGTAGAAGCGGTTGATGAGGTTTGTGATCGTGGTCTTGCCCGCGCCGGTCGCGCCGACGAAGGCCACCTTCTGGCCGGGCTCGGCAAAGACGGACACATCATACAGCACCTGCTTTTCCGGCTTGTAGGAAAAGTCCACGTTCACCATACGCACGTCGCCGCGCAGCGGGGTGTAGGTGATGCCGCTGCCGTCGGTGTGGGGATGGCGCCAGGCCCAGTGCCCGGTGTGCTCCTCGGTCTCGTGCAGCGTGCCGTCCGCGTCCTCGGTGACGTTTACGAGCGTCACATAGCCGTTGTCGGCCTCAGGCTCCTCGTTGACCAGCGTGAGCACGCGCTGCGCGCCCGCGCCCGCCATGACGATGGAGTTGATTTGCTGGCTAAGCTGGTTTACGTTGCCGGTAAACTGCCGGGACATGCCCAGGAAGGGCACCAGCACCGTGATGTCAAAGGCCATGCCGGAGAGGGAGAGGTTTTTGATGTTCGCGAGGATGAACACGCCGCCGACCAGCGCCAGCGTGACATAGAGGATGTTGCCGATGTTGCCGATGATGGGGCCGAGCGTGCTGGCGAAGGCGTTGGCGCGGAAGGCCACGTCGCGCAGCTCGTCATTGACCTTGTCGAAGTCCTCCAGCGCCTGCTCCTCATGGCAGAAGACCTTGATGACCTTCTGGCCGTTCATCATCTCCTGGGCAAAGCCCTCCATGGCGGCGGTAGCCTTCTGCGCCTTGACAAAGTACTTGGCGGAGCCGCCGCCGATGGTCTTGGTCACATAGAACATCGCAACCACGCCCAGCAGCAGCACCAGCGTCATCCAGACGCTGAAATACAGCATGATGGCGAGCACCGCGACCACGATGGCGATCGAGCGGATCAGCGAGGGCAGCGACTGGCTCACGAGCTGGCGCATGGTGTCGATGTCGTTGGTGTAGAAGCTCATGATGTCGCCGGTCTTTCGGCGGTCGAAGTAGCGGATGGGCAGATCCTGCATGTCATTGAACATTTCCCTGCGCATCTTGTCAAGGAAGCCCTGCGTCATCACCGCCATGAGCTGGGTTTCCAGCGTCTGGGAGCAGATGGAGAGCACATAGAGCCCGATCAGCAGATAAATATAGGGCAGGATCTCGGCGCGGGCAGCCGCCCAGTCGCCCGTGGTGAACCATTTTTCAATGACAGACAGTACGTTCTGGACAAAGAGCGAGGGGATCGCGGACACGATGGAAGAGAAGAGGATGCAGAACATCGCCAGCGGCGCGAGCACCGGGTAAAAACCAAAAAACTTCTTCAGCGTCCAGCCGATGGCGGCAAAGTTCTCCTTCAGGTTGCGGTTGGTCTCTTTATGCATGCTCTTCACCTCCCTTGGTCTGCTGCTCGTAGACCTCGCGGTAGATCGGGCTGCGCTCGATCAGCTCCTCGTGCTTGCCCATGTCGGCGATCCTGCCGCCGTCCATCACGAGGATCAGGTCCGCGTCCTCCACCGAGTGAACGCGCTGGGCAATGATGATCTTGGTGGTCTCGGGGATGTATGTTTTGAAGCCCGCGCGGATCAGCGCGTCGGTGCGGGTGTCCACCGCGGAGGTGGAGTCGTCCAGGATGAGGATCTTCGGCTTCTTGAGCAGCGCCCGCGCGATGCACAGGCGCTGCTTCTGCCCGCCGGAGACGTTGGTGCCGCCCTGCTCGATGTGGGTGTCGTAGCCCTCGGGGAAGGAGCGGACAAAATCGTCCGCCTGGGCGAGCTTGCAGGCTTCCACCAGCTCCTCGTCCGTGGCATTGGGATTGCCCCAGCGGAGATTTTCCTTGATCGTGCCGGAGAAGAGCTCGTTTTTCTGCAGCACCATGGACACCGCGCCGCGCAGGGCTTCAATATCATAATCGCGCACATCCACGCCGCCGACCTTGACGCGGCCCTCGGTCACGTCGTAGAGGCGGGGGATGAGCTGCACCAGCGTGGATTTGCCCGCGCCCGTGCCGCCGAGAATGCCCACCGTCGCGCCCGAGGGGATGTGCAGGTCGATCCCCGCGAGGGCGGATTCCTGCGCCTTGCGGTCGTACTTGAAGGAGACGCCCTCAAAGTCCACACTGCCGTCCTTCACTTCCGTGACGGGAGCGTCGGGATTGGAGAGGGAGGGCTCCTCGGTGAGCACCTCCGCGAGACGCTTCATCGACTCAAAGGACATGGTCATCATGACGTAGATCATGGAGATCATCATCAGACTCATGAGGATCTGCATGCCGTAGGTGAGCATGGCGGAAATCTGCCCCACGTCAATGACGGCGCCGCGGCTTTCGACGATGATCTTTGCGCCGACCAGCAGCACGAACACCATGTTGAAGTTCATGCACAGGGCCATCAGCGGGGTGTTGAGCGCCACGATGCGCTCGGCCCTGGTGAAGTCCCGGCAAATATCGCCGGAGGCCGCCGCAAACTTCTGCTTTTCAAAGCTTTCGCGGGCAAAGCCCTTTACCACGCGCATCCCGCGCACGTTTTCCTCGATGGACTCGTTCATCCGGTCGTACTTGCGAAACACCGCGCGGAAGGCGGGCATGGCGTGCTTTGCGATCGTGAGCAGACCCACGATCAGCACCGGCACCACGACGACAAAGGTGGTCGCGAGCCTGCCGCCCATGGTATAGGCCATCACAATGGAGAACACGAACATCAGCGGCGCGCGCACCGCGATGCGGATGGACATCATGAAGGCCATCTGCACATTGTTGATGTCCGTGGTCAGGCGCGTGACCAGAGAGGCGGTGGAGAACTTGTCGATGTTCTCAAAGGAGAAGCGCTGGATGCGCTCGAACACGTCGCGCCGGACGTTGCGGGCAAAGCCCGTCGAGGCCTTGGAGCCGAAATAGCCGCCGCCCGCGCCGCAGCACAGGGAAATGAGCGCCATCACCACCAGGATGAGCCCCACCCGCACCACATGGTTCATGGGGGCGCCGGCCTTGATGTCGTTGACGAGATCGGCGGTGTAGAAGGGGATCAGCACCTCGATCAGCACCTCGCCCACCATAAAGAGCAGGGTGATGATCGCAGGCGCCTTGTATTCCCGGACACATTTGAGGAAGATTTTAATCATCGCTGCGTTCACATCCTTTCCGGCAGTCTGCCCAGACGTTCTCCAGCATCACGTCGGTGATGGCGAGAAGCTCGGTGATCTGCCCGTCGCTGAGACCCCGTGTAAGCCAGGCGAAGGTCTCCCGCTCCAGCTGCGCCACCTCGCCCTCCAGCCCAAGGGCTTTTTCGGTGGTGGACAGGCGCTTGAAGCGCCGGTCGCGGCTGCTCTGCTCGGAGCGGATAAAATCCTTTTTCTCCAGCCGCTTGAGAATGTCGGTCATGGTGGCGTGGCTTACACGGGAGACCTTCTCCAGCTCACGCTGGCTGATGTCGGTCTTCCCCTCGCGCTCCAAGCGCGCAAGCCCCGCCAGCACGCCAAACTGCACGCCGGTCAGCTCCTTCTCGCAGAGCATCGCGTCCATCTTTCGCTTAAACGCGCGATGCAGCAGGGAAAAGCGCACGCCAAGCGGAAGCTCTTTGGTCATATCATCATCCCAGTCATATAATAAGTCGCACACGACATGTCGTGCGCGACTTATTATATCCGGATTCAAAAACTTGTCAAGAGGGAATTCCGCACCCCCGGGATAAACGCGGAAATATGATTATTCGTTCTCTTCCCCGAGATCGAACTCCAGCACCTCGCCGCAGATGGGACAGGTGATGCTGCCGAGCTCCAGCGTCTTTTCGTCGAAGCTGATGACCTCGCCGCAGGAGGGGCAGGTCACATCGTAGATCACGCCCTCCAGCTCTTCGTCCTCCGCGTCGCTGTCCTCTTCGCCTTCCTCGTCCGTGTCGAGTTCGCCAATGCCATAGTCGGCCAGGTCATAAACCTTATCGTCGTCCTCGTCATCCGGATCGAAATCGTCTTCGTCCAGCCCGTCCGTCAGCTCTTCGAGGTAGGCCAGGTCCTCGCAGATGTCGTCGATCATGTCCGCGTGGTCGCTGCTGGTGTTCCGGAGGTCCTCGATCTCATGTGCCATGTCGGACAGCAGATCGTTCAGCGCACTCCAGAGCTTTCCGTCCCTGGATTCGGGCTCCACGCCCAAACCCTCGGTCAGTCCCTTCAGATAGGCAGCCTTCTCAACAATCGTCATCTTTAAGACCTCCTTGTATAATAGTGAATAATGAATAGTGAATAATGAATAATTAAGGTGTCCCCTTCGGGGACTTGTTTATAATCGTCGCGAAGCGACACCGTAACTTTTCACGCCTCGCTTTTCGCTTAAACAGCAAACAGGGGAAGATGCAAGACCTTCCCCTGTTTTCCGAATTCTTTGCCGCTTACGCTCTGGACAGATACTCGCCGGTGCGGGTATCAACCTTGATGCGCTCGCCGCGGTCGATGAAGAGGGGAACCTTGATCTCGGCGCCGGTCTCCAAGGTAGCGGGCTTTGTGGCGTTGGTGGCAGTGTTGCCGGCAAAGCCGGGGTCGGTATCCGTGACCTCGAGCTCCACAAAGAAGGGAGGCTCCACATTGAAGACCTTGCCCTTATAGGAGTAGATGGTGCACTCCATGTTTTCCTTCACAAACTTGAAGTTATCGCCCAGAACGGAGCCGTCCACCGGCTCAAGCTCATAGGTCTCGGGATTCATAAAATAGTAGAGGTTGCCGTCGTTATAGCTGTACTCCATGGTCACGCGGTCAACGGTGGCGTTCTCAAACTTGGCAGTGGGGTTGAAGGAAGTTTCGGTAACGGCGCCGGTGATGACGTTTTTCATCTTGGTGCGCACAAAGGCGGCGCCCTTGCCGGGCTTGACGTGCTGGAACTCAACGACCTGCATGACGTTGCCGTCCATCTCGAAGGTTACACCGTTTCTGAATTCGCCTGCAGTAATCATAAATTGGGACCTCCCGAATGAATTTTATCTGTTACGATAGCTTTAGCTGAATCATTTTACCGTATCTTTGAGGATTTTGCAAGAGTTTTCTGCGCCCTGCGCGAGCTCTTGCGGTATTTTCCGTTTTTTCATCGGAACAAGAAAATTTTACTTGCAATTGCCGGGCTATTCTGCTAAGATAATAAAGCTGTTTAGCAGTATAACACGACCAAGGAGGTGCTTCAAGCTATGGCAAAGTGCCAGTTCTGCGACAAGGATTTGGCCTTCGGCATCAAGGTCAGCCATTCTCACAGACGCTCCAACCGTACCTGGAAGCCGAACGTGAAGCGCGTCAAGGCCATCGTGGACGGTTCTCCCAAGCATGTTTACGTCTGCACTCGCTGCCTGCGTAGCGGCAAGGTCACTCGCGCTGTGTAATTGAAAACATTACCCGAAACAAAGCCTGTCGAAGTTCCAAGCGACGGGCTTTTTTCGGTTTTACAGGAGAAAAAGGTATGAAACTATTGGAAGAGCGCATCCTGACCGACGGAACGGTAAAGCCCGGCGGCATCCTGAAGGTAGACAGCTTCTTGAATCATCAGATCGACCCGCAGCTTCTCCATGAGATGGCGCTGGAACTCAAGCGCCTGTATGACGGCGAGGGTGTGAACAAGATCTTTACCATCGAAGCAAGCGGCATCGCCCTGGCGAGCTTTGTGGGCTATGTGTTCGGCTGCCCGCTGGTGTTTGCCAAAAAGAGCAAGACCAAAAACATCTCCGACGCGCTCTACTCTGTTGAGGTGGAGTCCTTTACCCACGGCAACACCAACACGGTTGTCGTGTCGAAGGAGTATTTGCACGCGGAGGATCGCGTGCTGATCGTGGACGATTTTCTGGCGACCGGCGCGGCGCTGGTGGGGCTGAAGAACCTGGTGGAGCAGGCGGGCGGCGTCGTTGTCGGCGCGGGCATCGCCATCGAAAAAGTTTTCCAGGGCGGCGGCAACCTGCTGCGCGCGCAGGGCATGCGCATCGAATCGCTGGCAAAAATCGCCTCTATGAGCGACGATAGCCTGGAGTTCTGCCGATCTTGATTTCAAAGGGAGCGCTGATAATGAGCATCGGGCGAATGACCCAAAGGGTCATTCGCCCGATGCTCATGGAAAGGAATATATGGCCAAACAGCTATCCTGTTTGGCTGCGCGGCAAAGCCGCGTGGGGCTGTTGCAAGATACGCGCATAGCCCAGTCACCATCGTCGGGGAGGGCCTTGTGCCCTCCCGGCGGACCAGAGCTCGTATAGCAAAGAAATATTCGGCGAATTCGTACAATCTGCGAATTCGCCGAATATTTTCTCAAGACAATACTCCGTGCTGCCGGGAGGGGCGAGCCCCTCCTCTACGGTGGTGAGTGGGCTATGTGCCTATTTTGCAACAGCCCCTCGCTTTGTCAAGTGGCATGTTTGCACAAAAAAACGGAAAATTTTTCGGTTAAAAAGACCGAACCGGAGCGGTGGACAAAGAGAAGAAGCAAGCGTATAATAATGTTGTTCAAAAAGTTGTAGTTTCATGGTTTTTGAGCCTGCAGAGGCTTGAAAATAGATCACCCCATTGCGGGGAATTCAGTAAAGGAGAAATGCAAGATGAAAAAACTGATCGCTTTGGCCTTGACGCTGGTCATGGTCTTCGCCCTGGCCGCCGTCGGCGGCACCGCCTTTGCGGATGATGCGGGCTCTGTCTACTGGCTGAACTTCAAGCCCGAGCTGGACGAGGCCGCCCAGGGACTGGCAAAGCTCTACACCGAGAAGACCGGCGTTCCCGTCAAGGTCGTTACCGCCGCCTCCGGCAGCTACAGCCAGACGCTGACCTCCGAGATGGATAAGTCCGCGGCTCCCACGATGTTCATCATCGGCAACCAGGCCGGCGTGAAGGAGTGGGGCGAGTTCGCGATGGATCTGACCGATACCCCCATCGCCAATGAGCTGAGCACCGACGCCTACAACCTCTATGACGAGGACGGCAAGCTCGTCTCCGTCGGCTACTGCTACGAGTGCTACGGCATCATCGTCAACCCCGACCTGATCGAGAAGGCCGGCCACAGCATGGATGAGCTGAAGAACTTCGAGGGTCTGAAGGCCGTTGCCGAGGACATCCACGCCCGCGCCGAGGAGCTGGGCTTTGACGCCTTCTCCTCCTCCGACATGGACAGCTCCTCCTCCTGGCGCTTCACCGGCCATATGGCCAACCTCGAGTACTTCTATGAAGAGCGCGACGCCGGCGGTTGGGACGAGTGCCCCGCTGAGCTCACCGGCGCTTACATGGAAAACTTCAAGAACCTGTATGACCTGTGCATCAACAACTCCCTGACCGATCCGAAGGATCTGGCCACCGGCGGCCATGACGCCGAGAACGAGTTTAAGACCGGCAAGGCTGCGTTCTTTGTCAACGGCTCCTGGGAGTACGCCGCCGTGTCCGAGGCTGTCCCCAACGCCACCATGATCCCCTACTACTGCGGTGTGGAAGGCGAGGAGAAGGCCGGCCTCAACTGCGGCACCGAGAACTGCTGGGCCATCAATGACATGGCCTCCGACGCCGACAAGCAGGCGACGATGGACTTCATGGTGTGGCTCGTCTCCGATCCCGAGGCGTCCGCCGTTATGGTTGAGCAGCTCGGCGTTCTGCCCTACAAGAACGCTCCCGAGTCCCAGAACGGCTTCCTGGCCGCCGCTGCCGCCTACACCGATGACGGCTGCTACGTCATGGATTGGGCGACCAACTACCAGCCCAATGTGGATGAATACCGCGCCGCTCTCGTCTCCGCTCTGAACGCGTACAACGCCGATCAGTCCGAGGCCAACTGGGAGCAGGTCAAGACCGCCTTCGTGGACGGCTGGGCTGTCCAGTACCAGGCTGTCAACGGCTAAACGATTGATTCCTCGCGGGACGGACATATCGTCCGTCCCGTTTTTTATCCAGGTAAAAAGGGGAGTGATATTTTGAAAACGATCTTCAAAAATCCTTTGCGCCGCTGGTTCTGGCTGTTCCTCGGCCCGGTCACAGCCGCCTTTGCCATCGGCTTTGTATGGCCGTTTCTCCAGGGCATCTATCTTTCCTTCTGCAAATTCAAGCTGATCCGCAACGCCAAGTTTATCGGCTTTGGCAACTATCTCGCCGCGCTCAAGGATCCGACCTTCCTGCACGCCTTCTGGTACACGGCGCTCTTCGCGCTGGTGAGCCTGCTGTTTATCAATATCCTGGGCTTTGCGGCGGCCTATGTGCTGACGCAGGGCGTCAAGGGCTCGAACCTCTTCCGCACGGTGTTTTTCATGCCGAACCTGATCGGCGGCATCGTGCTGGGCTATATCTGGTCGATGATCTTCGACGGCATCCTCTCCCGCTACGGCACCTCCATCCTCATGGAGACCAAGTATGGCTTCTGGGGGCTGATTATCCTCATGTGCTGGCAGCAGATCGGCTACATGATGATCATTTACATCGCGGGGCTGCAGTCGGTGCCCGAGGACATGCTTGAGGCCGCGAAGATCGACGGCGCGACCAAGACGCAGACGCTCTTTCGCGTGACGATCCCGAACGTGATGCCCTCCATCACGATCTGCACCTTCCTGAGCCTGACCAACGGCTTCAAGCTCTTTGACCAGAACCTCGCGCTGACCGGCGGCCTGCCCTTCATCATTCAGCCGGACGGCTCGAACATCAAAACCACCGAGATGCTGGCGCTCAACATCTACAATACCTTCTACAGCTCCAACTCGGCCTCCAAGGGCGTCGCCCAGGCCAAGGCCGTTTTGTTCTTTATTCTTGTGGCGGGCATCGGGCTTGCTCAGCTCGCCTATACCCGCAAGAGGGAGGTGCAGCAGTGATGAACAAACAGGAAAGTCTTGCCGCCGAACGCAGGCGGAAAACCGTGATGTCGGCGGTGCTCGCGGTGATCTGCATCATCTATGTGCTGCCGGTGCTGTCGGTCGTCATCAACTCCTTTAAGGTCAACACCTTTGTCAAGACGGATACCTTCGCCATCCCCACCGGAGAGATGTGGGCGGGCTTCAGCAACTTCGTCAAGGGCATGACCTTCGGCAACTATCCCTTCTGGAAGAGCGTTGCGTACAGCGCGCTCATTACGGTCGTCTCCACGGCGCTGATCCTGCTCTTCACCTCCATGGCCGCCTGGTACATTGCGCGGGTCAATTCCTTCCTCTGCAAGGTGATCTATTACCTCTGCGTGTTCTCGATGGTGGTTCCTTTCCAGATGGTGATGTTTACGCTCTCCAAAACGGCCGATTCCCTGCACCTCAACACGCCCTGGACGATCCCGATCGTCTATCTCGGCTTCGGCGCGGGGCTGTCGATCTTCATGTTCGTGGGCTTTGTCAAGTCCATCCCGCTGGAGATCGAGGAGGCCGCCTCCATCGACGGCTGCGGCCCGGTGCGCACCTATTTCTCCGTGGTCTTCCCGATGCTCAAGCCCACGATGATCTCCGTGGGCATTCTGGAGATCATGTGGATCTGGAACGACTATCTGCTGCCCTACCTGGTGCTGGACATCAACGAATACCGCACGATCCCCATCCACATCCAGTACCTCAAGGGAAGCTACGGCACGGTGGATCTCGGCGCGACGATGGCGCTGATCCTGCTGAGCATCATCCCCGTCATCATTTTCTACCTCATCTGCCAGAAGCACATCATCAAGGGTGTGGCCGCCGGCGCGGTCAAGGGCTGACGCGTTCTTCATCCCCTTAAAAACGACTGGACAATCGGGGAAAAGGGGAGTATAATGCGGTCTTATCCCAAGATTAGGAGATGAAGACAAAATGAAACGTGCAAGCGGCGTTCTGATGCCCATGAGCTCGCTGCCCTCCCCCTACGGGATCGGCACCATGGGTAAGAGCGCTTACCAATTTGTGGACTTTCTGAAGGCCTCCGGTCAAAAGTACTGGCAGCTGCTGCCCCTCGGGCCGACCAGCTACGGCGACAGCCCTTATTCCGCCTTCTCCACCTTCGCGGGAAGCCCCTATTATATCGACCTCGACCTGCTTATCAAGGATAAGCTCCTGAGAAAGAGCGAGGTTGCCACGATCGACTGGGGCGATGACCCCGAGCGCGTGGACTACGGCAAAATTTACGAGCATCGCTTCGACGTGCTGCGCAAGGCTTTTCTGCGCGGGCGCGAGCGCTATGCCGGGGAGTTTGCCGACTTCCGGCGCGAAAACGCCTCCTGGCTCGAAAACTACGCCCTCTACATGGCGGTGAAGAAGCACTTCGGCATGGTCAGCTGGATCGACTGGCCGGACGCGGACATCCGCCTGCATCAGCCGGAGGCTGTCGCGGCCTACGGCGAAAAGCTCCGGGAGGATGTGGACTTCTACGCCTTCCTGCAGTATCTGTTCTTCAGCCAGTGGGAAGCCCTGCGCGACTACGCCCACGAGCAGGGCGTGGAATTTATCGGCGACCTGCCCATCTATGTGGCGCTCGACTCCGCCGATGTGTGGAGCGAGCCGAAGTTCTTCCAGCTCGGGCGCGACAACGTGCCCACCGAGGTGGCGGGCGTCCCGCCCGACGCCTTTACCGAGGACGGCCAGCTCTGGGGCAACCCGCTCTATGACTGGGACGCGATGAAGGCTGACGGCTTCGGCTGGTGGATCCGCCGTGTGGACGGCGCGCGCAAGCTCTTCGATGTAATCCGCATCGACCACTTCCGCGGCTTTGAGAGCTATTGGGCGGTGCCCTACGGCGATACCACCGCGCGCCGCGGGCGCTGGAAGCCCGGCCCCGGCATGGAGCTGGTCGGCGTGCTGAAAAACTGGTTCTCCGGTCTCAAGTTCATTGCCGAGGATCTGGGCTACACCACCCCGGAGGTGGAGAAGCTGCTGGCCGATTCCGGTTTCCCCGGCATGAAGGTGCTGGAGTTCGGCTTCGACGCCGACGGCGACGCGGCCTATATGCCCCACAACTGCTGCGAGAACAGCGTCTGCTACATCGGCACCCACGATAACGAGACCGTGAAGGGCTGGGTGAAGTCAAGCCCCAAGAAGCACATCCGCTTTGCCGAGCGCTATATGCGCATCACCGAGGAGGAGGGCTGGTGCTGGGGCATGATCCGCACCGGTATGTCCACCGCCTCCCGCCTCTTTGTGGCGCAGATGCAGGACGTGCTGGAGCTTCCGGCCTCCGCGCGCATGAACAGACCCGGCACCCTGGGCGGGAACTGGCAGTGGCGCATGCTCCCCGGCGCAGCCGACAAGGAGCTGGCCAAAAAGCTGCGCGAGTACACCCATCTTTACAGAAGAGTATAATCAGTACGAAGGGGATGTGAAGAAAGTGCTTCTTCACATCCCCAGAGTTCTTATACGATTTGTAACGATTCAGTCCCGTTCCGGGACTAAATCGTTAGAGGGGATGCACCCCGCTGCGCGCACTCGCGGCG
>CAJOCV010000006.1:0-27503 GCA_905233785.1 uncultured Oscillospiraceae bacterium
CAGGAGGAACACGCATGGCACAAACCAGACGTCGCTTCGGCGACCGCAGCGAAGGCCGTTTGATCCATTCGCTGCCCGGCTTTGCGAAATTTATTCCCTTTATCATGCCCCAGCGCAACGACCGCTTCATCCACTATGAAGAGAGCTTTGAGATCACCGCGCTGGATCGCCGACTGCGCCAGATGCGGGTAAACGGCTACAAGGGCATCGGCATCCTGCACTTTATTATTGCTGCCTATATCCGCTGCATCTCCATGCTGCCCGGTGCCAACCGCTTCATCGTCGGCCGCCGCATCTACGCGAGAAATAACATCGAGGTCGTGATGACTGTCAAGCGCTCCCTGACCGTGGACGCTACGGAGACCACCATTAAAGTCATCTTTGAGCCGACGGATACGATCTATGACGTCTATCGCAAGATGAACGAAAAGATCGAAAAAATCAAAACCACCGAGGACAACAACAATACCGAGGATGTGGCGGACTTCTTCGCCCGCTTCCCGCGCTTTCTGATCCGCTTCATGCTGATGGTCGTGCGTGTGCTGGATTACTTCGGTCTGCTCCCCCAGTCCATTCTGGACGCAAGTCCCTTCCACGGCTCCATGATTATCACTGACCTTGGCTCTCTGCGCATCGGTCCGGTGTACCACCACATCTACAACTTCGGTACGCTCCCGATGTTTATTGCCTTCGGCGCAAAGTATCATAAATATGAGATCAACCGCAAGGGTCAGGTTGAGGACAACAAATACATCGACACAAAGCTCGTGCTGGATGAAGGCATTGTGGACGGGCACTATTACGCCCAGCTTCTCCAGGCCTTCCGCTATATGTTCCAGCACCCCGAAATCGTGGAAGCGCCGCCCACCCGCGTAAACGAGGATATTTATTGACGGCAAGGGGCTGTGAAATACGCAGTTTTTTCACAGCCCCTTGTTTTCTCTGTAGAAGGCAACCAAAAATAACAGGATTCAAACATTTCCGTTATCTGCAGTTGGTGGAAACGCAGACTGTGCCGCACTACAATAGTATCAGAGGAGGTGCTTCCCATGATCGTACAGGTACAGGGACTTTGGAAACGCTATCCCGCCTTTGCCCTCGCGGATGTGAGCTTTTGCCTGCAGCCGGGAAGGATCACGGGCTTTATCGGCAGAAACGGCGCCGGAAAAACCACGACCATCAAATCCATGCTGAACCTTGTGCATCCGGACAGCGGGGAGATCCGCTTCTTTGGTCTTTCCATGCCGGAGCATGAGACGGAGATCAAAAAGCGCATCGGCTACTCCACGGGCACGGTGAGCTGGTATCCGAGAAAGAAGCTCCGGGACATTGCCGCTGTCGTGAAGCGCTTTTATGAGGATTGGGACGAGGACGCTTACCGCAGATACCTTGCGCTCTTTGGGCTGGATGAGGAAAAAACACCGCTCGCACTGTCCGAAGGCATGAAGGTAAAATTCAATCTCCTGCTGGCGCTCTCCCACCGGGCGGAGGTTCTGATCCTGGACGAACCCACCAGCGGTCTCGACCCCTTCTCGCGGAAGGAACTGCTGACGCTTTTTACCCGTCTGAAGGAGGACGGCGTGGCCGTGTTCTTCTCCACGCACGTTATCTCCGACCTCGAAAAGTGCGCGGACGATATTGTGTACATCTCCGGCGGCAGGATTGTCGCCGCCATGCCGAAGGCGGACTTTGTCCGGCAGCACTGCCTTTCGGGCGAGAGTCTGGAGGACGCGATGCTGCGAATGGAAGGAGGCGGCGTGTGATGCCGGCGATCTTACGAAAAGAGCTGACGCTGAGCGCGTCGATCCTCGCTTACCTGTTCATCCTCTTTGCTCTGATGTTTTTCATCCCCGGTTACCCGATCCTCTGCGGCGCATTTTTTGTGACGCTGGGCATCTTTCAGAGCTTTCAAGCCGCCAGAGAGGCGAACGATCTTGTGTTCTCCGTGCTGCTTCCCATCGCCAAGCGGGATGTGGTCAGGGGGCGGTATCTGTTCGTCTGTCTGATTGAGGGCGCTGCGGGCGTGCTGATGGCGCTGATCGTCCTTCTCCGCATGACGCTTCTCTCTCAATCCCCGGTCTATCGCAGCAACGCGCTGATGAACGCCAACCTCTTTGCGTTGGGGGCGGCGTTCGTGATCTTCGCGCTTTTTAACCTGATCTTTGTGGGCGGCTTCTTCCGTACCGGGCATCAGCTCGGCCGCCCCTTCGTAATCTATGTCATTGTTGTCTTCCCTGTCATCCTCGCGGCGGAAAGCCTGCACCACATTCCCGGATGGGAGATGCTGAACGCCTTCGGAACGGACGCGCTCGCGCTGCAGCTCGGGCTGTTTGTACTCGGCCTCGCTGTTTATCTGAGCGTCAGCATCCTTGCCTGCCGGAAAGCTTGCAGGCGCTTTGAAAAAATGGATCTGTAAGGAACAAACCGATATGCTCAAAGACAATCTGCTGATGCTGCGCAGTATGCACGGCTTCACACAGGAGGAAATCGCGGAAAAAATCGGCATCTCCCGGCAGGCCTACGCCAAATGGGAGAGCGGCGCCACGGTTCCCGACGTGGAAAAATGCTATCTGCTTGCGCAGGTCTACGGTACGACGGTAGACAGCCTGCTGAAAACCGAAACGCTCGAGGGCGTCGGGACACTTCTTCCCGCGCCGAGGGGAAAGAACATCTGGGGTTCTGTCACGCTCAGCGACAGAGGGCAGATCGTCATCCCCAAGGGCGCGCGGGAACGCTTCGGCCTGCAGGGCGGAGAACGTATGATCGTCCTCAGCGACGAGACCGGCATTGCCCTCATCCCCGCGGAGGCCTTTGAGGCAGGCATGAAAAAAGCCATGGACTATATGACCCGGAAAAACGAGGAATAAAACAGAGGCTGTGATTGTATTCACAGCCCCTGTTTTCAGCCCCAACATATTGATTATAGTATGAAGCCATCGCAATTGTCAAGCATGCTTCCGTCATTTTGACGAGCCTTGACTCCTTTTCAGCGTGGCGCACAAGTTTGGTTTGTTATATTTGTACAAATTCCCATCTTGCATTTTCCCCTCCCCTTTGCTATATTATAACCAGAAAGGGTGAGAACCCAATGTACATATAAGACCGGCCCAAACATCAGGGCAAAGGTGAGCTGATCGGGATCAGGCAGCGGGAACGACGGCAAACAGCTTATCTCGCTTATGAGATCGGAGCGATGGCTCCTCCTTAAGTGCCATGCAGGTGTCCCGACAATGACAGGTCAGCGAAAAATCTGCAGAAAGAGAGGTAACCAGGATGTTAGATATTAAGAATTCGGAGAGCTAAGCCCTGACTGTGTGAGAAATTTGTGAGTCGCAGTCAGGGCTTAGTTCTTTTTTATCTATGTTTTCCGTCCCGAAAGGGGCGCTTTTTTGTTGCCTTTTTTGAGGAGTCAGACTATACTGAAGAAAAAACCGCAAGGAGGCCGCTTATGGCTTTGGTACTTCTCTATAACATCACAGATGACGCAAAGCGGCAGAAAATCGCCCTCGCCGCCTGGAAGCTGGGCATAGACGCCCGCCGCGTCGCGCCGGAGGATTATGCCCATCCCATCGGCTATCTGCTCGGGCTGGAGGGGTTCTTGGCCGGCGAGGAAGCAGCGCCGGCCTTTGATGCGGAGATGCTGCTGATGCACGATCTCTCCTCCGCGCAGTTTTCCGGCTTCCTGGACGCCCTGCGCCGCAGCCGCTCCACCGTCGCCCTCAAGGCTGTCGCTACCGAGCATAATATAGGCTGGAGCTCCGCCGCGCTCTGTCGGGAGCTGCAGCAGGAGCATGAGGCCATGCGCCGCGTCGGAAAGAGTGTTCACCGTTAGCGGTTTATAAGGGGGCTGTTGCAAAATACGCGCATAGCCCAGTCACCATCGTAGGAGGGGCTCGCCCCCTCCCGGCAGCACGGAGTATTGTCTTGAGAAAATGTTCGGCGAATTCGCAGATTGTACGAATTCGCCGAACATTTCTTTGCTATGGGAGGGCACAAGACCCTCCCCTACGACGCAACCAGGGTTTTCGCATTTGTTTCGCATTTTGCAACAGCCCCTTTTTTGACGATCAGAACTCACAGCTCAAAACCAATTTCCGCAGTGCGGCGAGCTTCATAGAGGTACAGAAGACCGCCATTGCCTGCTGCAGCTGCCCGATCGGCGGAAGAGAGGGGGCAACGCGGATGTTGCTGTCCTGTGGATCCTTTCCATAGGGAAAGCTGGCTCCGGCTTTGGTAAGCGTCAGCCCAGCGTCCCGGCAGAGCTCCCACGTCTCCATCGCTGTTCCGGGCAGCACATTCACGCTGATAAAGTAGCCGCCCACGGGCTTTTCCCAACTCGCGATCCCCAGCGGAGCGATCTCGCGCTCCAACGCTTCCAGCACACAGGCAAACTTCGGCGCCAGCACCTGGGCGTGCTGCCGCATGAGGCGGAGAATGCCCTCCTTATCCTTGAGAAAGCGCACATGGCGAAGCTGATTGACCTTGTCGTAGGAGATGATCTGTACCGTGAGCTCTCCCAGCATACGGCGAAGATTCCCCTCGCTGCAGGCAAAGCAGGACACGCCCGCGCCCGGGAAGGTGATCTTGGAGGTGGAGGCAAATTCAAATACCATGTCGCCGTTGCCGTACTTTTCGCATTCGGTCAGAATGGACGGAAACGGCCGATAGCTCACGGCAAACTCATGCACGCAGTAGGCGTTATCCCACATCAGCAGAAAATCCTCCGCCGCGGGCTTCATGGAGGCGATGCGTCGGATCGTCTCATCACTGTAAATCACGCCGTCCGGATTCGAGTACTTGGGAACGCACCACATTCCCTTGACAGTGGGATCCTGAATCAGCTTCTCCACCAAATCCATATTCGGCCCTGTCGGAGTCATCGGCACAGTGACAAGCTCAAAGCCAAAGCTCTCCGTAATCTTGAAATGCCGGTCATAGCCCGGAGCGGGGCAAAGCCATCGCACACGCTCCTGTCCGCACCAGGCCTCTCCGCGCAGGCCGTGGATATAGCCCGCGTTAATAACCTGATACATCAGCAGCAGGGAGGAGTTTCCGCCCACGAACACATTTTCAGGCTTCACGCCCAGAAGCTCCGCAAAAAGCCTCCGGCAGGCGGGCAGTCCCTCCAAATTGCCGTAGTTGCGCACATCAATCCCGTCGCACAGATAATCGCTCTCGGCGTTGAGCACATCCATCATCGGCCGCACAAGATCCAGCTGTTCGCTCCCTGGCTTTCCGCGGGCAATGTTCAGGCTAAGACCCATCCCTCTGAGCGCTTCGTATTCCTTCTCGACACGTCCCAGCTCTTCCAGCAGTTCCGCCTTTGTTCTCTGCGCATAAGCTTTCATGCTCTTCACCCTTTCCACCGGATTATTCACATTTCCTGTATATTTTTCCGTATTATAGCATGAAGGTATTCATCCCGCAAGCCGTAAAAATCCCGGAAAAAGCCTATGCTTTTTCCGGGTTGATTATTACATTTGCTCATATTCCCATACAGGATGGGCTTCCAACTCGTCCAGCGTCAGGTTTACGTTCATGGAGCCGCCTGCGCCTTCATACTGAAAATGCCACCACTCGGTGCTCAAAAGCGTAAAACCGCAGGAGAGCATGGTGTTTGTCATGTACTCCATGTTTTCCCGCACCTCATCCGACCACTGATTGCTGTTGAAGCGCGCCGCGTCGTTGGAGAAGGTGTGCATGGGGGTAGGCATCACAAGCTCCTTGCCGGTTTTGAGATCAATCAGACTCATGTCGATAGCGCGGCCAAGCTGGTGCCAGGAGTTTCCGTTATAGGGATTTGCAATGAACCAACCGTTCTGCACCGCGTCATAGAGCTTATACTGTGCGGATTTTGGACGGTAGGCGTCATAGACCTTGAGCGTGAAGCCATCGGCACGGAATAGATCATAGGCAAGCTTCAGATGCTCGGCGGTGTTTTTCTCCATCATGGGGATGGGCGGATAGAGCGCTTCACCGGTAATATTGTTGCGGGAGGCAAAAAGCAGCTCAAACTCCGCCTCCGGCAGGAGCATCCGCAAATCCACCGCGCCGTCCAGCACACGATACACGCTGTCGCCAAAGAGCGCAGCGACCGGCGCGTAAGCAAAGCGACCGATGGGCAGCTTCACGAGATAGAAGTCGCCCTCCCGGCCATAGACCGTCACCTGGTTGCCCGCCGCAAGCACATAGACAACGCGCGCTTCCTCCTCCGGGAAACTGCGGCAGGCGATCTGCTGCCAGGCGCAGGTAAAGAGCGGACGGCTTTCCATTTCCAAAAAGCGCTCCCGATTCAGCCGTTCACTGAGGATCGAAGCGTCCCGCCTGGCCTTTGCTTCCGCGTCCACCGGGTCGATCATCCAGGAACTGACCCAGACCTCCATCCCGCCGGGCAGACGCAGCAGCGTATCCTCCCCTTCCTCACGCAGGTATTCCGAACGGATCCCCGTCTCGATCGCGCCGAGAAAGCCATCCCTCGGTTCGCCCGGGGCGTCATAGCAATTGGTCATACCCACGGTGGTCTCATACAGAACGGCGTCCGGCGCGAAGGTCGGCGCCGGAGTCATCTCCGGCGTGGGCGTCACGGTCGGCACGACGGCAGCAGGCGCGCCCTCGGCGCCGCAGCCATGCAGCAGCGGCGCAAGCGCGCCGGCAGCGAGGCTGACCGCCATGGCAGCGCCCCCGCGCAGAAATTCCCTTCTTGTGATCTTTCCCATCCTGACCCCCTCAGCCCTTCACATAAGCCCAGTTGGCAATCTCCTCATAACTCTTATCATAATAGTACAAATCTCCCATGCCCGGATGCGCCATGGACAGCTCTGTATCGAAAATGTGGGGCTGCCCGTTTCGCACGATCTCGACCCAGCCGTGCGGCGCGAAATTGGAGCCAACATGACCGGAGATCACAACCGCATCCACGCCGATGGCGCGCACCAGCATACAGTAGGCGGAGGCGTAGCTGTAGCAGTTGCCCTTGCCGGTGGCCAGCATATCCGTGGCCTCGTCCAGCAGCCAGGAGGTGTCCCCCGCCGCGTAAGGCTCACGTCGGACGTATTTGAAGTTATCACGCACATAGCGGTAGAGCGCGAGAAGCTGCTCCTCCTCGTCCATGCCCTCAACAAGAACCCTGTCCAGCGTATCGGCGACGAGAGCGTCCAGCTCCGCGCTGCCGGAGGTGTACCATCCGTCCTTGTCAAAGCTGAGGTTCCCCAGGGACTGATCCCGCAGTACGCGTCCGTCCGCGCCGATCCAGCTCAGGCGCCAGCCGATCAGGCGCTTGCCCTCGGGGAGCTTGGCAGCCGGTTCACTGTCCGTCCAGAGCTCCTTTTCCTTGCTCAATTCAAATTCATGCGGAACACATGCCTCGATCATGTCCCAGTAGCCTTCCTCCGTTGGGTAGAGGTCAACGGGATTTCCCACCTGGAGGATTCGCGCGCCGGGGCGTACCGCGCGGCCTGTAATGCGGTTTATGATGCCCGCCGTCTCGACGCGGGTCAGAACAGCGTCGGCCTCGGCCTTGATCTTCTCGCCGCTCTCGATCCAGCCCTGCTCCGCCGCCGTACAGCAGGCTTCATAGAAGGGCTGACCCGGCTCCAGATCGGCGAAAGTATATTCTTCCCTTGGCGCCGGGTACAGTGTCGCCAGCATTTCCAGCAGCTCGCCCCGTGTGATGGCTTCATCCGGATGCAGTCGGCTGCCCGAGATCACACCCAGCTCCCGCAGGGCTGCCGCGGCCTTTGCATAGCTTGCGCGCTTTGGCACATCAAGGAAGCCGCCGTTTCCCGCGGGCTTCCCCAGCAGGACGTGCAGCATCACCACCGCATCCGAGCGCAGCATCGGATCGTTGGGACGGTAATAGCCGTTTTTATCGGTGAAGAGGTATACCGGGTGCTCCTCCGTTTCCAGTGCGATGGCATAGTCCGCCGCGTACCACAGATCCTCATACACGCGGATGCTCTCGCGTTTTTCGGTGTTGCCCTGTTCATCCCGCCAGCGCAGGAAGGTGTAGCCTGCAATCTCCTCTGCGGGAAGGATCGTATGCTCATCGCCGATGCGCACCTGTACCGTGATCTCGTCATCCGGGATCAGATAATGCACCGTCGCGACTTGTTTGCTGATATAATTGTTACGGAGAAAGACGCCGACAAGCGCCACCGCGGTGAGTGTGAGCAGTACAGAAACCGCCACGGTCAGCGGCGTTTTCCAGCGGGTGAAAAAATTTGTCTTTTGTGCATGCATAGAATCGTCCCTGGCTTTTTTATGTAAAATAGCCCCTGCCAAACCGGCCGCATTCCACCGGGGCTTGATAATCTTCCCGCTTCGTCTGCACAGACGCAATGCATCGGATTATTTTGAGATTAGAGAAACGCCGAATCCATCGTTTTCGCAGCTTCCGAAAGATCAGCGCTATGAAGAACGTATACTTTCTCGTAAACCCGCTCTCGCCGATTGCCTGTGAAAGCTCCGCTTCACAGGCAATATTTGCTGCAAGCGCCTGTTTCTCGCCCCTGACGGGGCAAGCGAAACAGATGCGTAAAAACACCCATGCGTTATGAGCTTTCATGCCTCGTGGCGCGAATGAAGACGCATGGGTGTTTATTCAGCGTTTCCTTCAGTATAGCACATCCCGTTCCCGGTTTCCAGTCTTTTCTGCGCGGTTAAACGGATTTTCTGCGCATGGCACAAATCCGCCTCGGAAATCGCCTTATTGAAGAATAGGATCAAACCCGTCTTCCGTCAGCGCCAGACTGCCGTCCGCGCCGCTCATGGTGAGAAGAGCGCGGTGCAGGCCGTCGCCGCTGCGGTACTCGAGCATCAGGCCGGGGATGGCGCCGCCGAGGTCAGCCGCGAGCTGTACGCCCTCGCCGCGCATCAAACTGCACAGCCAGAGAGTCTCCGTTTTATAGAAACGGTTTACATCCTCGGCATAGCTCACGCGGCTGAGCGACACATCATAGACGCGCTCACCGCTCTTGAGGCAGAGCGCTTCGCCTCCTTCCCCGGTCTGCACAAAATCCAGGATGGGGAAGCTTCCCTCCTCCACCTCGCTCATGCGCAGAAGCTCAAAGCCGCCCTCAGCCTGTTTGTCCTCCATGCGAAAGCGTGCGTCGAGCAGCTCGCCCAGCTCGTCATAGGAGACCGTGAAGCTCTGAATCCCCGCGGCGTAAGGCGCCAGCTCGTAGAGTGTGGAGAAGAGCACCAGGCCGTTTTGATCCAGATACCAGGAGCCCTCGCGCAAAAGCCGGGCAAAACTGAGCGCCCAGTCCTTCTCTTCGATGTAAGATCCGATGGCCGCGCTGAGCTCCGCGTCGCCGTGCGCCTGTTCCAGCATCTTTTGTACCACCAGGGCGGAAAACGCCTCATAATCAGGTGTCAGGCGGTCGAGCGTCAGAAGTGCACCCGTCTCGGTGTCAAAGACGTAGGCGCTGCCCTCATAAATGCCGTGGGCGCCGCCGGTGTAGGTACTTGTGTTAAAGTACAAGCTCAGCACCTGTCCGTCCGCGCGCGGCACATCCACCGTGCGCGCAGAATAAAACTCCAGCGGCATCTCCGCTCCGGTCTCGTGAACATAGCTGAAGTTGTCCAGCGCCTGCTCCAGCATACCGTTATAGCCGCTCGAGTAGCCGTCGCCATAGTCGTTTCCGGTATAGTAGGTCTCGTCCAGCATGGCGATATACTCATTGATGGCGTCCGCCGCCGACTCCCTGCCGGGAAGTGTCACATGGGGCGTTACATAGGAAAAATCCAGGATCATCCGCTCCCCCGCCGCGGGGTCAAGCTCTGTATACTGCGTCTTGTGGAAGTTCACGATCACGCTCTGATCCTCGCCTGTCTCCGCGGGCGCAGCCGCCTGGGTCTCCATCTGCTCCGGCGCTGCCTCGGGAAGCTCCGCGGGCGCAGGCGTCGCCGCGGGTCTCTCCGTCACCGTGGGCAGCGGAGGCAGCTCTACCTCTTTCAGCCGCTCCACCTGCGCGCAGGCGGCAAGCTGCAGCGCCATCGCCATCGTCAGCATCAGAATCATCAACTTTTTCATAGTTTCTACCTCTTAGATTTCATCGTATGGGATTTCCAATGACAGCGATGCGTTGGTATAGCGCGCATCCGCCGTCACCTCGCGGATCAGTCTGATCCATGGCGGCAGTCTGATCTCCTGCCCCTCGTCCGCGATCTCAAGCTCCAGATACGCCCGATCACTCCAGAACGGGAAAATGTCCAGTTCAAATTCCTGCCCCTCGTAGGAAAAGCACCACCGTACCTTGCGGATCGTATTGCGCGCCGGATCCGCCCGCTTGAGAAGCGCTGCGTATTCTTCCTCCGAAACCTCCTCCTCTTCTTCGATGCGCCGAAGGTCGGAAAGCTTTGTCTTTGTCGTGTGGGTATAGCGATAAGCGCCCTCGCTTCCCCGCTTGCGCACACGCTCCGTGGTTCCCGGCGAGGCGAGCAGATAGGTCTGGGTGATCTCCGTCGCCTCCGCCCCGGCGGCTTTCAGCTCGGCCTCGCTCGGCATACGGATCAAAAACTTTCTCTCGATTTCATAATGTACGTCACTCATGGCAAGTTATCATAGCGCAAGGGCTATGTCCTTTTCAGCGGAAATCTCTGTACGTGCAAAGCTTCAGGGGCTGTGAGAAAAACACGTTTTTCACAGCCCCCACTGCTATGCTCTCGGATGCGCTTTGTTATAGACGTCTTTGAGTTGCTTTTTTACAAGCTGGGAATAGACCTGCGTGGAGGAAATGTCCGCATGACCGAGCATTTCCTGAATGGCGTGGATATCCGCGCCGTTCTCCAGTAGATGCGCCGCAAAGGAATGGCGCAGGGTGTGGGGCGTAATGTCCTTATCGATGTTGGCCTTCTTCTGGTAGTATTTGATAATTTTCCAGAAGCCCTGGCGCGACATACGCTCCCCGCTCACGTTCACGAAGAGAGCTTCCTCGTCCGGCTCCGAGATCATCTGCGGGCGTACCAGGGTGATGTAGTTCTCCAGCGCCTTGATCGCCGCGGGATACATGGGAATGAAGCGTTCCTTGTTGCGGCTGTGACAGCGCACCACCCCCGCCCCCAGATTCAAATCGCTGATGTTCAGGTCAATCAGCTCTGTCACGCGCATCCCCGTGGCATACAAAAGCTCCAGCATGGCACGGTCACGATAGCCCTTGGCATCCACGCAGCGGGGCTGCTCCAGCAGCAGCTCCACCTCCCGGCTCGTGAGGATTTGCGGCAGCTTTTGCACGCTTTTATCCGTGGTCAGCTTTGTCGCCGGATTTGCCCTTACAAGCTGGCGAATGAAGAGGAACGAATAGAGATTCTTGATCGACGCGATAGAACGGGAAACCGTTGCAACGGACTTTCCGTTTTCTTTGAGCCGGGAGACATATTCGTTCAGCTCCTCCGCGGTCGCCGTGTCAATGTCAACATCCGTATGGGTTTCCAGATAAGCGACGAGCTGCCGAATGTCCCGCAGATAGGAACTGAGGGTGTTGGTCGAAGCTTTCTTCTCATCCTTCAAATAACGTTCAAAAAGCTCTATGATTTCAGAATTCTGCAACCAAAGCCCTCCCTTCCCGGAAAGAATCAAACTAAGAAATAGGATACGGCGACAGCCGCCGCCACGCAGGATGCGATCAGAAGCTGACGGCGCAGCAGGAGCTGACGCTTTCTCCCGTCCGCCCGGAGATAATCCGCCATACAGGCATCCGAAAGCTCCATCCCGCTGAATGCCAGGACAAAATAAACCGGCGTCAACAGCGCAAGCGGCAAGAGCGCGAGAAGCCACGCGCCAAGCCCTTCCCCGCTCGGGTTGCCCAGGAGGGAAAGCTTCTGCATACAGAGCATCCCCAGCAGCATGGCTCCGAAGGGAATGATGTACACCCCAAGCATCGAACCGGCGAGCAGCGCCGGAAGCAGCATCAGCAGCCCCGTCATCCTCGAGGAGGGAGCAAAGCGCAGCCCAACGGCAGGTACAAGGTGCAAAAGCACCGCCCCGCACAAGAAGAACAACAGCAGAAACAGCCGATATCCAAGGCCGAACGAGCGTCTGTTCTTCCTCATCGCGTCACCATTATGTAATCCTTATCAATAAAATTACACTTAACATAACTGCGTTCTGGTAACAATATATTACAAATCCGCAAACTAATCAAGTCCTTTTTACGATTTTTTTCAAATTATTTTTTCCATTATGTCAACTCTTCTTCCCTTATGGAACAAGCGCTTGTATCCGCGCAAGCTCTTTATCCGGTTTAGGTTCAAGATATTGTATAATCGCGGAAGATTTTGCGATAATTGCGCTGATTGATTATGTTAACCTTTTCGGCTTTGTTTCTTTTTCGTATGAAATGAAGAGTGTTTTGTTTCTATTTTTTTACCTTGAGAGAGCAGGCCACCCAGCAGCCAGCCCGCCAGGCTGAAGCTCACCACGCTCAGCAGCGCAGAGGGCTCCGGCATCCCCCGGCCGACGACACACCCCAGCGTCAGCAGCACGAGGCACAGTCCAAGCGCTCCCGGCAGCGTCTGCGCCTGTTCCCTCCCCGCCCCGGCGGCAGCAAGCCCCGCCAGAAGAGCGGACACAAAGCTCAGGGCGGAGCTGAAATAGCCAAACCTCGCAGACGGGATCTCGCAAGCGCGGACAAGCACCGCCGTCATCAGGCTCAGCGTCGCCGCCGCGGCAAGCCATGTGAGCAGCCCGCGTCCGAAGGCGCGCAGGCTCCCCTTTTCCATAACCGCTTTTACAGACAAGAAAAACACCCCCGACGGATAAGATGTTACATCCTATTACCGTCGGGAGTGTATTATGTGGCGAAGTACGATTACTTCTTTTTCGTTTTTGCAGCCTCTTCGGCTTCCATCTTCGCGGTGGTGGAAATGGCCCACTTCTTGGTCTGCAGGCGGACGCGATCCTCACCGGTCTCAAAGGTGATGGTATCCTCGGTGATCTGCACGATTTTGCCGATGATGCCGCCGATGGTGACGATCTCATCACCGAGAGAGAGGGAGTTGCGCATCTCCTCGGTCTTTTTCTTTTTCTTGTTCTCCGGGCGAATAATCATGAAGTAGAAGATCGCAAACATTGCGACCAGCATAATGATCATCGAAGCGCCGCCGCCGGCAGCCCCGGCAGTTTCAGCCGTCAGGAAGAGATTCATAGGGGACTTACCTCCAAAAAACAAAGTAAATGTATTATAGCCTGTCCGCAGGATAATTGCAAGAACTTAAACCCGTTTATCCAAAATTTCTGTAAATTCCTGTCGGAAGGCGGCAAAGGTGCCGGCGTCCAGATTCTCGCGGATGCGCCGGGTCAGGCTGTTGTAGAAATAGAGATTGTGCGCCACGGCAAGGCGCATGGCCAGCATCTCCTCCGCCTTGAAGAGGTGGCGCACATAGGCGCGCGAGTAGCGGCGGCAGACCGGGCAATCGCAGGCGGGGTCGATGGGCTGTTCGTCCCTGAGATATTTTTCATTCTTGATGTTGATGATACCGCCCCAGGTGAAAAGATGCCCGTGCCGTCCGTTTCTTGCGGGCATGACGCAGTCGAAGAAATCCACGCCGCGCCAGACCGCCTCGATGATATTGCCCGGCGTGCCGACGCCCATCAGATAGCGGGGCTTGTCCTTGGGCATGTACTCCTCCACCGCCTCGATGGTGTCATACATCTCCTGATGGCTCTCCCCCACCGCGAGCCCGCCGATGGCGTAGCCCGGCAGGTCGAGCGCCGCGATCTGCTTCATATGCTCCACGCGCAGGTCGTGAAACACCGCGCCCTGGTTGATGCCGAAGAGCATCTGCCCGGGGTTTACGGCGTCCTCCTCGCTGTTATAGGCCGTGAGCGCCGCCTTGCAGCGCTCCAGCCAGCGGAAGGTGCGGTCACAGGAGCGCTTGACGTAGTCATAGGGCGAGGGGATCTTGATGCACTCGTCAAAGGCCATGGCGATGTCCGAGCCGAGGTTTGCCTGAATGCGCATGCTCTCCTCCGGCCCCATAAAGATGTGCCGCCCATCGACGTGGGAGTTGAACTTCACGCCCTCCTCACTGATCTTTCTGAGCTTTGCCAGCGAAAAGATCTGAAAGCCGCCGCTGTCGGTGAGGATGGGGCCGTCCCAGGTCATAAATTTGTGCAGACCGCCCAGCTCCTTGATGAGCCTGTCGCCCGGGCGCACATGCAGATGATAGGTGTTCGAAAGCTCCACCTGGCAGCCGATTTCTTTTAAATCCCGCGCGGACAGGGCGCCCTTGATCGCCCCCTGTGTGCCCACGTTCATGAACACCGGGGTCTGCACCGTGCCGTGCGGCGTCATCAATTGCCCGCGCCGTGCGCGGCCTTCGTCTTGCTTGAGCAGTGTGTAATTTCCCATATAGTTATATCCTTATCTGTTATTCAAAAAAGCAGGCGTCGCCAAACGAGAAAAAGCGATAGCGCTCCCGCACGGCGACCTGATAAGCGTTGAGGACGTTCTCGCGTCCGGCGAGGGCGGAGACGAGCATGATGAGCGTGCTCTCCGGCAGGTGGAAATTGGTCACCAGCGCGTCGATGCATTTGAAGCGGTAGCCGGGGTAGATGAAAATGCTTGTCCAGCCGGACTGTGGATTGAGCGTTCCGTCCTCGTTGGCAAAGCTCTCGAGCGTGCGGCAGGAGGTGGTGCCGACGGCGATGACGCGGCCGCCGGCCTTTTTCGTCTCGGTGACGATGCGGGCGGTCTCCTCCGGGACGATGCAGAACTCCGCGTGCATCGGGTGATCCTCGATCTCCTCCTCCTTCACCGGTCGGAAGGTGCCGAGACCGACGTGCAGCGTCACATAGCAGATCTTCACGCCCTTCGCCGCGATTTCATCCAGCAGCTCCTTCGTAAAGTGCAGTCCCGCCGTGGGGGCGGCGGCACTGCCCAGCTCGCGGGAATAGACGGTCTGGTAGCGCTCGCTGTCGTTCAGCTCCTCCTTGATGTAGGGCGGCAGCGGCATCTTGCCCAGGCGCTCGAGCACCTCAAGGAAAATACCTTCATAGTGAAAGCGCACAACGCGGTTTCCGCCCTCGGTGACAGCCTCCACCGTGGCGGTGAGCTCGCCGTCGCCGAAGATGAGCTCCTGGCCGGGTCTTGTCTTGCGCCCAGGACGGCTCAGACATTCCCAACGCCCCTCCCCCAGATCGCGCAGCAGCACCAGCTCCACGCTGCCGCCGGTGGGACGGGCGCCGATGAGCCGCGCGGGCAAGACGCGGGAATCGTTCAGCACCAGGCAGTCCCCCGCGTGCAGATAGTCCGGCAGGTCATAGAAGTGCCGATGCTCCAGCGCGCCGGTCACTTTATCCACATGCAGCAGGCGGGAGTGATCGCGCTCCGGGATCGGCGTCTGGGCGATCAGCTCCTCCGGCAGGTCAAAGTAAAAATCCGATTTTTTCATTTCAACGTCTCCTATATACAGCTTTCTGTATTCTAACAGATAGCGCCGCACTTTTCAACGGCATATCCATGTCATTTTTCCCATATGCTTACGAGATCAATTTCACAAATGGGAGGATATGCATTTGAAAACACCACTGTTTGAAGGCTCCTGCACCGCGATCGTGACGCCCTACACCGCGCAGGGCATTGATTACGACAGGCTCAGAAAGAATCTCGAGTTTCAGTATGACAACGGAACCGCGGCGATCGTCGTCTGCGGCACCACGGGCGAGGCCGCCACGCAGAGCCAGGATGAGCACAACGAGCTGGTGCGCGCGACCGTGCGGGCGGTGGACGGGCGCATGAAGGTGATCGTCGGCGTGGGCAGCAACAATACCGCCGCCGCGCTGCGCAATGCCGAGAACGCGAAAGCCGAAGGGGCTGACGGTATCCTCATGGTGACGCCCTATTATAACAAAACCAGCCCCAAAGGGCTGGCGGAGCACTTTACTTATGTGGCGGATCGGGTGGAGATCCCGATGATCCTCTACAATGTCCCTTCCCGCACGGGGATCGGGCTGACGGCGGAGGTCTATCAGGAGCTGTCCCGCCATCCCAACATCAACGGCGTCAAGGAGGCCAGCGGCGATTTTGCGCTCATATACAAGACCCGCAGCCTCTGCGGGGACGATCTGACGCTCTGGAGCGGCAACGACGACAACACCGTGCCCATGATGGCCATGGGCGCGAAGGGCGTCATCTCGGTGGCGGGCAATATTGTCCCCGCCGTGGTGACAAAGCTCTGCGCCCTGTGTCTAAACGGTGAATACGAGGAGGCCATGGGACTGTTCGCCCGCTACAACGCGCTCTTCTCGGCGCTCTTTGCGGAGACCAATCCCATCCCCGTCAAGGCCGCCATGAAGCTCATGGGGCTTGACACGGGCATCCTTCGTCTGCCGCTGACGGAGATTTCCGATGAGCATCTGCAGATGCTCAAAACGGTCATGCAGGACGCGGGACTGAAGGTATAACGGTCAGTGAAAAGTGAATAGATAAAAGTGAAAAGTTAAGGTGTCCCCTTCGGGGACAAATTATTATCGTCGCGAAGCGACACCTCAACTATTCACTATTCACCATTCTCTATTCACTATGATCATCTCCGGTTCGGCGCTTTCCGCCCCCGGTACACAGATGGCGAAATGACAGCCGTCGCGCTCCGTGTGCCAGAAGGCGGCGTCAGGGCGCGGTTCTCCGACGACCGAGAAGGATTCCAGCGGCGTGGAAAGCCCCGTGCCGATGGCCTTGATCCAGCTCTCCTTGAGCGTCCAGAGGCGGGTGAAGTCGCGGTCGCGGTCAAGGGATCGCGCGATCAGCTCCTGCTCCTGCGGCGCAA
Source organism: uncultured Oscillospiraceae bacterium (assembly GCA_905233785.1). Classification (GTDB taxonomy): domain Bacteria; phylum Bacillota; class Clostridia; order Oscillospirales; family Oscillospiraceae; genus Limivicinus. Next base: position 16,768 of record CAJOCV010000006.1, read on the forward strand.
AAAAACGGCGCACAAGGCTGTCGCGGCAGTCCGTTAACTCCTGCACATCCAGTCCCACCGGGCGGTCAGACAGCGCGCAGGCGGCAATGCGCCCGGAATGGGAGCAGTTGAAGTACAGCCCCGCAAGCTTCCATTCCGGCTTGCCGTAAGCGTTTACCGTGATCTGCGGCGGCCAGGGAAGCTTTGCGTCATAATCGAACAGCGCTCTTTGCAGCATAAGCTCCGCCCCGATCCCCTGTCTGCGGCTCTCGGGCAGGCGCTGTTTGGAGAGCTTCTCCCGCCGATACTCCGACAGCACATAGCCCTCGCCGTTTTCCCGGATCGCGGAGACGTCCGTGTAATAGAGCCGAAGCATCAGGCGCGCATGGCCTCGATGGTCATGCCGATCAGCTCCGAAAGCTCCACACCCATCATCTCCGCGCCGCGGCGGATCACCTCGCGGTCGCAGCCGGCGGCAAATTTCTTATCCTTGAACTTTTTCATGACGGACTTGACCTCCATATCGGCAAGGCCGTTGGGGCGCATCAGGGCCGCCGCGCCGATGAGTCCGGTCAGCTCGTCCGTTGCGAAGAGCACCTTTTCCATGTATTTTTCCGGCGCCACGTCGATGCAGATGCCGTAACCGTGGCAAATGACGCCGTGGATCACCCCCTCGTCAATCTCCAGCTCGCGCAGCAGCGCATCCGCCTTGACGCAGTGCTGCTCCGGCCATTGCTCAAAGTCGATGTCGTGCAGCATGCCCACCGCGCGCCAGAAATCGACCTTTTCGGGATCGTATTTCTTCGCAAGCTCGCCCATGACCTTGGAGACGGTCTCGGCGTGCCGGATGTGAAAGGGCTCCTGATTGTAGCGTTTTACAAGCTCTTCGGCCTGTTCAGGCGTGGGGATATAGCTCATGGTCATCGCCTCCGGATCGGTTTTCCTCATGATACTCCCCCGCTGTTCCATTTGCAAGTTTTATTGAAAATGAGCCGTTTCCCGATCGGGAAGCGGCTCATTTTTTGCGTATTACGGCTTCGGGCTGACAGTCTGGTTTGGGCTTGCGCTGGGCGCGATGTCCGTTGTAGGCTTGGGGCTTACAGCGCTTGCGGGTTTGCCGGTATCCCGATCCTCGATCACACCGTCCCCGTCACGCACAACGCCGTCCTCCGGATCCATGGAGACCATGGGGCTCGTATCAGGCATCAGCTCCATGGTGGCGCCGGGCGTTTCCATGGGAAGGTTATCGTTCCGATAGTCGCCGCAGCCACACAGCACCGCGCACAGCAGCGCAAAAACGCAAACGAGCAAAATGCTTCTTTTCATATCGTTCCTCCTTATGCTTGTGCATGGCTTAGTATTCGCGCAATCAGCCGGATTATACGCAAAATCTTCCCGCATTTTGATTGCCATGAGCGACATGCTGTGTTACAATATAATTTATGAAAGATTTAAAGAAAAACGAAATCTACTCCGCCGTTGTGGAAAGCTATTCCGCCGAGGGCTTCGGCGTCTGCCGTATTGAGGGGCGAGCCGTTTTTGTGCCGAAGGCCATCCCCGGCGAGGAATGGGAAATCCGCATCGTGAAGGTCAGCGCCGCCGCGGTTTACGGCCGGGGTGAGAAGCTGTTGCGCCCTTCTCCCATGCGTGTGGAGCCGGATTGCCCGTATTTCGGCAAGTGCGGCGGCTGCGATACGCGGCACCTCAGCTATGCCGAGGAGCTGCGCTTCAAGCTTGAGAAGGTTAACGCCGCTCTGCTGCGCATCGGAAAGCAGACGTTGCAGGCCGAGGACATCCTGGGCAGTGAGCAGATCGAACGCTACCGAAACAAGGCGATTTTCGCCGTGGCGAGTTCGGAGAACGCGCCGGCCTTTGGCTTTTTCCGGGAACGCAGCCATGAGCTGATCCCGATCACCGACTGTCTGCTGCAAAGCGAGCGGAGCATCCGCGCGGCAAAGGCAGTCACCGACTTCCTGCGAGAGCGCGGCATCCCCGCTTATGACGAGCAGAGCGGCAAGGGCGTTGTGCGTCATGTCTTCTGCCGGGAGGCGCTGCACAGCGGTGAGGCTGTTGTCTGCATTGTCGCGGCACGGGGCTTCGGCGCGAATACCGGCGCGCTTGTGGAGGCGCTGCGCAAAGCCTGTCCGGAACTGAGCGGCATCGTTTTGAACATCAATAAGACGCGCGGCAACACCGTTCTCGCCGGGGACTTTTACACGCTCTGGGGAAAGGAGACGCTGCGTGACACGCTCTGCGGCTACTCTTTCGAGCTTGCGCCGCAGGCCTTCTTTCAGGTGAATCCGCCCCAGGCCGAAAGGCTCTACCGTCTCGCAGTGGAACTGGCCGTACAGAGCGAAAGCGACCTGATCCTTGAGCTCTACTGCGGCGCAGGGACGATCAGCCTCTGCCTTGCCGAGAAGGCCGGGCGCATCATCGGCGCGGAGATCGTACCGGAGGCTGTCGAAAACGCAAAGGAGAACGCCGCGCGAAACGGCGTCAAGAATGTGGAATTCCTCTGCGCCGACGCCGCCGAGGCGGCAAGGGAGTTATTAAAGCGCGGCCTCCAGCCGGACGCCGTGGTAGTCGATCCGCCGCGCAAGGGCATGGATAACATTGCCCTTGAAGCCGTGGCTTCGATGAAGCCGAAACGGATCGTTTACGTCTCCTGCAATCCGGCCACACTCGCACGGGATATTCTCCGCTTTCATGCTCTCGGCTATGCGCTTGTAAAGGCAAGAGCTGTGGATATGTTTCCCAGAACGGAGCATGTCGAGACCGTAGTTTTGCTGACAAGAAATACATAACGGTACGATGTGGAGTTGACTTAAAAGAAAAAGGAGGAGGAATAGTGCGCCATAACTCGGGAGTTGTGAGGATGACGGAAATGAACTATAAAGTAATTGACAGAGAGACATACTATCGGAAAGGCGTATTTCGTCACTTTACGGAAGACTGTAAGTGCTCGACCTCGATAACTTCGAGAATAGACGTAACAGAGCTTGTCACATACTCCAGGAACACAGGAACGAAGTTTTATATCAATTTCCTGTATATCCTTTCAAAAGTCATGAATTCACGCGAAGACTACAGAATGGGATACCTTTGGCAGAGCGATGAGCTGATCTGCTATGACGTAATCAATCCTACGCAGTATGTTTTTCATGAAGATACGGAAACCTGTACGCCTGTATATACGGAATACGATGAGGACTATGAAAAGTTCTATGCTGCTGCATTGCGTGATGTTGAAGCGGCAAAGAAAACAAGAGACTACGGTCTGGATGTGACGAACCATCCCAACTGGTTTGATGCATCTTATATATCTTGGCTTTCCTATGATTCACTGCATCTTGAGCTGCCCGATGGGTATCTGTATTTTGCACCGATCATCAACTGGGGAAAATACAGAGAAGAAAACAGCAGGATTGTCATGCCTGTGACCGTTCGTCTAAATCACGCGATCGCTGATGGGTATCTGGTTGCAAACGTATTCCGTCTTTTAGAGCAAGAAATCAAGTCTTTTGTTGGAATCTAATCAACAAGTTCCAGTTTCTCGATATGTTCCTGCATGGGCGAACGCCCAAGTGACCAAAACGGTGGATATGTTCCTATCCGGCATTGGGCGAACAGGCATCTTGACGCTTTGCGGCTTTCGAGATAAAATAAACTGATATGTTATTGGTAGGGAGGTCATCAAGGTGGCCAGAAACAGAAGAAGACGTTCGCCTGTCCGCGGCATTTACAGCTTTATCATTGCCTGGATCATTTTCTCGGCATTTTTCCCGCTCTACGAGATTTGGGGGCTCCTGCTGGGGCTGGGTGTGGCGCTGGGCGCCGCGTATTTGTTCGGGCGCACCTCGGCGAAAAAGGAGAGCGCAAAGGAGCAGGCGCAGCAACAGGCCGCCGAACAGGTCAGGGAGCCGCAGAAGAAGACCACCTATCAGCAGGTGCAGGAGCAGACTCGGCAGCAGCAGGCGCCGCAGAAGAAGAGCTACGGCCCCAAGGTCGATCCCATTGTAGAGGAGGGTAACAAGGCGCTTTCCGAGATGGGACGGCTCTATAGGTCCATTCAGGATCCCACCGTGCGCGGCAAGATCAACGAGATCATGCGCGTCACAGACAAGATCGTACAGGACGCCATCAGCGATCCCTCCGACATCCCGCAGATCAAAAAGTTTATGAACTACTATCTTCCCACCACCATCAAGCTCTTAAACGCCTATGACCGCATGAGCTCGCAGGGCATTGAGGGCGAGAACCTCGACAAGAGCATGAAGAGCATCAACGAAATGCTCGACGACGCGATCGAGGCCTACAAAAAGATGCTCGACTCCCTCTTTGCCAATCAGGCGCTCGACATTGAAACCGAGATCGACGTCATGAACCAGATGCTCAATCGCGAGGGCTTTGGCAGCGACAAGGATTTCCAGGTCGCCTCACAGGGCGGGAGATAAGGGAAACGATGATTAAATCGGCAAGAGCAGATTCCGAGATAATTTGCGTTCTGATGAAGGCAGTTTTTCGCAGGAATACTTTGTGTATTTCAAGAAAAAGTGACGAAATCAGGGCGTAAATTATCCGGAAGATGCCGCAGACGTTTTATTCAGCGTTTCCCTAAGGAACCTTTTCCTGCTTTTGCCGTCTATATTACCAAGATTTGATGATAGAAAGGAATTAACGCCATGAGTGAAGAAAAAAGCAGTGTTCCCTTCCTGACGCTTGAGCCCAACGCTCCCACGGCGGCCGCCGTGCAGGAAGCGCCCGTGGAGGAAGTCGAAGAGAAGAAAGAAGAGGTCTCCGAAGAGGTCAAGGCCGTCAAGCTTGAGCTGGAGAGCCTCTCCCCCGCCGAGCAGGCCGCCGTGCAGGAGTTTGCCGGGAAGATCGACGTGCTCAACACCGAGCAGATCATGAACTACGGCTCCGCCGCGCAGAAGAACATCTCCGAGTTCTCCGACGCCGCCCTCGCCTCCGTGCGCACGAAGGATCTGGGCGAGGTGGGCAATATGCTGGGCGACCTTGTGGTAGAGCTCAAGGGTCTCAACTTCGACGGCGAGGAAAAGAAGGGGCTTCTCGGCCTGTTCAAAAAATCCACCCACAACATTGCCTCGCTCAAGGCGCAGTACGACAAGGCCGAGGTGAATGTGGACAAGATCGTGGAGGAACTGGAAAAGCACGAGGTCACGCTCCTCAAGGACATCAGCATGATGGACAGGATGTACGACAAGAACAGCGAATACATGAAGGAGCTGACCATGTACATTCTCGCGGGGAAGCTCAAGATTCAGCATCTGCGGGAGGTGGAGCTGCCGGAGTATGTGAAGAAGGCAAACGAATCCGGCCTGCCCGAGGACGCCCAGGCCGCCAATGACTTTGCCAACATGATCGGCCGCTTCGAGAAGAAGGTACACGACCTGGAGCTGACGCGCATGATCTCCGTGCAGATGGCGCCGCAGATCCGCATGGTGCAGAATAACGACAGCCTCATGGCCGAGAAGATCCGCACCTCCATCGTCAACACCATCCCCCTCTGGAAAAACCAGATGGTCATGGCCATGTCACTCTATCACTCCGAGCAGGCCATGAAGGCGCAGCGTGAGGTATCCGACGTGACCAACGCACTCTTAAAGAAGAACGCCGAGACCCTGCATCAGGGCAGCGTCGCCATCGCAAAGGAATCTGAGCGCGGCATCGTCGATCTTGAGACGCTTAAAAAGACCAATGCCGAGCTGATCGCTACACTGGAGGAGGTCACAAAGATTCAGAACGACGGACGCGTCCAGCGCGCCGAGGCCGAGGTGGAGCTGGAGAAGATCGAGGGCGCGCTTAAACAAAAGCTGCTCGAAATGAAGGGCTAAGGCCTCAGGCTGTTTTTCCGGCGGCAGAGCTGCCGGAAAAACGATTTGTCTTTCCTTTTTGGGAAATTGTCGAAGATATTTGCTGATTTTTTCAACGGAGAAAAGAATGAAACTTTTCAAAAATCCCGTATTCGCGGCTGTGCTGGCGATCGTGGTGATCATCGCCTCCACGCTCATCAACACCAACATCAAATTCGGCCGCAAGTGCCGCACCGTAAGCGATATGTTCTATGAGGGTGTGAGCATCAAGGGCTATACACAGACGCCCATCGCAACCCATTTGGAAAACATCATCGGATATGCCGACGGGCTTTGCACCATCGCCCGCAACTACAGCATCGACACCGCGGATACCGAGAGCGCGAGCGAGTATCTGCGCTGGAGCCTGCAGGGCTCTTATTACGACGTCGGCTATGTGTATTCCAATTATACACAACTGAATGACGCGCTGAACACCCTGATCGACAGGCTCGAGCGCGCCGAACTGAGCGAACGCGACACCTCCGGGGTCGCGCAGTATAAAAGCTCCCTGGAGGGCGCTCAGAGCGCGATCGGCGAATCCGGGTACAACGAGGTCGTGCGCAGCTTTCTGCGCCAGAATCGCCACTTCCCTACAGAACTGCTGGCCGATCTTTCCGGCGTAGAGTATCCTGAATTATTCGCTTGATAAATGATTATGAAAAAAGTATTTTCATTCCTTCTTGCGCTCACGCTGCTGCTCAGCATCGGTATCACCGCCTTCGCAGTCGTGGAGCCGAGCGACCGCTTTTATGTCGCGGACTATGCCAACGTTCTCAGCGAAAGCACCGAAAACGACATCATAAACTACAACGGCGCGCTGGAGTACCAGTGCCAGGGCGCGCAGCTCGTAGTCGTCACGGTGGATTATCTTGAAGGCATGACCAGCGACGCCTACGCCTATCAGCTTATGAACGACTGGGGCGTCGGCTCTGCCCAGTACAACAACGGTATGCTGCTTCTGCTGGGTGTACAGGAGAACAAGGCCTGGCTTGCATACGGCTTGGGGCTTTCCTCTCAGCTCAGCGGAAGCAAGGTGGACGAGCTGCTGGACGCCTACTTCTGGACGGATTTCGACAAGGGCAACTATGACCGCGCGGTGAGCAGTCTCTTCTCCGCGCTGCTTCGCTGGTATGACGGCGTCTACGGCAGCAATGTCGCCTCCGCCGGGAACACCGGTTCCGAAACCGTACAATATAACTCGTATCCGCAGAGCAGCGGCTCCGGTTCCGGCAGCTTGATTCGCGCCGTGATTCTGATTCTGATTCTGCTGGCGCTATCCGGCGGTCTTGGCGGCAGGCGCCGCGGCGGTCTCGGCGGCATACTGCCCTGGCTGTTTCTCTTCAACAGTCGCAGGGGCTACGGCTCCCGCAGGAACTGGGACGATTGGCCACCCCGCGGCGGTGGCTTTGGCGGCTCCGGACGCGGCGGCGGCTTCGGCGGCGGCTTCGGCGGCGGCATGGGTCGCGGGGGCGGCGGCTTCTCCGGCGGCGGCGGCGGACGGCGCTGATCGGCGGAATACGGACTGCCGGTTTCAAATTATCACAGAAAGAAGAAATCTCACATGTCTATTGAAAAAGGGCGCGCGTATTTCCGGTCTCTCGGGATGGAGGATCGCGTGCAGGAATTTACGGTATCCTCCGCCACGGTGGAGCTTGCGGCGCAGGCGCTGGGCGTGGAGGGCGCAAGAATCGCCAAGACGCTCTCCTTCAAAACCGCCGAGGGCTGTATGCTGATCCTCGCGGCGGGTGACGCGCGCATCGACAACCATAAATTCAAGGACAAGTTCCACAGGAAGGCCAAAATGCTCTCCGCCGACGAGGTGGTGGAGCTGGTCGGCCACCCGGTGGGCGGCGTGTGCCCCTTCGGCTGCAACGAGGGCATCCCGGTGTATCTGGACGAGAGCCTCAAGCGCTTTGACACGGTGTTCCCCGCGGTCGGCAGCCCGAGCAGCGCCATTGAATTAAACCTTGACGAATTGTATCGCTATTCCAAGGCTTTGGAATGGATCGATGTCTGCAAGCTTCCGGAATAATATATGCTCAGGTGCAGGGGCTGTGAAAGAACTTCGTTTTTTCGCAGCCCCAGTTTTTTGTGCTTAGTTTTTGGCATTTGGTAGAAATATTCGAACTTTTTCGCGACGATTCAGATGGGTATCTGCCTGTCATAGCGAGACAAAAACAGCTTTATTCTCCTCATTTGCTTTTCTGCTGTCTTTGTCTCTCGGTTTTCTTATTAAGAGTTCAAAACGCTGGGGATGTGAAGAAGCACTTTCTTCACATCCCCAGAGTTTTGGTATCATATAATCCTTCCATAGACCGCTATGAAGCTTTCCGGTCAAATTTGTGCCATGCTTCGTTTCGTCGGCAGAAGCGCTGGATCGTCTCGCTTCCGCCGCTGCGCCTTCTCTTCCCATCAAAGCCGCTTCTTTGATGGGCGTCTTCTTTTGACAATACACAGAGGATTGCCCGCGGGCGCTGCCTTGCCGACGCATTTCTGTCTCGGAAAGCTTTCACAGCGCCAAAGGAACGAAAAGCTTCAGATTCTTTCGTTGCGAATCAGCAGCACGGTGTTCATCATACCGGCAGCGGCCAGCAGCACGGCCGCCAGCAGCACCCAGGGGGGAAGCTCGGTGCAGCGGCTATGCCATATGATCGCCGTGATGGCGGCAAGCAGGACGGACAGCGCAGTCAGGAGCGTCGGGAAAAGCTTCCACTTCACGCCCAAAAGCAGTCCCAGCAGTCCCAGCAGCGCCGCAACTGCCAGCACAATGACAAGCATGTGAGCAACATGCTCCTGCGCTCTGGCGGTATCCGCCGCCGAACGGTAGTATGCCGCCGCCATGTCAATACTCTCCAGCATCCCGGCACTGCGACGCAGAAGCCCTGCAAGCTCCGGGTCGCTCCGCAGCTCGTCCAGCTCAGCATTCCATTCTGCTTCCTCGGCGCGCAGTGCGTCGAGCGCCTCGATGCTCTCATTTAGCTCCTCACGGTTTTGCTCCAGCGTCTCGCGGCCTTCCTCCAGCTGCGCTTCGGCGTCGGCAAGCTGGGCTTCGCCCTCCTTGAGCTGCGCCTCGGCGTCGGCAAGCTGGGCGCGGCCATCCTTGATCTGCGCTCCGCCGACATAGAGCTCGCTGTAGCCCGCGTCCAGTTGTGCCTTCCCCTGGGCGAGCTGCGCTTCGGCGTCACGAAGCTGCGCCTGACCGCTTGCCTGCGCCGCGTAGCCGGCGTCCAGCGCGGCCTTGCCTTCGGCAAGCTGCGCTTCCGCGTCACGAAGCTGCGCTTCCGCCGCGGCAAGCTGGGCATAGCCCTCATCCAACTGGGCCTTGCCCGCGGCAAGCTGCGCCTCGCCCGCGGCAAGCTCGGCCTGCGCGGCCTCATACTGGGCAAGCAGCCCGTTGAAATCCGTCGCGTCCGCCGCAACCTGTGCTGCGGTCAGCATTGCCCCGAGACTGATCGCCTCGCCAATGTCCCCGCGGGCGACCGCGGCGTCATACTGCGCCTGTAATTCGTATACGCGGTTCCTGAGCGCCACGGCCGCCTGGTAGAGAGGCGTCACCGTATCCAGCGCCGCTTTACCCTCGTTATACTGCGCAAGACCCGCGTCATATTCCGCCTGACCCTGGGCAAGCTGCTCACGGGCGGCGGCCGCCTGCGCCTGGCCTTCGTTATACTGGGCGAGACCGGCGTCATACTCCGCCTGACCCTGGGCAAGCTGCGCAGAGCCCTCTGCCAGGGCGGCCTTGCCGGCGTTATATTGGGCAATCCTGGCGTCATATTCCGCCTGACCCTGGGCAAGCTGAGCCGCGCCGGCATGGTAGGCGCTCTCGGCATCACGAAGCTGCGCCGCACCCTCGTCATACTGAGCTTTGCCCTCGTTGTATTCCTCCAGCCCCTCCTGATATTGCTCCTCGCCCTCTTTGAGCTGCTCGCTGCCGATCTTATCGGTCATAAGCTGCTCGGCAAAGGCATAGGACAGATCACCCCGCGCCGCTTTTGCCTCTTCCAGGCGGAGCGCCACCGCACGGAGGCGTTCGGTCTGCTCGAGCTTTTCCTCGCTGTGCCGCTGGGTGCTGACGCTGTAATCGGCGGCTGTATGCACGCCGAAGGGCACCGCGAGGATCGCAAGCACCAGCGCGACGCTCATGAGCGCCGCGGCAAGGCTGCGGCGGTTCCGGGCAAAGAAGCCCGGAGCGGAACGCTTGCTCCCACGCACAGAGCTTGCAGCCACAAAGCGGTCGCCCAGAAGCAGCACCTGCGGCAGCGCAAAGAGGATCAGCACAAGAGAGATGCTCGTGCCGGTGCCCACATAGTAGCCCATACCGGCGATGATGCACTGGGATACCCGGAAGCCGATCAGAAGACCCGCGCAGACCATCATGAGCCCTGAGGTGAGGATGGTGGGGAATGCGATGTTCAGCGTCTCAATGATGGCGTCCTTGCGATCCATGGTCTCGCGGAACTCCTGATAACGGGAGGAGACCACGATGGCATAGTCGATGTTCGCGCCCATCTGAATGGCGCTGACGATCAGGTAGCAGAGGAAGAAGATCTGCGTTCCCTGCAGAGCGGCAATGCCGAAGTTCAGCCAAATGCTGCCCTGGATCACAAGGATCAGCAGCAGCGGCATGCCGAAGGACTTGAAGGTGAAAAACAGGATCACCATGACCATCACGATGGACATGTACCCCACGACCCGGTTATCCGAAGCGAAGGATTCCTTAAAGTCTTTGGCGCTCACGGAGTCGCCGGTGAGCACCACGTCATCGTCGTAGTAGCGCGCGGCAATGGCATGGATGCTGCTTAAAAAGGCGAAGGTTTCCTCCGACTGGACCGGCATATCCAAATCCAGCACCAGGCGGCTGTGTTCCTCGCTCTGGAGCTG
>CAJOCV010000006.1:27608-32324 GCA_905233785.1 uncultured Oscillospiraceae bacterium
CTCCGCGGCCTCGTTGTGATCGCCATGTGCCGCCGCATAGTAGGCAAAGAGCGCCTGCGCGGCAGTCTCATCAACGCCCGCGATCTCGCTGAACTCGCGGTAACCTATTTTGTCACCGAGACGCAGACCGTCCATGGCCTCAATGGCGGCAATGCCGGTGGCGGACTTCACCTCGTCGCAGGCTTCCAGTTCGTTCAGCAGCGCCTTTTCCGCGGCATAGTCCCCCGAGGGGACCAGCAGCGCGACGAGGTTGCTGCTGCCAAAGGTCTCGTCGATCTCCACCTGTGCCATTTCATGCTCTGTCAGATGGCGTGCCGGTACGGCCTCCATTGCGTAGGCATAATCGATCCGCCCGCAGGCATAGTAACCGCCAACCACCAGCAGCACCAGCAAAATCGGCATAACATGGCGCGTTGCGTAGGCAAATTTGCCGACAATGCTGATCTTCGGGACAAAGCGCTTATGCTTGGTCTTATCCATCGCCTTCCCAAAGAGCACCAGCAGCGCGGGCATGAACAGGAACACGGTGAGCAGGCTGATGGTCACGGCCTTGACCAGGTTGAAGCCCAGATCCGCCCCCAGACGGAACTTCATAAAGGCCATGGCGGTCAGACCGGCGATCGTGGTCAGACTGCTGGAAAAAATCTCCGGGATCGAGGCGGCCAGCGCTTTTTCCACCGCTTCCCTGATGCCGAGCGTTTCGTGCTCTTCTTTATAGCGATTGCAGAAGATAATCGCATAGTCCACGGAGAGCGCCAGCTGCATGACGACCGAGACGGAGTTGGAGACAAAGGAAATTGTCCCCATCAAGAACGCGGTGCCCATGTTGATGATCGCCGCAGTTAGGAAGGTCAGGATCATCACGGGAATTTCCGCGTAGGTGCTGGAAGTGAACAGCAGCACCGCAAGCACCACGATCACCACGAAAACGAGCACCACTGCCATCTGTTCGGCAAGGACGCCCGCCAAGCTGTAGCCAACGCCGGTGGAGATCGTGGTATCGTAGCGCGACAGCGCCTCTTCCACGTTTTTCATGGCGGTGCGGCTCGCCTCCGAAGTGTCCGTGTCCCCGAAGGTCAGGTCAAAGAGCGCGCTGCCGTCTTGGTAGTGCGCCGCGGAATCATCATAGGTGACGAGCACCACGTTCTCGATCTCAGAGAGCACGTCAGCAAGCTCTTTTGCCTGCTCCTGCGAGATATTGTGAACCATCACCTTGGCAGTGCCGAGGGTAATGAATTCCTCGTTCATGATAGCAAGCCCCTGACGCGCCTCCGCCTTCTCCGGGAGATAGACCGTGATGTCGTTTTCCACCTTGATCCAGCGGACGGAGAAAACGGAGAACAGCATTAGCGCAAGAAACAGGGCACCGATGCCCACGCGATACTCAACGATCGCGTGAGCCAGCACATCCATAAAACCGGATTTCTTGTTCATTCGGGTATATGCCTCCTTGAGTAGGATCACAAAGGTCTTCAACGCCGAACTGTATGTTTGAAGGGTACTGTTCAGTCTACTCCGATACCAAAGGGGGGAGTTCAGGGGGGGGGAACGCCTCTGATTTGCCGCCTCGGAAGGCGGCAAACAAAATATTTGGAAGCTCTGCGTATCGCTTGCGGGAGGGCGCGGTTTTTCCGGAAGACGCCGAAGGCGTATTGTGCGGTGTTGCCTTAGTTTTCTTACAAAAGCCCGCTCTTTCCCGCAGGCGGCAAAAACGATCACGGCATTTTTATCGTTTCCGGAGTCTTGTTATGAGCGCCTCGTCCGCTTCGACGAAGATCGTGCGGTAGTCGGTGTAGACGACCTTCCCGGGCATGGCGCCCGCGGGCTTGCGAACAAAGCGTACCATGGTATAATCCACAGGCACCTTGCCGCTCTCCCGCCCCTGGGAGTACCAGGCGGCAAGGCTGGCCGCCTGCGCAAGGCTCTCTTCGTCCGGCTCCAGGCCATCGCAGCGCAGGATGACATGGCTCCCGTGCACGCGCTGGGTGTGCAGCCAGTAATCGGTGCGGCGGGCAAGCTTTGTGGTCAGCTCGTCATTCTGCGTGTTCGAGCGCCCCACCAGCACCTCCAGCCCCGCGTCGGTCACAAAGCGCAGCGGCGCCTGCGCCCTCCCCTTTTCGGGCTTTGCGCCGCGCGGCTGCTTGAGGTAGCCGGTCTCGCTCAGCTCCCGGCGGATGTCGCCCAAATCCTTCTCGTTCTCGGCGCGCTCCAGTTCATCAAGCACGCTGTTTAGATACTCCAGCTGCTGCTCGCCCTGGGCAATGAGCCCTGTGAGATGCCTTTCCGCGCCCTTTAGCTTGTTGTATTCCTTGTACATTGCCGCGGCGTTTTGCTGCGGCGTTTTGAGCGGGTCGAGCGGGATCGTGATCTCCGGGCAGTCCGGCTCGTAATAATCCTCGCAGACAAGACTGCGCTCCCCGCGCTTTAAGCGGTAGAGGTTCGCCGTCACGAGCTCCGCGCGCTTGCGCACGTCCTCCTTGGTCTCGGTGCGCTTGAGCTCCTCCCGCTGCCCGGCGAGCTTGCGCATCAGGCGATCCCGCGCGGTCTTGACGCTGTGCTGCAGCTCCTTTGAGCGTCTGCGCTGCTGCTCCTGCTTGTCGCGGCGGGTGTAGAAGGCGTCGAGCAGGGCGGAAAAGCTGTCGCAGAGCTCGGTCTGCGCCGCGTCGCCGTACTGCGAGATGCGCAGGAAGCTGAAGTCCAGGGGCTTGCCGTCCCGGCTTATGAGGCAGGGCGTGAACTCTCCGTTTGCCACGGTCTCCGCAAGCGCATCCATCTGCGCGGGAAGGAGCGCGTAATCGCCGCCGCAGCGGTATGTAAGCTCCCGGCATATAAGCGGTGAGAGGCCGGAGAAGCTGTCGAGCAGCCACTTGTCCATCGGTACGCTTTCATCCGCCCTGTCAATCATGGCGCGGCGCGTATCGGGCTCAGTCTCGAAAAAGGAGCGCTTGTCCTGTCGGGGGGGCATCCGGTAAATCATCCCGGGCAGGAGCCGACGGTTTGCGTCGCCGGCGAAGTCAACCCGGCGCATACAGTCGATGATTCGCCCGTCCTCGCCCACGAGGATGACGTTTGCGCTGCGCCCGATCATCTCCACCACGAGCCGCTTGCGGGAGTCCACGCCCAGCTCATCGTGCGTGTCCAGCAGCAGCACAAGCATACGTTCATGCTCCGGCTGATAAAGTGAGACAATGTGCGCGCCGACGAGATGCTTTCTGAGCAGCATGCAGAACATCGGCGGCTCGGCGGGGTTTTCAAAGCTTGCCTCCGTCAGATGGACGCGGGCGTTCCCGGTACCCGCCGCAATCAAAAGGCGGCGGTTTTTGCCGTTTGCGCGCAGGGAAAGGAGCAGCATGTCCCGTTCCGGCTGCTGCACCTTGTCGATGCGCCCGCCGACGACGGTCTGTTCCAGCTCGCCGCACAGCGCGGCGGTACAAATGGCGTCAAGGGGCATGGTCAGTCCTCCATGATCGCGGCGAAGAGCGCGTTTAAACGCTCCTGCCGCCCGGTGAGATAGAGATAGCCGAAGAGCGCCTCCAGCCCGGTGGCGGCGTGGTACTCCCCCACGTCCGCCCCCTGCGGGACGCCGTGCACATGGGCGTTGCGCCCGCGCTTGTAGACCGCCGTCTCCTCCTCGTCGAGGAGGGGCAGCAGCCTTAAAGCGGCCTTTGCCTGGGCGGGAGCGCGAACGAAGGATACCGTGCGCTTATGTAGCTCCCCGATGGCGGTGTGTCCCTGTCGGCAGAGCATCGTTCGGGTCATGAGCTCATAGACCCCGTCCCCGATGTGGGCAAGCCCCAGCATGGAGATGCGGTTGACCTCGGTAACGGTCATATTCGGTGCGAAATAGTCCATTTTCACACTCCCAAAAACTCACGACTCAAAGCTGTCCGCCTCGTCGCTCATCTCCTGGGCGAGGGCGAGGTCGCTATCGGACGCAAGGCCGAGCTGCACCTGCAGCTGCTGCCAGCCCGCGCGGTCGATGACCACACTGCGGGGCTTTGCGCCCTCGTAGGGGCCGACGATGCCCAGCTCCTCCATCTGATCGACGATGCGCGCCGCGCGGGAATAGCCGAGCTTGACGCGCCGCTGCAGCATGGACACGGAGCAGGAGCCCATCTCCAGCACCGCCTCCACCGCCTTGGGCAGCATCTCGTCGTAGGCGCCGGCGGGACTGTCCTCCTCTTTGGAAGCGGACTTGTCCGAAGCGCCCTTTTCCTCTGTGGCTTTGTTCATAAAGGATTCGATCTCGCTGTTCTCGGAAGCCTCCCCGGCGTTTTCCTTGATGAACTGAATGACCTCCTCGCGCTCCTCGTCAGAGACGAAGGCGCCCTGGATGCGCTTGGGCTTGCCGATGCCGACCGGGGAAAACAGCATGTCCCCCATGCCGATGAGCTTCTCGGCGCCGCCCTGGTCGAGGATGATGCGGCTTTCCATCGCGGAGGAGACCGCAAAAGCGATGCGGGAGGGGATGTTGGCCTTCATCAGACCCGTAATCACATCCGCGGACGGGCGCTGTGTCGCGATCACCAGGTGCATGCCCGCGGCACGCCCCATCTGCGCCACGCGGCAGATGCTCTCCTCAACCTCCTTGGAGGCAACCATCATCAAGTCGGCAAGCTCGTCGATCACGATCACGACCTGGGGCAGCCGCGGCTCCCCCTGCGCCTCACAGTGCCTGTTGTAGTTTTCCAGATCGCGCACGCCCACCTCGGAGAA
>CAJOCV010000007.1 GCA_905233785.1 uncultured Oscillospiraceae bacterium
CATGCCATAGAGCTTTTTGAGTTCCTCTGAAGGAAATCTGTCTGCGTCGAGATTGGTAACGAGCACCTCTGTGCTTCCGCTTTTGCATTTTTCTCATTTCTTCTGCCCGCAGAAATGCCCCGGCCTCTCTTTGGCTCGGGGCATTTCTCATGAGGGCTTATCTTACCCTACCGCGTGATTTGTGCCGACAGCCAGGTTAACAACGCCCGGGAATTGCTGCAGCTGGATATACATGGGCGCGCCCTCCTGGTCGCCCTCGAAGAACACCGTGAGATAGTAATTTCCCGTTTTGTCCCAGGCGAGCTCTTTCAGCAGCGTCTCGTCGTCCACAGCCTCCCACGTCTTATGGTAGAAGTGATCCTCCGTTTCCGTGATGGAGTAGCCCGTGAAGCCCCAGTACTCGGCAAGCAGGCTGCAGAAGCGCCCCACAGTCATGTCCGCCGGGACGATGTCGTCAAAATTGTCGTAAAAATGAAGAAGCCTTGGGTTCCCATTCTCGTCTGTGTTGACCGCCGATTCCTCCTCGCGCACGGGTACATCCGTTTCATCCGCTACGGCGTCAATGAAGGCTGACAAAATCTTTCCGGTCATGGTATCCACACGCAGGCTGCAGCCATATTTGGCTCCCTCGCGGGAGTAATACCAGCGCACATCGTAAGCGTGGTGAAACAGACGCCCGTACCAGTAATCGCTTCCCCGGTATTCCTCGATCTCCACGACCTGACTTGCCGCGCCCTCAAAGCTGACCGCGGGGTTCAGAAGCCCCAATTCCTTCCAGGCCTCGATTTGCTCCCGCGCAACCTTCTCCGCCGTCTGGGGGCTTGAAACAGCCGCATTGACCGCATAAGCCGTAACACCCAACATAAGCAGGATGGCTGCCGCGAGGGCGAAGGTGATAAACCGTTTCTTGTTCATGTGTACGATCCTTTCCGGAGCGCCGTCTGCACGGGGCGGCGCGTAATGCTGCGCCTCAGCTACATAGTGGTAGTCCAGATCGTTGAGCGCCTCAAACAACTCCTCCCGCTTCATACAGAAAAGCCCTCCTTCGTCAATGTTTTCCGCAATTTCTCGCGCAAGCGGAAGAGACGCAGCGAGACCCAGCTCTCCTTCCGTCGCATGGCGGCGGCAATATCCTTGACAGCTTCGGCATACCAGTAACGACGGACGAAAAGGAAACGGTCATCGTAGTTAAGGGTGGCGAGAAAGAGGTTCAGGGTCTGCACAAGCTCCTTGTACTCGTAGTCCCGCTCGACATTCCCTGCGGAGGGTACCAACTCCGCCAGCTCATCCAGCACCAACTCGAAGCTGCCGTTTCGCTTTGCCGCGCTTTCCCGGCGCAGGCGGGAGATTGCGAGGTTACGGACGATGCGGCAAACGTAGCTTGCCAGAGGCGCCGGTCTCTGTGGCGGAATACTGTTCCAGACGCCGAGATAGGCATCGTTCACACATTCCTCCGTGTCCTGAGGACTGCCGAGGATGTTCCCCGCCGTCTTGCGCAGCAAGGCGCCGTATTGTCTGTCCAGCTCTTCTACGGCCTGCTCCGAGCGCTCAAAGAACAGGTCGATGATTGCACTGTCGTCCAACTGCGTCACTTCCTTCCACTTATTAACTCGCAATTTGCGCCTGAATCTTTCACCCCATGTAACTGTTCGCTCTCCCACAAAAAGCAGCGAACCCTCCTGTGTTCGGAACACAGGGGGGTTCGCTGCTTTTCTCTATTATCAATCGGGCACACGTTCGCAGCGCACAGTCACGCGGTTTGTGCCGCCTACTGTACAGGTGAAGAGACTGAGGGGGAAACCGCTTGCGGTCATTTCCTCCACAGCGGTGGAGCCAAGCAGTTCCACAAGGGCGACCTGATAGTGGAAAACATTGCCGTCAACGTCTGTAAAACGGATCTCATCCCCCGGCTGAAGAGTGTTCAGCCGTCCGAAATGGCTGTCGTAATTATGGGCGGAGAGCACAAGATCATCCGTATAGACCGAGCCGAAGTAACGGCAGGGCGAGATATTCAGCGCCTCATAATCCCAGTGAGAGGCGACGCTCAGCTCCAGCTCCAGCGCCGGGATGCTCACAAAACCGATATAGGCCCTGCCGTTGACAGTCTGCTCCGGCATGGGCATGGCGGGATTGAGCACATAATCCGGGAGAGGCGTGGCTTCGCCGGGTTCCGGTCTGACGTCTACGGTAAGCGGAATGACCTCATGCAGTTGCTCAAGTACCTGATCGGAGGATTCCCCCGCCTGCTTGACCAGCGCGGCGTTCCATCCAGCCCAGAAAACAGCAGCGGCAATCATCAGCCCGCCCAGCACCGCGAAGATACGGGAAAGCTTACTGGACATTCTGCCCATCCTCTTTCCGGCGCCCGATACGCTTCGCAACCACGGCCAGTGCCAGCAACAGCACACCGGCGCAGCCAAAGCCCACGACAGGCCACCAGTTCAGGCCGGTCTGGGGCAGCTTGTTTGGAGGCGTGGAAGGCGTAGGGGGCGGAACATGAGAGGAACGGTGGTTTGTAATACAGTAGCAGTCATCGATCAGCATGATGCTGACGCTGTAGCCCTCTACGGGCTCTTCAATGACTGACCAATTATGACCACCCTCCAGCTGTCTCCAATGCCAGCGCCAGCTGTTGCGCTCGGTGAGGATCACACGCTCGTACACCTCACCGTCGCACAGGAGCGTGACGGCGATCTGTGTCGGGCGAGCGGACTCCGCCCCCGCGTCATCCCAGATTTTCAGGACGCGCAAAGAGACGTTGTTTTCCTCCCGGCTGAGCTTGGGCTTGGCGGAGAGCGCATAGCTCCAGCTGCCATCCGCCAAAGTCGGCAGGCAAATCAAGAAAGGCGCGGCGCTGTATACGCTCCCGTTCTGGCTGACGCTGTCTCCGCAGACCAAATACAGGCCGCAAGGCAACCCATCCAAAAACAGCTTCCCTTCCGCGTCGCTCAGACCCTGAGCCTGCGGCGTCGGATGATCGGCGCGCACATAAGCACTCAGTGATTGGGCGAGAAGCGCCCAATCCTCCCCTTCCAGCCCGTCCAGCGAGATGGGATAGGTGGAGTAAGGGGCAAGCAGACGGAAGTCGGCGGCGGAACCGCTCACCTCCGCGACGCGGTAGAGAGAGAAGGGCATGGCCGTTACCGGCTCCCCGGCATAAGTAGCCTGGAGGTTCAAGCTACACTGTCGGGTCGAGTCAACCGGCTCTGCGAAGGCCGATGGAATTGAGAGGGAGAAAAGAAGCGACAGTATAAAAAGCCCGCAAAACAATCGCAACAGACCTTTCATGTACTCACTCCTTTCTTCTCAATTATGGATTCTGTTTTTTTGGTTTGCGGCTATCGCGCAAATCCGTCAGGATGAAGACCAGCAGCACAAGCAGCACAATGATTGGCGCCGCAATCAAGGGCATGACGACAATGGGCTCAATACGAACGGCCTCCGAGGACACATAAATTTTTCTGGTCTCCTCGGTATTGTCGATCCGGTGGCCGCGTACCAGAAGCCGGTGGGTGTTGATCCCGTAAGGCGTACAGGTAATAAGGGTCATATAATCCTTATCCTCAACGATTTTCAGATCGTCGCCTTCGTCGGGCTTGACGGTTTTAATCTGATCCACCTCATAGGTCAACAGTTCATTGAGCACACGCACATAGAAAACATCGCCTTTTTCCAGCTTCGGAAGATCGGTAAAGAGCCGCGCACTGGCAAGACCGCGGTGCCCGCTGACAACAGCGTGGGTGGACGCCCCGCCGACCGGCAGGCTGCTCCAGTCCAGATGGCCGATTGCAATCTGGAGCACCTCGTTCGAGGTGCCGTGATAGATTGGCAGCGAGACATTGATCTTTGGAATCTCAAGATAGGCCATAATGCCAAGGCCGGTGAGATCCAACTGCGTCAGATACTCCTCCGCCATTTCCTCGCTGAGCCGAAAACCGCTGAGCTCGCGCAGGCGTTCGTTATAATCCTGCGCGGCCAAAAGCGCCGCGGCATACGCCGTATCATCGACCTCTTCCACCGATTCGATATAGCTGGCGATGAAGTGAGAGACGTGACGCTCGTTCCAGACATTGGCTACGGTGGGATAGAGTACCATCAACAGGCCAATCAGCGATACGACAGTCAAAATCAGCCAGGTCAGGCGTTTTTTCATCGTGAGAAAGCTCCTGTAAGGTGGGGGGCCGGAGCCCCCCACTTATACAATTTGATCAGGCAGCGTCGCCGACGCGCTTCTTGGTGACGATCAGCACCAGGCCGCCGAGGAGCAGCAGAGCGCCGAAGACATAGAGCATCTGGGTGCCTTCACCGCCGGTCTCGGGCAGAACCACGCCGCCCTCGTTGACGATGTCGGCCTGCAGCGCGCCGCGGCTGAGCTCGACAGTGAAGCCATCGCCGCCGCTCAGGCTGTTGAGGTGGGGATCATCAGACTCCACGTCGTGATCCGCGGTAATGGTGAACTCGATGGGATCAATGGGGTTGTAGCCGTCGGGAGTAACGGTCTCAACGATGCGGTAGTCGCCGTCGTCCAGGCCGGCCCAAGTGAACACGGTGCTGGTGGTGCCGCGGACAACACCCTTGGAAACCCAGGCGCCGGCGGCGTTCTTCTTCTGCAGCTCGAAGCTGGCGCCGATCAGGGCATTGCCCTCCTCGTCAACCTTGTTGAGCGTCAGCTGGTAGGTAAAGACGCGAACCAGATCCTCGGGGGTCTTGCCGCGGCTGCTGGAGTCGTTGGGATTGTTGGAATACTCAAGGTAAGCAGTATTGTCGTTGCCATCGGTGCCGATTTTGGCGGTGCCGAGCAGGCGGGCGGTGTACTCCATGGTGATCACATCGCCGTCGCTGGCGAAGGCCTTGACGTTGGAGCAGCTGGCCGTCACGTTGGTGTTGGTGGCGGAAATGTTGAACTGATCGGTGACGATGGTGTTGCCGACCTTGATGACGGCGGAGTCACGGTTGTAGGAAAGGGTGTCGCTCAGGGTATCGTGAATGGTGATGGCGTAGGTGTCGTAGTTCTTCATCTCGCCGAGGGTCACGGTGATGCGGAAGACCACATTGTCACCGATGTCCCAGTCAGCGGAATCCTGCCACAGGGATTCGTCGGAGGCCTGAGAATCGTTGATGTCCTTGACCTTCTTGATGAGGGTGGGAACGGAGGCCTTGTTACGGATCTCGAAGCGGCCGTTGCGGGTCTGCTGCAGCAGAGCCATGTTGTAAACGGTGTTGACCTCATCCGCGCCGAAGGAAGTGACGTCAACAACCAGGTAATAACCGGCGGGCAGGCTGGTATCGCCGTCCACGCAGTCGATACCGGCGCTCAGAACGCGGTATTCGTATGCGAGCTTGGAGAAGGCGATCAGCGCGTCGCTGTCGTTCTCAAAGACCTCGAGATGGCGAGCCACCTGAGCGGCGGTGTCGTCATGCACGAAGGGGTTGGGAGAACCGAAGGCGTCGCTGCTCTTGAGGGCGGTAAGGAAGTCAGCATCCTGGATGCCGTCGCCCCACTTCACGGAGCCGAGGGCGCCGCTGGTGTCTTCTTCGTTCTGAGAGCCGGAGAAGATCTGGAAAGCTTTGTAGAGATGACCGTCGAGGTTGGCAGTTTCCGCGCTGGCGGTAATGCTCAGTGCGGCGAACATCGCGAACACCAGGATCATCGCGAGAACAGTTTTGAATTTCTTCATCACATTGTTACCTTTCTTTTCTTCAGTATAGTTTTGGGGATATGCTGGGGGATTGCTTTCGTTGCTCGCTCAGGAAATGCTAAGGGGGGCGCTGGGTTCGGAGGGGGGATGCGCGACGTTCTGTCTTATGTATGATGCTTAAATCCCCCTTTCCTTCCGATCTTCAGTGCAAGCCACAGCAGGGGGCTGAGCGCAAGCACTGAACCTGCGGTATAACATACCATCGCTCCGAAGCCTCCGGTAGCGGGCAGGTTCACAAAGAATTTGTTGTTGAAGCAGCTCTCCTCGGCTTCCTGATCGGCATAGTCCAGGATGGAGCTATCAACAGAGATACGCCGCCAATTGTCGATCACCGTAACGCTCGCTCCGCTTTCCATCAGGGCGTTGATCTCTTCCGGCACATTGTCGGGAGCGGCAGGGTCTGTGGCGTAGAAATAGAATACCGAATCGCTGAGGTTAAAGTCCTCAGGAGCTTCGATCTCCTTGGCATAGTAGAGTGTTTCCAACTCAAGACCGGCGGAGTGGAAGTAGACCACATCGAGATCTCCGCCCGGCACGTATCTGTCATAGTTGCCGTACGGCAGCGGCGATAGCACCTGTCTCGAACCTCGGACAAAGTACATATGCCGCTCCAGCTCGTCGCTTCCATCGCTCGCGCTCTCGACAACGGACTTGGCAATCATAACATCGTCGCTTGCGCGGAAGAGGCCAAAGGACGCGCCGAGAGGCGGATTGCCGTCCTCATAGCTCTTGCGGAGGTTGAAGATGTAGAACCAGCCGTCGCTGTCCGCGGAGGATTCGGAGGAGTTGTAATCCACCGAAATGCTCTGGGAGATGGCCGTGCCCACGATCTCAACCGTGTTGTCCACAAGGCTGCTGTCCGTATTGGGCGGGAGAATCACAGGATAAGTCACAAAGTACTGGTATGCGCCGACGTCGGTGAGCGTAATGGAGAAGCCGTTTTGCTGCCGCACAATGCTGAAATCCGTACCCTCCGTCAGAGCTGTCGGCGATTCCTCCACGGAGGCGCGCCGCGACACGGTGATGACAGCGTTTTCCGGGAGGATGCCGTTTGTCATTACGTCAAACAGGGTCTCATCCCCGCGTTCGCTGAGATCGAGGAAATTTGCGTTGAAGCTGATGGTGAAGCTTTTTTCCTCCGCCGAATAGGTCTTTCTCAGTAAGCCGTCCAGATTGCTGTTTGTGCTGATCGCCTGAACGGAGCTGCCATTCTGATTGAATAGCTCGGCGCGGTTGAGGAAGGTCTCGGTCTTGTTCTTGCCGTAATACTGTTGACCGTAGGTATCCAAATAGGAGACGACCAGGGTTCGATCCTCGTTCTCACCCCAGCACAGGCACCAGCCGGGATAGCGCTCCACCAGCTCCTCCAGCGCCGTTACCTGATGGCCGTTTGTGTGCGGCGTTCGGTTGAGCAGATAGAGGAAGCCGCTGTCACGATCCAGATAGTAGGCGATCCTCTGTGTCGGATCCTCATATGCCTGGTCAATGGGAAGCAGCGGCGTCCCGTCAAGCGTAACCTCAAAGAAGCCGTTGTCCGCATTCATGGTAAAGCCGTTATAGGTACCCGTCGAGAGCGAGAGCGAGCTCATGTCCTGCAGGCGGTAGAACTGACTGTAATCGTTCACCGCGTGGGGGATCGTGGCTGTGACGCTGTAGTGATAGGCGTAGGCGCTCGATTCCCAGACCGCGCTCTTGCCGAGCGCCATCGGCGTGGCGCTGCGGTTACTCGTCAAAGCGCAGAGCAGGTTGAGCTGACGGACGGTGCTGATGCCGACCGTGCGGAAAGCAAACCAGTAGCAGTCGTCCTGATAGGCAACACGCATCTGCGCACTGTTGCCGATGCCGACCCAATCCGCCGCGTAGGTTTCCAGCGCGACGGGGACGTTGTTGCGGTTCATAAACAGCCGGAAGTTCGGGCTGTAAACCTTCCAGTAATATACGGTGCCCCAAACCTGATAGTTTTCCAGCAGGGTGCCGCTGCCCTCTCGGTAGGCCGCGAGGTTGAAGGCAAACCCCTCGCCGTGCACCAGCCCCGCGTCAACCTCCTTGCCGGTGGCGGCGTTGGTGATGGAGTAGCGCACCGTCGCGCCGTCGCTCTCCAGCTCGACCCAGGTCTCATCCTCCTCGATCGGGAAGGGCAAACCGCCCGGATTTTCCTCTCCAAGCAAATTGTACAGGCCAAGGTTGTCCGCCGCGAGCGCGGCTGCCCTGCGCTTCGCCCTGAGCGGTACCGTCTCCTCCGTTTCGGCTATGTCGCCCTGCGGGCTCTCGGCGTCCTCGGGCAGATAGGGTTCGCCGTCTTCATTGACCAGAACCAGTTCCTCGCTGCCGCCCTCCAGCAGAAGCGCAGCCTCATCCGGCGTGATGCTCTCCGGGGCTTCGCCCTCAGCCTGCGCGATCGGCTCCACCAGTTGCGCCGGATTCAGACAGGCGTCGCTGTGGGTGTGCTCCGTCAGCGTGCAGACCAGCGCGCCGTCACAATAGCAGCCCTCGTCATGCATATGCTCATAGGCATGGCCGCAGATGTATTTCTCCGGCTCCGCCTCCACGACCAGGCAGTGCTCATCGTGCTGATGCTCTGTCCGCTGGCAGATCAGCACCGTCTCCCCCTGCTCGTTGAGCGCATAGCAGGCCACGCCGTGGGTATGCGCCTCCAGCCCGCAGACATAAGCGCCGTTCATTGTCAGTGCCGGCAGGATCAGCGAATAGCTGGTAACACAGACCACCAGACACGCAACCGTCAGCAGCACTTTGAACCAAACGCTTCTGCGCTCATGCTGAAGCAGCAGACTTTTCAGTTTTCGATTAAAACTGAATCTCATAAACAGCCTCAAATCCTTGCCCGTTCCGGAACGGACGGGCTTTTATCAGATGGATCGCTTCCATTGATATTACAAATCATTACACGTCAAAGGATATAATACACCTTTTTGTAAAGTATTGCAAGTCTTTTGAGAATTTATTACACCGATTTTTTTATAAACTTACTGCGTTGAAGTTACCGCGTTAAATTGCCGATCCGGTTCAGCGGCCAGACGCGAAATACAACCCTGCCGCAGAGATCATCGTAGGCCACGCAGCCTACGACGGAATTGCGGCTGTCCAGGGAGGTCGTGCGGTGGTCGCCGATGACGAAATACTGCTCCTGCGGCACCTCAAAGGGAAATTCCAGGTCACACTCGCCCAGCGACTTTTCCGTCGTGTAAGGCTCGTCCAGATACTGCCCGTTGACGTACACATTACCATCTTCGTCGATCTCGACCGTCTCCCCGGGAAGGGCGACGCAGCGCTTGACCAGCAGCTTGTTGCCGTAGTAGAAAGCAACGATGTCGCCGCGCTGCACTTCGCTCGTCGCCACGGAAATCACGATATCCCCTTCCTCCAGCGTGGGCGACATGGAGCCGCCGTACATCTCCAGGATTGGGAGCCACAGCATTGCAATCAGCACCGTGACAGCGGCCACCACCACCAGCGTGAAGGCCGTCGTGGCCAGGGTGCGAAGGTAGCGCCGGCGATATTCGATATGCCGAAGCTCGCCGCGAAGCTGCGCCAGCGTCGGTTTGTCGCGAAGTTTTCGTTTTTGAAAGGGAAGCCTCATACAGTACTCCGGTACATCAGCCGGCGCGCCGCGTCTGCTGACAGGATAGGATCAAGAATAGGACGCCGGTCACAAGCAAAGCCGGGATCGGCCAGAGCGTCCGGCCGGTTTGGGGAAGATGGCTGTCGTAGTAGCCCGGAGGCGCCGCCTCCTCGGCAAGCTTGACAACATGCACAGAAAAGCGCTCTCCGTCGATTTCGGTCTCCGCCGTGTAGCCGACAGGAAGCTCCGCCGTCAGCGTCAGTTCCTCGGCCGGATAGGAATCCTCCCAACGCGCCCCCCAGTGGTTCTGCGCGTTCAAATGCAGGGTGTGAAGCTCCGTCCCTCCGTGCAGAACACGAACGCGTACCTCCTCCGGTACGTCCGCGTCTTCCGGCCATTCGAGCGCGAGGCTGTGCTCCACAAGATCAAAGGCCGCGACCACCGGCGTCTCCAGCGTGGGGCTCGCGCTTGGCGCGGGCGCCATCGTCGGCGTCAGGGTCGGCGCTGTCACGGTTGGGAGCGGCGGCTCCTCCGGCTGCGCCCCACGGGAACAGCCCCGCAGAGAAAACACCAGCGCCCCCAGACACAGACACAGCAGCACGATCAGGATATAGCGCAGAAGCTTTCCCGACTTTGCCTGATGTATCTTTTGTTCCAGAAGCTGATCGAGCTGCGAATCGTTCATGAGCTTTTATCCTCACGGCTCGCGGGATTCAGCGTCCTCCTCCGTCTCGGAGAAGCCCACCCGCCTGCGGGAGAGTTCAAACACAAGCCCCTGATATTGCGAAATTTCCTCCTGCAGCTGCTGCAGCGCACGGGCGCGGATACCGTCCAGACGATCCGTCATGGCCTTGTACTTGGCGCGCTCCTTGCGATAGCTCTCGCCCGCGGACGCGATCAGGGCTTCCGCTTCTCTCTGTTTCTGCTGCGCGGCCTCCTGCGCCTGTCTGAGCTGCGCCGCGGCCTCTTCCTTTTGCTTGTCCGCCTCGGAGCGGGCGCGGGCGAGCACCTCCTCCGCCTCGCGCTGCGCGGTGGCGTACATGGCCGTGGCCTTCTCCTGCGCCTGACGCAGAGCCTCGGCCTTGCGTTCCTCTAAGTGCGCTTTCTCCTCGTCGAGCTCGGCAAAGCGCCGGTCAAAATCCTCCTGCAAGCCGCTGCGCTGGGCGTCGAGGGCTTGCTTTGCGTCGGCAAGCTCGGCCTCGGCCTGTTCGCGCAGGGTCTTGAGCGTCTCCTCGGCATGATCGCGGAGCGTGTCCGCCTTCTCCTGCGCCTCGCGCAGGGTAGCCTCCGCTCCTTGCTCCGCCTCGCTCTTCATCTGCGCGCAGAGCTCTTCGATCTGCTGCTTGCGCGCAAGCACTTCGTTGAGCAGGCTCTCCTGCTCGGCCTTCGCGTTCTCCAACGCTTCCTGTGCGGCTTGGCGCTTTTCCTCGCCCTCCGCCTCAAGTGCCGCAAGGAAATCCTCGCGCTTGCGCGAAAGCTCCGTCTCCAGGGCCTCCGCTTCGGCGTTCGCCGCTTCACGAAGCTCCCTGGCCTTCTCCTCGGCCTCGGCGATGATCTGGCCGCGGCGGCGCTTGGCGTCAAGATAAATTTCCTCCAGCGTCTCCCGACTCTCCTGGTCGAGCTGCGCGCGATTCATCGCTTCTTTGAGCTCCTGCTGAAGGCGCTCCACCGTCCCACGAAGGGCGGAACGATCCCCCTCCGTCTGGCGAAGCATATCCTCCTTCTCCGAAAGCCGGGCTGTCAGCTCCGCCCTCTCCTGCTCCCGCGCAGATTCCAGGCCTTCGCGCTCCCGTGCCCAGGCAGCCTTCGCCTCCTCAGCCGCGGCGCTCATCTCCTCCAGCCTGGCCTGCTGCTCCCGGTTCAGCTCGAGCAGTTCCTTGACGCGCTGCTCGCCCTCGGTCTTGAGGCTGTCCGCCTTAGCGGAAAGCTGGGAACGCAGCGTCGTCAGCTCCTTTTGCAGAGCGGCGTTCTTTTCGCCCTGCTCCTTATACACTCTGGAAAAGAGCTTCACCAGCTCCTGCATGTGCCGGAAGGCGTCCTCCTGATCTACGCCGCCGATCATGGACTTCTTAAATTGAAGACCCCGAATATAATCCGCAACGAGCTCCAGCCCCTCTTTGTTATCTGCGGGTGCTTTTTCAGTCGCCATACCTTTTCCCTCTTGTTACTTATTCTTCCTGCGCATTTCGGAAAACGCGCTGTCAAACATCGCGTCCACCGGATCGCTTTTCCTCTGTTTTGTCGCGCTTTCCCGCCTGGGCGGCGGCGCGGACGACTTGGCGGCCGGCTTTCTCTCCGCTTCCTGTCTTTTTTTGAAGCTCGGCTTCTCTGCCGCCTGGTTTTTTACGGTCTTCGGCTTCTCGGCTGTCTTTTCGGGTATCGCAGGCTCCCCGCGAAGACGGGAGGCCTCGGCCTGCGCGTTGCTGAGAATCTGCGAAGCCTGCCGCTTCGCCGCTTCTATGATCGCGTCACCCTTCTGGTTCAAGTCCTTGATATTTTCCAGATACTGCTGAGCCGCCTTGTCCGCCGAGGTGAAAACATTGTTAAGCTCCATCGCAGCGTCCGCCATGGAACCGGCCGTCGAGACCGCGATCGTCTTGCTCTTCACCTGCTGCTCCAGAAGCGCGACCTTCGCCTCCAGCGCTTCATTCGCCTCTGCCTGTTCGATCAGCAGTTCTATCAGCGCAGCTCTGTTCAATCTGCGCAGCTGTTTATCCGTCATATCCTGCAACCCTATTTGCGTATCTTTCTTCCGTTTCGATAACGATCTACACGCGGTTTAACATTATGCTCCCGCACCAACAGCTCGCTCAACTCACAGTCCAGCGCCTCACAAATCAAATCAAAGTGATCGAGATTGATGCGCTCGGCGATGTCGTGATAATAATCGTTGATGGTGGAGGGTCGTATTTTCGTTGCGCGCGCCAGATCAGCCTGCGTCCAGCGAAGCTCTCCCAGCTTCTGCGACAGCATAATGTGAATCATCGAATTCATCCTCCAATTTAACTAATATAATATCACATTTTGTTAGAAACGTTTCTGTTTTGTTAGTTTATTACGCTTCACGTTACGTTGTCGCGTTTTACGTTATTGTTTTGTTTTTGGCTGTCTGGTTCCGAAATCCAACTGAACTTCGCTGTTTTTAGTCCTTTCCGCTGGTATAAAGTGAAGGATAATCGAGGTTAAATTCATTATGTAAACAGATATATGTCAATAAAACTTCACAGGTCTCTCAGGTCAGAAACGGTTCGGAAACAGCCATTCCGACATTGTTTTCTTTTTGTAATATTCGGGAGAAAAGAAGGGACTGTGAGAAACGCGGTTTTTCACAGTCCTTCTTTTTATTGCTCCGGTTCGAACATGAGCCGCAGGATTTGACGCTGCAGCGCATCCTGATCTGGGTAAAACTCGATATAGATGTCGCCGAGGACGGCCTCGCCCTCTACGGTTTCAATGCCCGCGAAGCTGTATTCCTTCCATGTCTCCGCAAGCTCGGCAAGCTCTGTCACATCCAGATCGGAAACCATGGTACCGGAGAGCTCCGTCGCAAGACGAAGGGCAAAGCTATCATCCTGATCGAGATTCAGCCGCAGCTGTTCATACAGGCTCTGCATATACACACGCTGACGCGCCATACGATTGAGGTTGGACGCATCGTTCATGGCGCCGCGCGCCTGGATAAAGCTGAGCGCCTGTCCCCCCTGAAGTCGGACAGTCGTCCCCCGCGCGAGAGCGGGATCGACGCGGCTGAAATCGTCCTCAATATAGACCGGCACGCCGCCTACAAGATCCGTGAGCGTCGGAACCGCGTCGAGCGTCAGTGTGCTGTAATGCTCCATCGGGACGCCGTAGAGGAGCTTGGAAACCGCGTCCGTCGTGTAGCGGGCGCTGTCGCGTCCCCCACTGCCGAAGGTATGCGCCAGGGCAAGCTGCCCGGTGAAGCTTTTGAGCTTGCGCCCGGCAAGACCGTAGCGCTGGATCTCCGCCATCGTATCGCGGTTGATGTGCAGCGCGTTCAGCGTTTTCCTGTCATGATCCGCGATCAGCAGAATCAGAAAGTCCGACTGCTGATCATTTACATAATCAAGCGGATCCAGCTTCTCGGTCGAGAATTTGTCCAGTCCGATGACAAGATAGGTCTCGATCCCGTCACGCATGCGATACCGCTGCCCCTCATATTGCAAAACAGGCCGCAAACTGGGGACATAGCTCTCATCCACAACGGAGTCTCGCTCCAGCGCAAGCTCGTGCTGCTCCCAAAGATAGACAGCGAGAAGCCCCGCCAGGATCAGCGCCGCGAGAACGCCGACCAAAAGCAGCGATCGCTTATCGCCGCGCGTCTTCCGCCGCATTATTCAACCGAAAATACGACGATGGCAAAGGGGCCGATGTGGTCAATGGTCGCGGACAATACGCCGTCGGAAACGCTGGAATCTGCAAACTGCCACACGCCGTCCACATACTCCATGAGCGCGACGAACTCGTCGTCATCAGGCGTACCGTACTTGGTCAGCTCGAGACGGATGCGCAGATTGTACTCGATTCGGCTGGAATCCCGCGCGCTGACGAAGAAGGCGTCGCTTACGGCCACGGGCTTACCGTCAGCCGCCTCAGACAGCTCCTTGTCTTCCACGCTGATCTCGTCAAAGTGCTCGTAAAGATCCTCGTAAGCGAGTTCAAACACATCCCTGTGCACCTTGGGCAGTTCCTCGTTGTCGCGATAAATGATAACGCGCAGATTATCGTTTACGTTCTTGCCGTTGCGGTCAACGACCTCCTGGAGCTCAGGCTGCTCATAATTTTCACGGCTGGGGTGGAAGCCCTGGTCGCCCGGCTCGTGCTCCTCATCGCCGCCCTTGCCGGAGGCGTAGATCACGATCTCGGCCAGAACCGCATTCCCCTCCTGGGTGTAGCGGACATTGCCATTATCCAGCTCAGTGTCGATAACGTTCCAGACTCCGTCGGTAAAGAGCATGGAGGCCTTGTAGTTTTCGGGCGCGGTCACCTCGATTTCAAAGGGCTGCTCGCCGTTCTCGTCGAGTTCGACAAAGCAGGTGTCATAGAGCGCAACAACGACCTCGTCACTGTCCACGTGTACGCGAGGATCGTTCCGAGCAGCCTCCTCAAAGGCTTTGAGGATCGTGGCGATGGCGTCCTCATACATCTTGAGGTTGTCTTCGGAAAGCTCTTCACGGTCGGCAAAGCTGGTGACAGTGACAAGCTCGGTCGCGTCCTCTCCCTTTGCGTCCAGGGCGGAGACCAGCTCGATGTCCTCCTGCTCCGTTTCGGCAGCGGCTGCGACAGAAAGCGACAGCAGCATCACAAGTGCCAGCAGGCAAGACAGTGTTCTCTTCATAATTGTCCTTCCTTTCTCAAATCAAGAAATCTTTCGGCCATGCGGCCGGGTATCACGGGTTTACGTCCGCGGGCGGCTCCAGCAGTTCGCGCAACAGATGATTTCCAGTGCGGTCGATGTCGGCGAGGGTCTGCTCGCCAAGCTTCCTGCGAATCATGTCCCGCGCCTCCGCCATACGCGGTGCGCGGCTCGTATCGTTATGGCAGTCCGTGCCGAGAACGTGGATGCGCCCCTCGCGCAACAGCCGGATCGCTTTTCTGCGCGCGCGGAAGGGCAGGAAGAAATCGGCGTTGGACTGCATATAAATACCATCCTCCAGAAACGCGTCCCAGGTGGAAACGGGCTGCTGGAAATAGTAGCGCTCGATATGGGCTAAAAGGATCGTAAACTCCCCCGAATGCGCAAGATCGCGCACCTCCTGTACCATGTGTCTGCTCCAGGCCGTGAACGGCATTTCCAGCAGGAGAAGATTTGTCCCCTCCAGGCACAGCTCGTGCAGCTGCTTCATGTGACTGATGCCGGGGTAATAGAGAACCTCGGCGCCACGGAAAATGACGGGCGCGTCCTCCGGCAGAGCCTCGCAAAGCTTTTCGTAAGCGTAGTCCCGACGGCGCAGATAGCTCTCCGGCGAACGCTCAGTCGCGTAAAAATGAGAGGTGGCGCAGACAATCGCTACCTTTTGCTCCCGCAGGGCTTTGAGCATTCTGAGGCTCTGCTGCACGCCGGCGCTGCCGTCATCTATGCCGGGGAGGATATGGCTGTGAAAGTCGATCATTCAGACGCTTTGGGATTGTTTTGATCCTGCTTGTTCAGGATGGCCTCGTGGTAGGCGGCCGCGGTCTCCTGATCCATTTTCTTGCGGGAGGAAGCGTAGCCATAGCTCGATTCATACCCGCCATAGCCGTAGCCATAGCCGTAACCGTAGCCATAGCCGTAGCCATACCTGCCGTAGCGGCTGTATTTGCCGTAGCGGCCATACTTGCCGTATCGCTTGTAGGCAGATTCACCCACCGCCACATCCGTCAGCACAAAGCCGAGGAAGTTTGCACGAACGTTCTGAATCTGATACATGCAATCCTGCAGGGCGTGGCCCGTAGTGAAATTCTGACGCACGGCGACGATGAGGCCGTCCGTCCAGTGGGAGGCGACCAGCGCGTCGGATACGATGTTCACCGGCGGCAGGTCAACGATAATATAATCAAAGAACCCCGACAGATGCTCCAGCGCGGTGCGCATCCGTTCCGATCCCAGCAGCTCTGAAGGATTGGGCGGCACATCACCCGCGGCCATAATATACCAGTTGCTGTAATAGTTTGAAATTTGCAGCACCTCGCGCTCGGTGTTAAGCCCCGCGAGGAGGTTGGATAGCCCCGGCGAGCCCATCATGGACAGCTTGGTGTGCACCGTCGGAAGACGCATATCCGCGTCAATCAGCAGCACGCGCTTGCCGGACTGCGCGATGGTGTAAGCCAGGTTTACCGCCGTAGTGGACTTGCCCTCGCTTCTCAGCGGGCTTGTGATGCCGATAATTTTGCAGGGCTTATCCTCCGGCAGCACAAACTGCAAATTGGTGCGCAGCAGCTTATAGGCCTCGGACGCGGCGAAGGTCAGCTTGTCGCAGATGGCACCGTTCAAGTTAGCGCCGCTTTTTTTGCCTGCGCCGAAGCTCTTGGCGCTTATCTTTTTCTTATCGCTCATGAGGGTGTCCCTCCCTTGTCGCCGCCGGCGCTCTTTTTCTCACTGTTCTTCTGGGAGTTGCCATAGTCGCCATAGCCGTAGCCGTACTTCTTGCTGTTCTTGGCGCGCAGATCGGGGATCGAGGCGAGCACCGGACCGTCAAAGGTCTGGAGCAGGTAGTCCTCGTCACGGATCACATCGTTTAAATAGTCCAGCAGCGCGACGATCACCGCGGCCAGCACCACACCGACCAACAGCCCGCGAGCCGCCTCCTGGAAGTAGTTCGGCGAGATGCGGGTGCGCGGGGTCACAGCGTAGTCCACAACCGCGATGGAGCAGGAGGACATGATTTCCTCGATCTTGGCAGGCAGGATCTCCGCGACCACGTTTGCGAGCATGCGCGCCTCCTCCGGGTTGCTGGACGTAACCATCACGCGGAACAGGCCAGTGGAGTTGACCGCGGCGGCGGAGACCATCCCTCGCAGCTGCTCATAGCTATAGTTGACGCCGCTGGCCTCGATGACCTGCTCCATGTTGGCGCGCGACTGCATGATAGCGACATAAGTGCTCACCAACTCCGCGGAGTTTCTGACATCGCTCGCTGAGATCCGCAGGGAGGAGGAGCCGATGCTGACGGAGTTGCTGTTGACGTAGAGCAGAACACTCGCCCGATACTGCGGCGTATCGAACAGGCGGGAGCGCATGAAAAACGCGGCGGAAAACAGCATGCCGACAATCAAAATCAGCGCAGCGTTTTTCCAAAGCGCCTGCAAAATTTTACCTACGTCAATTTCTCTCTGATAAGGTTTATTCTTTTCTGCTGCTTGCGTAGCTTCCATATTCTCTCCTTCTGTGCGGGGGGATCACTGATGATTCCAGTCGTTGTATACGGCGTTGATCTTGCCCTCCAGCTCCTCGATCTGAGCGTCCAGCTCAGCCTGCTGTCGTTCATGCTCGCGTACCAGACTGTCGCGGCTCTCGGCGGCCAGTCGGTGCGCCTCACGCGCGTCCTCGAAAGTACAGACCTTCAAAAGCTGCTGCGGCGTCTGGCTATCGGCAGCGCCGTTGATAAGGGCGGAGCCGTTGCTGACGACGGAGCTGTCCAGGATGCTCTCCCGCACGAGGTACTCGTTCCAGCTGTCAAGAAGCGCCGCAAAGCTCTCCGGCTCGTACGCATCCCACATATCTTTGATGCTGACGGTAAAGACGAGGTTCGCGCCATCCGTCAGGGTGAGCAGTTGAATATCGTTGCTGATGCCGGTGTAGTTCCATGGCATAGCGCCGGTAAACCACAGCGCATCGACCTTGGAGATGGTTGCGGAATGCCCATCCTCGGCGTTGACGACCACGGTTTCGATCCCGGCGGCGATCAGCGTCTCGTCCATGATTTCCGGATCGTAAGAGTTATCGGGGAAGAAGATGGCCTTCGGCATCGTGTACCCGTCGCGGGTAAACTGCTGGCTCATATAAGTGAACCAGTAGGCAAAATTATAGCGATAGTCGAGATCAAACACCAGACAAGTGCCCCAACCGTCCATCTGCAGGCGGCTGAACTGGCTCTTGCTCAGGCAGCCGCGGCGTCCGGGGTATTGCTGGGTGCTGACGCCGAGAACGCCGACGATGCCGTGGTCACGCATGAGAGGGTAGACATCGGTAAAAATCTCCTCGTTGAGCTGACGGAACAGGAACTGAATCGTGCTTGGATCACGCAGCAGGGTCGTATACTCCTCATTGAGTGCCGTGCGCTGCTTCTCCAGTCGCTCCTTTTCCTGCTGGAGCGGCTCCACCTCCGCAGACAGATTCTGAATATCCCATTGTCCTATCGCATCCGCCCTGCGGACGTACATATATCCCACGCCCAGCAAACACAGAGCCAAAATGAGCAAAATAACGCGCTTCAAGCCAATAACCTCTTTCTTTCGGGTTCTCTGCCGCCAGGCAGCGCAGTCGCGCCGCCCCCGCTCACCGTGTGAAGCATCCCCCACACAAATTCATAGTAGATTTTAACAGCATGTATCGTGAAAGTCAACAAGGAATTTGAAGCGCTTCTGTGTAAATCTTCCCATCCCCTCTTTCCTTTTACATCCGTTGCGTGTATACTGCTCTTATCAATCGGGAGGCAGGTGCATTCTTTATATGAATCCATTATATGGCAAGAAATGGGCAGTCTGCGGGGACAGCTTTACAAACGGGGACTTTAAGGGCGCGCCGGAAGGCGAGCCGCTGTTCACAAAGGGCGCCTTCGCGGGAAAGCGCAAAACTTACGCAAACCTGATCGCGGAGCGAAACGGCATGATGCTGCAGCATCTGGCCGTGGGCGGCATGACGATGGCGACGCCGCGGGAGGGCGGCTTTACCAACTGCTTCTCCGGCGGACTCTACCGCCAGATCGACGCGGACGCGGACTACATCACGCTCTGCTTCGGCATCAACGACAGCCACCACCGCCCCAAATCCACCGGGGACGACGGGGAAGTCAAGACGGGGATCATCCCCTTCGGCAATTTGGACGACACGGACACCGGCAGCTTTTGCGGCGCATGGAACGTGGTGCTTTCGTATCTCATTGAGCATCACCCCTTTGCGCACATCGGCATTCTCGTGTCCAACGGCTGTGAGACGGACGAGTACCGCAGGGCGGAAATCGCGATGGCGCGGAAATGGGGTGTGCCGTATCTCGACCTGAACGGGGACGAGCGCTGCCCGGTGATGGGAAGGTCTACGAATCCCGCGATTTTGCAGTCGGTGCGTGATTTCCGCACGCGTGTATTCGCGGTGAACCCGCCGCAGAACACTCACCCCAACGCAAAAGCGCACGAATACGAGAGCGTGTTCATTGAGCATTGGCTTCGGGGGCTTTGAGCGGTCAGCGGTCAGTGGCCAGTGGTCAGTGGCCAGTGGCCAGTGTAGGGGTCGACGCCCTCGGCGACCCGTGCGGAACAGCTTGAAACGATGCAAAAATTCCCGGCGAAAACGTACAAATCGTACGAATTCGCCGGGAAAAATGCTTTTTTATGGGGCTATACCGCCGGACGGCTGATAGCCGTCCCTACGAATCACTGGCCACTGACCACTGACCACTGACCACTGATCACTGATCACTCTTCTTCTCCGGCGGCTTACTGAGCCCAAGCGCCTTGTCCACCGGCAGGGAGAAGACGATGCCCTGCCCCGCGTTATCAAGGCCCACCGAATGATACAGCTCTTGCAGAACCTTGTCCTTGATCTCCTGCGGAACGAGCAGCAGTACGATCTCCTTCTCCGGCTGCACAGTGATCTTGAAGAGGCGCTCAGCCTCCAGCGGCGCGGTGCCGCGCCCTTTGATGATGGTGCCGCCGGCGGCGCCGGCTTTGCGCGCGGCGAACATCACATCGTCGGAGAAGCCGGCGTTGACGATGCAGAAGACGGCCTCAAATTTTGTTTCCATACTATTCCTCCTGAACCATGCGGCTGTCGTTTGCCAGAAAGCCGTAGCTGAGCTTGCCGATCACACTCGAGAGCGGCAGCGTAAAGGCAATGCCGGTGCTGCCGTTGACGGTCTGAAAGCGCTCCTGAAGCGCCTCAAAAATCGCGTCCACACGCTCGGCCTGCACAACGGAGAAGATGATGCTGCGTTTGTTGTCCTTCAGGCCGAGAAACTCCACCAGATCGGGGCGCGCGGTGCCGATGCCCACGACGGAAAGCTGCAGATTGGCGTCGTAGCTTTGAAGAAAATCCGCAAAAAAGGTGCCCTTCCCCTTCTGTACGACAGTGACGAGCAGCATGAGCCGTTTCGGCGCGATGGATTGCTGATTGTCCGGCATGATCTCACCTCACTCAAAGTAAATGATCTGCGCGTCATCCGCGGAGAGGATCTTCCTCACGGCGCGGCGCTCGCGCATAGCGCTCTGGACGATGGCGCGAAAGCCCAGCGCCTGGATGGTGATAAGCGGCGTCAGGGCGACGAGGGCGACCACGCCGAAGGCGTAGTCGAGCACCGCATCCGCGCCGCGCAGGGCGACGCAGGCGCCGATGGTCATGGGCAGGATAAAGCTGCTGGTGAGCGGACCGCTGGCCACGCCGCCGGAATCAAAGGCGATGGCGGTATAAAGCCGGGGCACAAAAAAGCTCAGCCCGAGGCTCAGCAGGTAGCCGGGGATCAGATAGTAGAGCAGCGAGAAGCCCGCGAGCAGCCGCAGGATGGACAGCCCGATCGACACGCCTACGCCCACGGAGAGCGCAAGGAGCATCTGCCGCTTTGTGACCGTTCCGTCGGTCACCTCCTCCACCTGGGCGTTCAGGACGTGCACAGCGGGCTCGGCCAGCACGACCACCATGCCGAGCACGAAGGCGAATGCAAGCAGCGCCCGCTCGCTATAACCCGCCATGCTCAGCCCGATGCGGTAGCCGACCGGCATGAAGCCCACCGACACCGCCGTGAGGAAGATCACAAGCCCCGCGAAGGCGAAAACGAGGCCGAACAGGATCTGCATCAGGCGCTGAGCGGGCAGATGCAGCACGAGAAGCTGCAAAACGCCGAAGAAGGCGATCATCAGCAGCAGGCTCTTGCCCACCTCCCAGGCGGTTTCGCCGAACAGGCGCCCCAAGGAGGCAAGGCCGCCCGTGAGCGAGTAGTCCGGCACGGGGTAGCTGATTTCGCCCCCGCCGGAAAAAACGCTGAGCAGCAGCACCGCGAGCACGGGGCCGACCGAGCAGAGCGCGATCAGGCCGAAGCTGTTCTCCCCGGCGTTCTTGCCGCCCAGGGTCTGGGCGATGCCGACGCCGAGCGCCATGATGAAGGGCACCGTAATCGGCCCCGTCGTGACGCCGCCGGAGTCGAAGGCCAGCGGCAAAAAGGCCGCGCCGCCGTTTGACAACAGCAGCGCCGCGAAGGCGAAGAGCAGCATATAAAAGAACAGCAGCAGCGCCGTTAGATCGGTGCGCGTGAGGATGCGGAGGATGGCAAGGGCGAGAAAGAGCCCAACGCCGACGCCGACCGTGACGATGAGCACCGTCGGCTCCACCACGGCGCTGATCTGCCCGGCGAGCACCGAGAGATCCGGCTCCGCCACGGTAATGAGCAGTCCCATCAGAAAACACACGGCAAGCAGCACCGGGATCCGCTTGGACTTGGTAAGCCCCTCGCCAACATAGCGTCCCATCGGGGTCATGGCGAGGTCGGCGCCGAGGTTAAACAGTCCGATCCCGTGCACCAGCAGAAGCGCGCTGAGCGTGAAAACTCCGCGCTCGCCCCAGTTGAGCGGCGCGAGCGGCGTGAACGACACCAGCAGCACGATCACCGCCACCGGCAGCACCGAAAAAAGCGCCTCCTGCAATTTTGCGATCAAAGCCTTGCCCATGTCTGTCCCCCCTTTGCTTCCGATTATACCAAAGCACAGGCCGGGAAGCAAGAAAAAAGTGCTTGGCAATTCGGCTTGCGTTCCCTCCGTCACGGTAAGCGCTGAGAAAAACGTCAAGAGCGGTTCCTGCGACACTTTTCGTTCCGATACTGGCATTTTTTGCAGGAATCCCATTCGTTTTGCCGGAAAAAGCGGCAAAATCAGAGCGCATATTTTCTTACCCATAAGACTGTAGACAAACCTATGCGGCAAGGTTTCGATCTGCATGGGGTGATTGTGAAGAGGGATTCGTTTAGTTAAGGATACAAACTCGTATTGTTCTTGTTTGTGATGTAATGATTTCTTATTAAGAGCAAGTATCGACCCGTGGCCCGAATTCCGGTAGGTTCATTCTTTTGCCTTGGTCAGAACTTGTCGGGGAGTGCCTTCCCCAAACCCAGCAGAACGACAGAACTGACCGTTTTTTCACATCCAATTGCGCTTCTTTACCATTTGTTATTCTTAAACAGAAGATTCCACCAAAAGCTAAGGAAAGCTGACACGAGAAAACAAATCATAAGCTGCGCCTATATGATGCCGTCAGCGCAATCTCCCCTCTGCCGTTTGTGGCGATCCCTGCCCACTCAAGCACGGCAGCTAGGATAAACACTGGATCAAGCCCAGACTCTCCGGGCTTTTTGCCCATGAAAGTCAGCACGGTTCCTGCGACTGTGGATTCCTCACAGCCCGGTTCGCCCAGTTTGCAGTTTCGTGCATTTCCCTTTTTTGCTCGATACCCCGGGCTTTTGAGGAGGAGATCAACAATAGCGTCGAAAACCTCATATGAGTACGGAATCAGCTGAGGACAAAGAAATTCTGTTCCGTTAGGAGACGCTGCGATCTCACGCAATTCACCGCCATATAGCCGGATCATTGCTCGACCGCCGGCCTCTACCAGCTTCGATTTGATGATTTCAGATGCTTTTGTGCTATTGTGGTCTACCAAGATACTGCTCACATCCATCTCCTCCAGTTCAGTATGCTCAGGCTCTCCATTTGCGATGCCCAGGGCAATGAGAAGTTCGTCCAACTTCTTTTTGGCAAGCGGGTATGAGATTCGCAGCTCGCTTTGCAGGTTTTTCAGATTTCCTCGATTGCGTAGAAAAGCCATCAAAAATGCAGTCTTTTCCTCGCTGAGTCTGTCAAAGACACTGAGTTCAAAGTTGTTTTTTAGTTCCAACCCACAATCCGGGCAACGTAAAACGGAGATTTCCAAATCTGTACGACAGCTGGGGCATTTGTTAATCAGTGTGCTCATATCATTCACCTCTGGACATAAGATAACACGAAAACGACTGCTTGTCAATACAAGAACGAAATAATTTTAATTTCTACTTTATAAAAAAGATTATTTTTTTCGTCTAATCACACCGTTCTATTCCAAAACGATCTACTTTGATCGAAGAGATTGTTATCTATGAAGCAACGGAAGACGACTTCGGCTTCCGGCAGCAGGAAATCGAAATCATCTTCCGTTTTGTTGGCAAGATCGATTAAAATGGAAAATAGTATCCTTAATTAAAGGAAACGGGGGGATGGTAGTCCCCTCTTCACGTTCAACCTACGCAAAAATGGGAACTTTTTCGCAAGTTCCCATTTTTGCCCCTCAAGCTGTCGACACTTTGCCGACAGCTTGAGGGGGCTGTGAAAAATCACAGCCCCTTCCTGAAAGCCCGTTTCTTTCCCGATGGAGAACGAAAGGGATACGCGATTTCACTTTTCCCTGACCACTGTCCACTGACCCCGATGCCCCTCCGCGGGGCTTGCGCAGTCGGATAGCCCAGCCGTAATGCACACGCTGCCGTTGCGCAGCACGAATACGGCGTCAAAGTCCGCGCTGTGCGCGCGCCAATAGTCGCAGGCCTTGTCCAGCCCCATGATGTAGAGCGCCGTGGAAAGCCCGTCGCCCAGCGTGCCGTCCGCTGTCACGACCGTCACCTGTGCAAGCTCGTTTTGCACGGGATAACCCGTTTTCGGATCCATGATATGCTCATAGGTCACGCCGTCCTCGACGAAGAAGCGCTCGTAGCCGCCGGAGGAGATGACCGCCTTGTCCTTCACCGCGACAACGGCGACGATGCCGCCCGTCTCGGTGTCGGGGTTTCTCACGCCGATGCGCCAGGCGGAGCCGTCCGGCTTTGCGCCGAGGCACTGGACGTTCCCGCCGAGGCTCACAAGCCCCGAGGTGACGCCCTCTTCCCGATAGATGTCCATGATACGCTGGGAGGTGTAGCCCTTGGCGATGCCGCCAAGGTCAATGGCCTGCCCCTCTCCCAGGGTGAGCGTTCCGCTTTGCGCATCAAAATCCAGCCGATCCGCCCCGATCTTCGGCAGCACCTCGTCCAGCTCCGCCTCCGTGGGCACATGATGCTCCCCGCTCGGGAAACCCCAGAGCACCATCAAGGGGTAGACCGTGGGATCAAACGCGCCGCCGGTGGAGGCATAGATTTCCAGGGAACGGCGCACGAGAAAGGCTGTGTCCGCGCTCAGTCTTGCGCTCCCCTCCCGATTCACGCGGGATACCTCGCTCTCTTCAAGGCCGATGGACAGCAAGGCGTTTAGGCGCTCCACCTCCGCCGCCGCCGCGTCCAGCGCCGCCTCCCGCTTTGCGCCGTAAGCCGTCAGTTCGATGAGCGTATCCATACTGCTTACATAGCGGTAGCCGCGCGCCGCCGCCTCCGGGTCGGCGGCGGCCTCCGCGGTTTCGCTCCGCACACCGCAGCCCGGCAGCAGCAGAAGCAGAAGGAGCAGGAAAATACCGATGTTTTGTCTCATAATTCTTCCTTTACACAGTTTCCGGGTGCAGAATATCATGCGCAAGCGGCGTATAAAACAGGCGCTGCACCGCCTCGGGTACGCGCGTCTGACCAAGAATCCACATCATTTTGGTGTAGGCGCACTCGGTGGTCATATCGTAAGCCTCCAGCACACGGCGGTTCTGTTTAAGCCGGTGGCCGACGCGGTAAACCGACAGATCGGAGCCCTCATTCTGCACCTGTGTGGTCATCACGGCAAAGCGCCCACGCGCGGTGTACGCCTCCACGAGCTCGAAAAACGCATTGTCCCCATAGCTTGGGAGACCGCCCACGCCAAAGCACTCGATCACAAGCGCCTGCTTTCGCTCAAAGGCAAAGCGCAGCAGCTCGATGTCAAAGCCCGGGACGAGCTTGATCAGCCCCACCTCGGTGCTCAGGCGGTCGAAAAAACGCGTCTCCCCGTTCCCCTCGCACGGAAGGTAGCACAACAGCCTGTGATCCTGCAGGCTCGCCAAGTCCGGGAAGTTGATGCTGGAAAAGGCCGCGAAGCTTTTGGAGCAGGTCTTCCGCGCGCGCGTGCCAAGGATGACGCGCCCGTTGAACACGATGGATACCCCGGCAAGCTTCTCCGAGCAGGCGCAGACAAAGGCGTCGGTCAGGTTGGTCTTTGAATCGGTGGAATCAAAATAGATCGGCTTCTGCGCCCCGGTAAAGACGATTGGCTTACGGCTGTTTTGTACCAGATAGGAGATCGCGGCGGATGTGTAGGCCATAGTATCCGTCCCGTGGCTCACGACGAAGCCATCGTAGCGCTCATAGCTCTCCCGCAGGATGCGGGCGAGCGCTACCCAATGGGCAGGGGTGATGTTGGTACTGTCCTCGTTGAAGATCGAGACGCAGTCCACATCACAGAGCCGGGAAATAGCCGGGACAAACTGCAGCAGCCTCTCCGGGCTGACGCCCGGCGTGAGACCGTCCGGCGTCATTTCCGAGGCGATGGTGCCGCCCGTTCCGATCATAAGCACCTTCTTCAAGGGATCACCCCCTTTTTTTATTGTACCACAGGAACAAGTGAAAAGTGAATAGTGAAAAGTGAAAAGTTGTGGTGTCCCCTGCGGGGACTTATTACAATCGTCGCGCAGCGACACCATAATGATTCACTTTTCACTCTCCACTGGCCACTGGTCACTATTCGAGCGCCGCTCTCAGCTTCTCGAGCGCCTTCTTTTCGATGCGCGAGATGTAGCTTCTGCTGATGCCGAGGCGCTGGGCGGTCTCACGCTGGGTCAGTCCCTCGCGCCCCGTGAGCCCATAGCGCAGCCGGATCACCTGCGCCTCCCGCTCATCGAGCCTTGTCGCCACGCATTCGCGCAGACGCTCACACAGCTCCCGGCTGCCAAGGCGCTCATCAAGATCCTCCTCCTGCGCCAGCACGTCCAGAAAGGACAGATTGCCGTCCTCGTCCTCGCTCTCCAACGCTTCTGACAGGCTCAACTCCCCCGCCGTCTTGCGCTGGGCGCGAAAGTGCATGAGGATTTCGTTCTCGATGCAGCGGCTGGCATAGGTGGCAAGGCGCACCCCCTTGTCGGCGCGGTAGCTGTTGACGCCCTTGATCAGGCCGATCGTCCCGATGGAAAGCAGATCCTCCGTGTCCCCGGTCTGGGCGTAGTATTTCTTCACGATATGGGCAACAAGGCGCATATTGTGCTCGACGAGTCGGTTACGCGCGGCAATGTCCCCCGCCGCCCACTGCTCGAGCGCCCTGCGCTCCTCCTCGGCGCTCAGCGGCCGGGGATAGGAGCCCCCCGGCGCGATCCGCAGCATCAGAAACAGGCTCCCCGCCAGAAGCCGAAACGCATTTTCCAGCATATTCTCACCTCCCTGACAGCATATTCAGGCAGGGGCTTGCCTCATGCGTAAACACAACAAAAAATGTCGAAACGGAAGACAGTGATTGAAATTTCACCGCTTTTGTGATTTAATGTAAATATCCTTGAATAAACAAAGGGCTGATGTCATGAAAGTTGTATTACAGCATCTTACCAAGAAATTCCCAAGCCTCCAGAAAAAGGGCGAGGACGTGATTGCCGTCAATGATTTCACCTTTGAAATACCGGACGGGCAGCTCATCGGTCTGCTGGGTCCCTCCGGCTGCGGCAAGAGCACCACGCTCAACCTGATCAGCGGTCTGGAAACACCCACGAGCGGGCACATCTTCTTCGGCGAGGACGACGTGACCCGGCTCCCGCCCGAGAACCGCGGCGTGGGGCTCGTGTTCCAGAACTACGCGCTCTATCCGCATCTGACCGTGCGGCAGAACATTCTCTTCCCCCTGCAGAATCTCAAGGGAGCCGCCCGCCCGAGCAAGGCGGAGATGCTCAAGAGGGCGGAGGAGGCCGCGCGCCTTGTGCAGATCGAGCATCTTCTTGACCGCAAGCCCGCTGAAATGTCCGGCGGACAGCAACAGCGCGTCGCAATCGCCCGGGCGCTCGTAAAGATGCCGCGCGTGCTGCTGCTGGACGAACCGCTCTCAAACCTCGACGCCCGCCTGCGTCTGCAGACGCGCGAGGAGATCCGCCGCATCCAGCGCGAGACCGGTATCACCACCATCTTCGTCACCCACGACCAGGAGGAGGCCATGAGCATTTCCGATCTGATCGTCGTGATGAAGGACGGCGTGGTGCATCAGATCGGAAAGCCCCAGGAGGTCTATGACGAGCCTCGAAACCTCTTTGTCGCCAAATTCCTCGGTACCCCGCCCATCAACGTCTTTCACGGCGAAGTGCGCGGCGGCGTGCTGTATATCGGCGAGGACGGCGTGCTGACCGTCAAGGGCGTGAAGGATCAGAAGGTCTTTGTCGGCGTGCGGCCCGAGGGCTTTGCGCTGCAGCACGCGGGGCCTTTGAGCTGCGCGCTCCAGGCCGTGGAGGTCATGGGCCGGGATCGCAGCGTTGTCTCCACGCACCCAGCCGCCGTGAGCGGCGTCATCCGCGCCATCATTCCCTCCGACGAGGAGCTGGACACCAAGCACGGCGCCGTGCGCTTCGCGCTCAAGCCGAACAAGGTACATCTCTTCCATGCCGAGAGCGAGGAGAGGCTCCCGTTTGAGGTGTGAGCGGCGGCCGGTGGCCAGTGGCCAGTGGTCAGTGGTTAGTGGTCACTGAACAGAGAATAGTGAATCGTTAAGCTGTCCCCTTCGGGGACAAATTAAAATAAGTCGCGAAGCGACACCACAACTCTTCACTATTCACTATTCACTTTTCACTATTTCTCCGTCTCACGCTGGAGCCGATAAGGAAGTGTTATTTGTATGAATAAAAACTGGAAAGCCTGGTTATACTTGCTGCCGGCGATCGCGTTTTTGGGCGTGTTCATGGTTTACCCGCTGGTGGACGTTTTTGTCTACTCCTTCGAGGAGGGCTACAACTCCGCCTCGCAGAGCTTCTGGGGTACGGGGCTTTATAACTATTCCTATGTTCTGCATGACCCCTATTTTCTGCAGGCCGTGAAGAATACCTTTATCCTCGTCATCATCACCGTGCCGCTCTCCACGGGGCTTGCGCTGCTCATCTCCGTGGGGCTCAATTCCATCAAGCCCCTGCGGGAGCTGTACCAGACCGTGTTCTTCCTGCCCTACGTCACAAACACGCTGGCGGTTGGTCTGGTGTTCATGATCCTGTTTAAAAAGACCGCCTACTCCGACGGGCTCATTAACCTTCTGATCCACTTTTTCGGCGGACAGTCCGTGGACTTCATCGACGGGCCCTACTGGGCGAAGATGCTCGTCATGTGCATCTACACGGTCTGGGTGGTCATGCCCTTCAAGATCCTGATCCTCACCTCGGCGCTTGCCTCCGTGCGGCAGGATTACTACAACGCCGCCAAGATCGACGGCACCTCCAAGTGGCGCACCTT
>CAJOCV010000008.1:0-21619 GCA_905233785.1 uncultured Oscillospiraceae bacterium
CATGATTCAGCCTTCATTCCTCCAGCATGGCCGATA
This sequence comes from uncultured Oscillospiraceae bacterium, assembly GCA_905233785.1. GTDB lineage: Bacteria > Bacillota > Clostridia > Oscillospirales > Oscillospiraceae > Limivicinus. The sequence continues at coordinate 37 of CAJOCV010000008.1, forward strand.
CCGCCATCATCACGCCAAGCTTGCCGGACTCATAGGTCAGCCCGCCCTGCAGATAGACCGTATAGGGCGGGCGGATGGGGCCGTCGGCGGACAGTTCGATGCTGCTGCCCTGGATGAAGGCGCCGGCCGCCATGATGACGGGATCTTCATAGCCCGGCATCGGCCAGGGCTCCGGCGTCACATAGGAATCCACCGGCGCGCCCGCCTGGATGCCGAGGCAGAAGCGCTTCATCTTCTCCGGGGAGCCAAGCTTCACCATCTGGATGATGTCAGAGCGCGGCTCGTCCACCGTGGGGCTCGATTCCAGCCCCAGCTCCTCCATCATGGCGGCGCAGAACACCGCCGTCTTGAGTGCCTGCGCCACGGTGTGCGGCGCGAGGAAGAGCCCCTGGAAGAACAGGCGGTTATTGCCCAGCGTGGAGCCGCACTCGCCCCCGATGCCGGGCGTCGTGAGGCGCATGGCGGCGCGCTCGACCAGCTCCTTTTTCCCTGCGACGTAGCCGCCGGTCGGCGCGAGGCCGCCGCCGGGGTTTTTGATGAGCGAACCCGCGATGATGTCCGCCCCGACGTGGGTCGGCTCGATCACGTCGGTAAACTCGCCGTAGCAGTTATCGACCATAATGTTTGCCTCCGGGTTCACCGCTCGCACAGCCTTGACGATCTCGCCGATCTCATGAACGCTGAGGGCTTTTCTGTCGGCGTAGCCGCGGGAACGCTGGATCATCACGCCGTGAACCTTCGGGTCTTTCGCCGCCTTGCGAATGGCTTCGAAATCGGGCTCCCCGTTCGCGTCAAGCGCGACTTCGGCGTAGTTCACGCCGTAGAACTTGAGGGAGCCGAAGCAGTCCCCGCTGATGCCGATGGCGGTACGCAGGGTGTCGTAGGGGGTGCCCGTGACGGCAAGCACCGTCTCGCCCGGTCGTGCCAGGGAGAACATGGCGGCGGTCAGCGCGTGGGTGCCGTTGACAAAGCCCAGGCGCACCAGGGCGCTCTCGGTGCCGAAGATCTGCGCGTAGAGCTTATCCAGGGTTTCTCGCCCCAGATCGTCATAGCCGTAGCCGGTGGTTCCTGAAAAGCAGGCCTCCGACACGCGCTGCTCCTGGAAGGCCGCCATCACGCGCAGGGTGTTCTGCTCCGCCACGCGGTCGATCTCGCCAAAGCGCCTTTCACAGCGCGCTTCGGCTCTCTCCGCCATGGCAAAGACTTCGGGACGAATATCGGATATTTTCATTGTAACTCCTGAATTGTAAAAAATAATAACTGCCACGCGGGCGACCGCAAGGGTCGCCCCTACACCGCCGGCCGCTGTCTCACAAACTGTTCACGATGCGCTTGAAGGCTTCGCCACGCTCGGCAAAGTTGCGGAAGCGGTCAAAGGAGGCGCAGGCCGGGGAAAAGAGCACCACATCCCCCTCCTCAGCCATCGCGGCGGCGGCAAGGACGTTCTCGGTAAAATCCTCATGCAGCTCGATGGTAAGGCCGCTGCCGGGGTATTCGGGGGAATTGACGATCGCGTCCTTGATCTTCATGGCGGTATCCCCGGTCAGAAAGACGCGCTTGGCGAGGCGGCAGAGGGCGTCGCCCAGCGGCTCAAAGGGGATGTGCTTATCGTAACCGCCGCAGAGGACGAGGGGCTTGACGCTCATGGCGCGCAGCCCCGCGATCGTGCGCGAGGGGCTGGAGCCGATGGAATCGTTGATATACTTCACGCCGTTCTTGACGCGCACGAGCTCGAGCCGGTGCTCCACGCCGCCAAAGTCCATCGCGACCCGGCGGCAGACCTCCGCCGGAACGAGGCCGTGTACGGCCTCGAAGGCGGCGAGGTAGTTTAAAACATTGTGCTCGCCGGGGAGCTTGATCTCCGAGCGGCGCATGATCGCCTCGCGCCGATCGTCATGCTGCCAGAAGATTTCGTCCCCCACGCGGCAGCAGCCGCAGCTCACCGCGTGCCCGTTGGCGAAGGTGGCGACGCGCCCGGGTGCCGTAGCTGCGTAGTAGGCGCTGTGTTCGTCATCGGCGCAGAGGATAAGCGTATCGCGCGCTGTCTGGCCGGTGTAGATCGAACGCTTGGCGTCGATGTAATCCTGATAGTCCTTATGTTTATCGAGATGGTTCGGGGAGATATTCGTGATGACCGCGACGTCGGTATGACACTGCATACTGTGCAGTTGGAAGGAGCTGAGCTCCAGGACGGCGAAATCCGTCGGCCTGATCTCCGGCACCTCGCACAGCAGCGGGTGCCCGATGTTGCCGCCAAGGTGCACCGTATAGCCCGCAGCCTTCAAAAGCTCGGAGATGATCGTGGTCGTGGTGGTCTTGCCGTCGCTGCCGGTGACGGCAATAATTTTGCAGGGGCAGAGCCGGAAGAAAAGCTCCATCTCCGAGGTCAGCTCGCTCCCTCTCGCCTTCGCCGCCTCGAGATGAGGGTCAAAGGGCATGAGGCCGGGGGTACGGAAGATGATGTCCTGGTCGAGGTCTTCGAGATAGTCCTCCCCCAGCTTGAACTTCGCGCCGAGGGCTTTAAGCTCCTCCCCCACCGCGCCGAGCGCCTCAAAGCTGCGCCGGTCGCAGGCCGTCACGTCGCAGCCGTTCGTGAGCAACAGGCGAATCAGCGGCGTATTGCTCACGCCGATGCCCAGCACCGCAATGCGTTTGTCCCTGATCGAATCCACATATTCCTGAAGAGTCAAGCAAAATCGCCTCTTTAAACTCATATTAAGACAGTTTATTATACGCCCTTTTTCTATTCATGACAAGAAAATTTATTGACTTTGCGTGGAAAAGTGGGTAAAATACTCCCGCGAGCAGGCTGAACGACCGCGGGCACAGGCTGAAAGGCCGTGCGTGAGGAAAGTCCGGGCTCCACAGGGCAAGGATAACGGGTAACACCCGCCAGGGGCGACCCTCGGACAAGTGCAACAGAAATAGTCAGCCCCGCGCAAGCGGGGTCAAGGTGGAAAGGTGGGGTAAGAGCCCACCCGTCGCGTGGAGACACGTGGACGCTGTAAACTCTATCCGGAGCAACACCGTGGTACGGGAGCATACAAGGCCTGCCCGGCCGCTCCCAGGAGGTGGCTTGAGCGCCCCGGCAACGGAGCGCCACAGATAGATGGTCGTTCAGGGGGAGCGATCCCCCGGACAGAACCCGGCTTACAGGCCTGCTCGCCTCGAAAACAGCAAAAACGGCATCCCGTCGGGGATGCCGTTTTTGCTGTTATTCAGTTACAGCACATGCACCGAGTCGGCCTCGAAGACCAGGGAGCATTTATCGCCCACCTGATAGATGTGCTTGTTCTTGGGGTTATGCTCCTCGAGCTTGACAAGGGTACTGCCCACGCGCACATGGTAGTTCTGATACGAGCCCATAAAGCAGGACAGCAGCACCTCGCAGGGCAGGCCGCCCGCATCGGCAAGGCGCGCCGCCTCGGGACGGAGAACGACGGTGTACTCCTCCCCCACCCGCATGTCCTTCCGGCCGGGGACGCGCAGGCTGTTGCCCTCCACGTCCAGCGTCACATAACCGCCGTCCGCGCCCCGCATCCTGCCGCGCAGGAAATTCGCCTCCCCGATGAAGTCGGCCACGAATTCGTTTTTTGGGTGGTAGTAGATTTCCCGGGGGCTGCCCATCTGGGCAACCATGCCCTCGTTCATGATGATGATGCTGTCCGAGAGCGCCATCGCCTCGGACTGATCGTGCGTGACATAGATAGCGGTAATACCGACGCGCTGCTGAATGCGGCGAATCTCGGTGCGCATGGAGACGCGAAGCTTCGCGTCAAGGTTGCTCAGCGGCTCGTCAAACAGCAGCACCGAGGGCTCGATCACGAGCGCCCTCGCCAACGCGACGCGCTGCTGCTGCCCGCCGGAGAGCTGATTGGTCATGCGCGCCTCCATCCCGTTCAGCTCCACAAGGTCGAGGATCTTCATCACGCGCTCGTGGATTTCATGCTTTCCCACCTTCCGCAGCCTGAGACCGTAAGCCACGTTATCGAACACGTTATAGTGCGGCAGCAGCGCGTAGCTCTGGAACACCATCGCCGTGTCGCGCTTATTCGGCGTCAGCGCGTTGATGGGCTCCTCGCCGAGATAGATTTCCCCCTCGTCCGGGCTTTCAAAGCCAGCGATCATGCGCAGCGTGGTGGTCTTGCCGCAGCCGGAGGGGCCCAGCAGCGTCACGAAGGAGCCGGGCTCGATGGTCAGGGAGGTGTCCTTCACGGCGTAGAAATCCTTGCCGGTTTTCGGGTCCTGATAGATTTTGGAGATATGCTCCAGTCTTACGCCCTTTTTCACTTTCTCCATGGCTTATTCCTCCTTCATTTTTCTGCTGGTGCCGAAGTGCTTGATGAAGAAATTCATCAGCAGCACCGCGCTGTAGGTGATGATGATCAGGATCGTTGCAAACGCGCAGGCCAGGCTGAACGAGCCCTTCTCGGCAAACTCGTTGATCTGCACCGTGATGAGCAGGTACGAGGGCGTGACCAGCAGGATGATGGCCGAGATGGCGGTGATGCTGCGCACGAAGGCGGTCACAAGCCCCGACAGGAAGGAGTCCTTGATGAGCGGCAGCGTCACGGTCATAAAGACCTTGAAGCTGTCCGCGCCCATGTCGTAGGCCGATTCCTCGATGGACTTGTCGATCTGCCGCAGGGCGGAGATGCCGCTTCGCGTCCCGGTCGGGAGCGAGCGCACCACGAAGACGATGATCAGAATCAGCCCCGTGCCGTAGATGCCCTGCAGAAAGCCCGTGTGGAACAGGCCGCCGGAGAACCCACGGATGTAGCCCACGCCGAGCACCGTGCCGGGAACCGCCATAGCGAGCATAGACACCGCCTCGATAAAGCCCTTGGCCTTGAACTTGCGCTTGACCACGAGATAGGAGATGATCATGCTCAATAGCGCCGTGATGGGCGAGGCAATCAGCGAGAGCACAAAGGAATCCTTAAAGGCCTTCAGGCCGTGGTAGCGTGTGAAGACGAGCTTGAACCACTTGGTGGTCAGCGGGAAGAACTTATAGCCCCAGGTGGGAAACAGCGCGCCGATGGGGACGCAGATGTACATGAGGATGACGAACAGCGCCGCCGCGGAACAGAAAATCGTGAGTGGGATCTTGACGCTCTTATCCTCGATGAGCATACGGGCGCGGCTGGCCTTGCCGGTGAGCGTCGCGGCGGTCTTGGCCTCCAGGTAATACTTCTGCACCGCGAACATCACCAGCGTGATGCACAGCAGCACCACCGCCATCGCCGCGGCGCCGGCCTTGTCGTAAGCGCCGGTGATCTGCAGGTAGATCGTAGTCGCGAGCGTATCATACGAGCCGCCGATGATCATGGGGTTTGCAAAATCCGCGATGGACTCGATAAAGGTCACCAGAAAGGCGTTGCCGAGGCCGGGCAGCAGCAGCGGCAGCGTCACGTCCGCGAAGACCTTGAAGCGGCCCGCGCCCATGTCCCGCGCGGCCTCCTCCAGCGAAGGGTCGATGTTTTTCAAAAGCCCCTTGAGCATCATGTAGCAGACCGGGAAAAAGGTCAGCGTCTGCACGATGACGATGCCCCAGTAGCCGTATACGCTGTTGTCGTAGATGTGCAGCAGAAAGCGCGTGATGAGCCCCGCCTTGCCGAAGAGCATGATCATCGAAAGGCTCAGCACAAAGGGCGGCGACACCACGGGCAGCATGGACACGACCTTGAACAGTCCGCCGACGAATCTGTTCATGCGTACATAGACCTCCACATACGCAAACAGCAGCCCGATGAGCGCTGAGAGGATGCCCACGACAAAGCCGACCTTCAAGGTGTTGCCGATCGCCCGGGTGAAGGAGCGCATCTGGAACACGCGCTGAAAGATGCCGAGGCCGAAGCTCCCGTCCCCGACGAAGCTGTCCACCAGCAAAATCGCCAGCGGGTAGAGGATGAACAGAGTCAAAAAGGTGATCAGAAGAACAATGGTCGTCACGAGGATCGGATCGGCCAGAAGCTTCTTGCGGTCAAGGGAAGCGCCCTGACTTCTTGCCATAGCTTCATCTCCTTTGCAATATTGAAAGAGGGCGGCGGGATCACCCGCCGCCCTCGCGGTGCTGAAATAGAGAAGCGTGAAGAGAGAATAGCGATAAGATGTGGTGTCGCTTCGCGACGATTCTGCTTCATCCCCGAAGGGGAACCCTTAACTTTTCACTTTTCGTTATTCACTTTTCACTTCCAAACCTCACGAGGTTTGGAATCTGCCCTCGCTCACGTCGGCGCCGGCGGCTTCGATGGCGGCCATGACGGCCTCCACGTTCGCGTCGGTGTCTTCCTTGGCGGCGGCGAAGTCATAGCCGTCCCACACGAGGCTGGGATCGAGGCCGAAGTCTGCCGCGGCAGCAGGCTGCTCGGCGTTGTCGATTACCAGGAACTGGTAAGAGCCGTTTTGTGCGGCGAGCTCCACACAATCGGGGCTCAGCGCGTACTCCATGAACAGGCGCGCAGCGTTGAGGTGAGCCGCGCCCTTGAAGATCGCCACGGGGCCGATCTCACAGGCCGTGCCGTCCTGCGGAACGACGAGGCCGACGTTCTCATAGCCGTTATCGACGATCTGGGTGATGCCGTCGTGCAAAAAGCCGATGCCGATCACGCACTCACCGGTGCCGACGTTCTTGGACGGGCCGGAGCCGGACTTGGTGTAGACCTGAACGTTCTTGTCGAGGTCAACGAGGTACTGGATGCCGTCTTCCTTGCCCTTGAGCTGGATCATGAGGTTGGCAACCAGCTTCGGGGTACCGGCGGTCTTGTAGTTGGAGAGCCAGATCAGCCCTTTGTATTCGGGCTTGAGCAGATCGTCCCAGCTCTGGGGCGCTTCGAGACCCAGGCGCTCGAGCTCATCGGTGTTCACCATGAAGCCGAGCAGGCCGGTGTAGATGCCATACCAGTAGCCGTCGGGATCCTTGTAGAGATCCTTCATCAGATGGGAGGCGTTGATGGGCTCATAGGAGTTATCCAGGAAGCCCTTGGCAGCCAGGCCGTCATAGGGGTTGTTCGTGCCGCCGAACCACACGTCGGCAGAGGGCTTGCCGTTCTCCTCCTCGATCTTCGCGGGAACTTCGCCGGTGGACAGGCGCTGATAGCTGGTCTTGATGCCGTAGAGCTTCTGGAAGTTCTCGCACGCGGCGGCGAGATACTCTTCCTCGCAGGAGCCGTAGACGACGAGCTCGCCTTCCTCCTTGGCGGCGGCGATCAGCTCCTCCATGGGGGCGGCGGCGTAGGCCATGGGCGCTGCCAGCGCGATCACCAGGATCAGAGCCAGGATCATTGCTAAGACTTTCTTCATTTTGCTTCCTCCTTTATGATTTTTATTTTCGACGGTCACAGACCGGGAAAGCCGTTATTTCAACACTTTTAACAAAATTATTATAGTCCCCTTCTGAAAAAATGTCAATATTGATTGTTTTATTCTCCTTCATAAAATGAAGTAAGCGCCGATCATATGCTTGATCCACCCGGGTAATACAAAAATTCCCAGCGCCTGAATTATTTTATCAGACAAGGGAAACATTGCAAGCGGATAATAAAAAAGCACGACAAAGCAGGCAGTCTTTTACTCCTGCTTGTCGTGTTTTTTCTCTTGTCCTTCGTAAACGGAACGCGGCGCTCAACGCAAGGGGATCGCTCATAAAAGCCGAGCGATTCAGCGGCATTTTCTGACGATTGCTCCCGCGGGCACGCGCATCGGCAGCCTCATGCGAAAGGGCATCATGGCGCGGCGCGTATCTTCGATCGGCTCCCCTTGCTCGTCACAGAGCGCGTCCGCCGAAAAGGCAAGGGGCTTTTCCCCGGGCGCGAGCAGCTCCAGCGCATCGCCGGCGGAAAACTTGTTTCGCTGGGTCAGCAGGGCGTCTCCGTTCTCTGCGCAGTCCTCCACCACCGCCACGACGTCAGCCTCGGTGAAATACATGGCGTCCGGGTAATACTGCCCCGGCTCGCCGAAGTAGAAGCCCGTAGTATAGGGTCTGTGGCTCACCATGTCGGTTTCATGCACCCAATCCGGGTCAAGCCTCTCCCCTTTTATCGCCGCGTCAATGGCGTGGCGGTAGGCGTTGGTGACCACGGCGGTGTAGTAAGCCGACTTCATGCGCCCCTCGATCTTGAAGCTCGTCACGCCTGCGTCGATGAGCTCCGGGATATGCTCGATCATGCACATGTCACGCGAGTTCATAATGTGCGTGCCGCCGTCCTCGCTGATCTCAAAATACTGCCCCGGCCTTGTCTCCTCCACCAGATGGTACTTCCAGCGGCAGGGCTGGGCGCATTGGCCGCGGTTGGCGTCCCGACCGGTGAGATAATTGGACAGCAGGCAGCGGCCGGAAAAGGACACGCACATCGCCCCGTGCACAAAGGCCTCGATGCGAAGCTCCGCCGGGGTATTGGCGCGGATTTTCCGAATGTCCGCAAGCGGCGTCTCCCGCGCGAGCACGACGGTATCGGCGCCGAGGGCATAGAGCGCGTTTGCCGCGGCGCTGTTCAAAACGCCGAACTGGGTGCTCACATGGCGGGAAACCCGCGGCGCGTATTGCTTGGCCAGCTCCAGCACGCCGAGGTCTGCGATGATAAAGGCGTCCGCCCCCGCGTCCTGCAAAAAGGCCAGGTACTCCGGCAGCTCCCGCAGCTCATCCTCCCGCGGGAGGGTGTTGCAGGTCACATAGACCTTTACGCCGCGTGCGTGGGCGTAAGCGACCGCCTCCCGCAGCTTTTCATCCGGGAAGTTGACCGCAGCGGCGCGCATCCCGAAGCGCCTTCCCGCGAGATATACCGCGTCCGCCCCGTAGAGGACGGCCATTTTCAGCCGTTCCATATCCCCCGCGGGGCTTAAAAGCTCAAGCTTTTCAATAGCTTTGGGTTGCGACAAAATTGTTGAATTCATAAGCATTCGTAAAGAACCTGTGCAGCCCCGTAGCGGTATCCAGGGCGTAATAGTAGAAGCTTGTGTTCTCCGGATACAGCGCGGCGCGGATCGAGCTCAGCCCCGGATTGCAGATCGGCGTCGGCGTAAGCCCGGTATAGAGGCGGGTGTTGTAGGGGCTGTCCTCCTCCAGCATCGCGGCGGTGGGCGCTCCCTCGTGCTCAGGATAGAGATAGAGCGTCGTCGCGTCGATGCCGAGCGGCATGCCCGCGCGCAGACGGTTATAGATGACCGAGGCAATGGTGCCGCGCTCGCTGTCGTTCGCGGCCTCCTTCTCGATCATGGAGGCGACGGTAATGACCTCCTTGACGCTCTGTCCGCGCTCCTCCATTCGCTGCAAAAGCTCCGCCGTCATGCGGTAGTGGAAGTTTTCCAGGAACTTGTTGATCGCGCTGGAGGCCTGCATTCCGACGTAGAACTCATAGGTGTCCGGGAAGAGATAGCCCTCGAGTCGGTTGGCCTCCCCCGGCTCCTGCTCGCCCAGGAAATCGTAGTTGAAGCCGTAGTCGGCCGCGGCGTTCATCAGATCGTCGTAGTTGGCCACGCCCTTCTCCTCCAGCAGCAGGAAAATCTGCCGCATACTGTAGCCCTCCGGGAACGTGACGGAGACCGTCACGGCGCCGCCCGCGCCCGGGCGCATATTCTGTACCAGCGCGCGATAATCAAAGGTGCTGCGCAGCTCGTACTCGCCGGGCTTGATTTTGGTATCGGCATGGGAAAAGCGGCTGAACATCTCAAACAGCCAGCGGTATTCAATAAGCCCGGCCTCCTTGAGGGCGCCGGAGACATAGTTCATATCCGCGTGGGTGACGCGCTTGGTGCCGGTCTTCACGCCGTCCTCATCAAAGGTGTCCACGGTTTCGGAGCTGAAGATGGTCATGGGCAGCGTCACTGTCGTGGTAAAGGGCGTTTTGTTGAGTGCCAGCATATCGCTTGCCGCCATCCAGGTCAGGCAGGCCAGTACGATGCCGACGCAGAAGATGAAGACGAAGTACATGATCCCGCCGAGGCAGCCGGAACGGTACTCATGGCTCTGCCGGATGGGGCGGTAATCCCGCTCGGAGGTCTCGTCCCCGGTGTAATTATACGCCTCCTCGCCGGTCTCGTCGATCAGCAGCTTATCCACGCTGCGTAAGCTTCCGCTTTTCTCCCGTCCGTTCCTGTCCGTGCCGGACGCGGCGCTTCTTTTTCGGCTTCGCGCTTCCGCTTCGCGAAATGCCTCGTCGATTTTGTCATATTCATGGGCCATATGGGTTCTCCTTGCATAAAAGACGGCCGGGAACGCGCAGAGCGTCCAGCGCATAAGATGGCATGAGCGCGGGTCAACCGCGCAGAGCGCAGCGATAAGGCCGCCGTTCGATCCGCAAACGCGCGGCTGTGAAATGAAACGCGGAGAAAGGACACATCATGTTTTGCAACGGCTGCAACAACAACACCCTCTGGATCATCATTCTCCTGATTATCGTCCTCGGCTGCGGCAACGGCTGCGGCAACGGCTGTGGCAACGGCTGCGGCTGCGGCTGCGACAACAACGGCTGCGGCTGCGGCTGCAACTGATCGCGCGGCACTCCTCGGGGGCTTCTACGGAAGCCCCTTTTTATTCCTCTGTCACCCGACCGTGAAACGCGGCTTGCGCTCGTTTTGTTACAGTCTCTCCCTGATGATACGATAGATTTCGTCGTTCTTTTCGTCCAGCTCACGCTCCACGCCGTCCTTCAGATAAGCGATGCGTGTCCAGCCGTAGAAATCCGCCGCCATGTCCGCGGTGTGCAGGCAGCGCTCCAGGTACGCTGTATCCCGCTCGTGGATGTCGGCCTTGGTATTGGTCTTCTCCTGACGGCGGCGCATCCTGGCCAGGGAGGTCTCCACGCTGCTTTCAAGATAGAGCACGAGATCGGGCTTCGGAAGTCCCATCTTCGTGTACTCAAGATCGCTCAGCCACGCGAAAAATGCCGGCAGCTCCGCGTCTGAGAGCTTCGAGCCCTGATGCACGGCGTTGGAGGTCGTGTAGCGGTCAGAGAGGATCAGGCCGCCGTTCTCGTAAATTCCGCCCCAATCGGTGCGGTAGGCCGCAAAGCGATCCACCGCGTAGAAGGTGGAGGCGGTATACGCGTTCACATCCAACGGGTGGGTTCCGAACTCGCCGGCCAGATACATGCGGATGAGCGCGCTGCTCTCTTTGTCATAGCGCGGGAACACAATGTGATTATACTCGATTCCGTCCTTTTCCATTCGTGCGCACAGCCGTCGGTATTGGGCGGATTTCCCGCTGCCGTCGATGCCCTCGAGCACGATGAGCTTTCCTTTTTTCATATTCTCTCCTTAAATCTCGCTGAATACCTCGCCGATGTTCTGATGGATCACCAGATCGGCGTAATTGTCGTAAGCGGTCTTGCCCCGGTTGACCAGCACAAGCTTTTTGCCTTGATAATAGTGGATCAGCCCCGCGGCGGGATAGACGTTCAGCGATGTTCCGCCGACAATCAGCATCTCCGCCTTGCGGATATAGTCGATAGCGGCGCGCATGATGTCCTGATCCAGCGGCTCTTCATACAAGACGATGTCCGGGCGGATCACGCCGCCGCAGGAGCAGCGCGGAACACCGGTACCCTTGTTCATCCGCTCCGCGCTATAGGCGCGGCGGCAGCGGGAACAGTAGGCGCGCAGGATGCTCCCATGCAGCTCCAGCACGTTCTCGCTCCCGGCGGCCTGGTGCAGCCCGTCGATGTTCTGCGTCACGACGGCGCGCAGCTTCCCCTCTTTTTCGAGTTCCGCCAGCCGGAGATGGGCGCGGTTGGGCTTGACGCCTTCGATCACCAGCTTCTCGCGGTGGAAGCGGTAATACTCCTCGGGGTTTGCTTCAAAAAAGCTGTGGCTCAGGATCGTCTCCGGCGGATAGCGCCACTTCTGGTTGTACAGGCCGTCCACACTCCGAAAGTCGGGGATGCCGCTCTCGGTACTGACGCCCGCGCCGCCGAAGAACACGATGTTGTCACATTCCGCCACCCAGTTTTTAAGCTGAAGGATTTGTTCGTCCATTCTTTTCCATCCCCTTCTTCAGAATAAAAATTATTATACACGAAGTCCGCACAAATGGCAAGACAGGCGTGACTTAACATTTCTTAAGGCTTGTACAGGAAGGAAAAATGTGATACAATCCCCCACATGATGAACGATTTTGAAAAACGATATGTCGCCGCACGCAAAGCCGTCGTGCGCGCTGACTTTGCCGATCTCAACGATCGGCAGATCGAGGCCGTTATGGCCACCGAAGGCCCCCTGCTGATCCTCGCGGGCGCAGGCAGCGGCAAGACCACGGTGCTCATCAACCGCATCGCAAACCTTTTAAAATACGGCAGGGCCGGGGATTCCGAGGAAGTACCCGCAAACGCGGACGAGGCGCAGCTTCGCATTCTGGAAGCGGGCGGGCAGGAGGCGCAGCAGCTCGCCGCGCTCGATCCCGTAGCCCCCTGGCGCATTTTAGCCATCACCTTCACCAACAAAGCCGCCGGCGAATTGAAGGATCGCCTGGAGCGGATGCTTGGGGAGGCGGCAAACGACATCTGGGCCTGTACCTTCCACTCCGCCTGTGTGCGCATCCTGCGCCGGGACGCGGAGCGGCTGGGCTTCACGAGCAGCTTTTCCATCTACGACACCGCCGACTGCCAGAGCCTGATGAAGCGCATCCTGAAGGACATGGATCTGGACGAGAAGAGCTATCCTCCACGTGCGGTGCTCGCGGAGATCAGCCGCGCCAAGGACGCCCAGCTCAGTCCGAAGGCATATCAGGCGCAGGCCAAAATGAGCGGCGACGCGCGAAAGAACAAAATCGGCCAGGTCTACGAAGAATACATGCGCCGTCTGTTTGCCGCAAACGCGATGGATTTTGACGATCTGATCGCCTTTACGGTCAAGCTTCTGCTGGAGGACGAGGAGTGCCGCAGTTACTGGCAGCGGCGCTTTCAGTATGTGCTCATCGACGAGTATCAGGACACAAACCACCTGCAGTATCTGCTGGCCTCCACCCTCGCGGGCGCTTCCGGCAACATCTGCGTCGTCGGTGACGACGATCAGAGCATCTACAAGTTCCGCGGCGCGACCATTGAGAACATCCTCTCCTTCGAGAGCCAGTACCCCCAGTGCCGTACGATCCGGCTGGAGCAGAACTATCGCAGCACCGGCCATATCCTCGACGCTGCCAACGCCGTCATCCGCCACAACTTTTCCCGCAAGGGCAAGGAGCTTTGGACGAATGCCGGAGAGGGCGCGCCCATCGAGCTCTACTGCGCCGAGAACGAGCATGAGGAGGCGCAGTTTGTGGCCTCCAAAATCCTCGCGGATTTCAGCGCGGGCGCCAATTGGCGGGATCACGCGGTGCTCTATCGCATGAACGCCCAGGCCAGCCAGCTCGAATTTGCCTTCAAGCGCAACGGCATCCCCTACCGCGTTGTCGGCGGGTTGCGCTTTTTTGACCACGCAGAAATCAAGGACATGCTCTCTTACTTAAACGTCATCTGCACCCCGGCGGACGATCTGCGCCTTGCGCGCATCATCAACAGCCCGCCTCGCGGCATCGGTGAGCGCAGCATCGAGCTGGTGCGGCAGCTCGCGGCAGAGCAGCATTGCAGCATGTTCGAGATTTTGCGGCAGGCTGACCGCTATGTCGAGCTGACACGCCCCGCCGTCAAGCTGCGGCAGTTTGCGCAGATGATCGAGGAGCTTCGCGCTTTTGCCGAAGTCAATCCTCCCGATTCCGTCTATGACGAGCTGCTGGAGAAGACCGGCTATCTCCTGTCGCTGGAGAGCTCCACGGACGAAAAGGATCAGACCCGCGCTGAAAACATCAGGGAGCTCAAAAGCTCCATGCTCTCCTACATGAAGGAATCCGGCGATCTGACGCTGGAGGGCTATCTTGCCAACGTTGCGCTCTACACCGACCTCGATAACTACGATAAGGATTCCGACAGCGTGGTGATGATGACCATGCACAGCGCCAAGGGTCTGGAGTTTCCCACGGTGTTCCTCATCGGTGCCGAGGAGGGCATCTTCCCCGGTATGCGCGCCATCGGCGAGCCGGACGAGATGGAGGAGGAGCGCAGGCTCTGCTACGTCGCGATCACGCGCGCCAAGCGCCGGCTCTATGTAAGCTGCGCCCGGCAGCGTATGCTTTTCGGACGCACGACCGCAAACCGTATCTCCCGCTTTGTGGACGAAATCCCGGAGGAGCATATCAAGAAGAACCTTCCCAAGGGGTACGGCTACCGGGAGCAGCGGCAGGAGAACCCCTACCGACGCAAGCGCCCGCCCGAGCCGAAGCCCCACGCCGTCGCGGCGCCCAGCGCGCCCAAGAGCGCGGCACAGTCACCCGCCTTTGCGGTGGGCGACCGGGTGCAGCACAAGGCTTTCGGCGCCGGAACGCTCACAAAAATGACCCCCATGGGCGGGGACTATCTGATTGAGATCCAGTTTGACCAGGGCGGCGTCAAAAAGCTGATGCTGCGCGCGGCCGCGCTCCATATGACGAAAGCATGAAAACACGTTCCCACTCCATCGCCGGGAGAGCCGCGCTTTTCACGACCGCGCTGCTCTGGGGCACCTCATTTGTAATCCTCAAGAACACGCTTGACAGCGTAGGGCCGCTCTGGATCCTCGCGATCCGCTTTACCACGGCGACGCTGATGCTGGGGCTTTTTGCCGGAAAGCGTCTTTTTCAATTGAGCCCGCGGCAAAAGCGCGGCGGCATTCTCATGGGACTCTGCCTTGCGGCGGCTTACATCCTGCAAACCTACGGTCTGCGCTACACCACCCCCGGCAAAAACGCTTTCCTGACCGCGGTATACTGTGTGATGGTTCCCTTTCTCGCCTGGGGCATTTATCGCAGAAAGCCAAAATTGCAGCATATCCTCGGCGCGCTGCTCTGTCTCGCCGGGATCGGCTTCGTTTCCCTCGGCGGCGGCGAGGGCGGCTTTAACAGCGGTGACGCGCTGACACTCTCCTGCGGGCTGTTCTACGCGCTGCAGATCATCGTCGTGGAGGAATACGGCGGCGAGGAGGGCGACGCGCTGAGTCTCTCGGTGCTGCAATTCGCCGCGGCGGCGCTTGTATGCTGGGCAGGCGCGCTGCCCCTGGAGCCCCCGCCCGTACAAGTCCCGCCCGCCGCCTGGTTCAGCATCGCCTACATGGGGCTTGTGTGTACCGGACTCAGCTTTTTTCTTGAGGCCTGGGGCA
This sequence comes from uncultured Oscillospiraceae bacterium, assembly GCA_905233785.1. Lineage (GTDB taxonomy): Bacteria > Bacillota > Clostridia > Oscillospirales > Oscillospiraceae > Limivicinus. Next base: position 15,196 of record CAJOCV010000008.1, read on the forward strand.
TGAAGTACACCCCCTCCTCCACCGCCGCCGTCATCATGACGCTCGAATCCGTCTTCGGCACGTTGACATCTTTGATTTTCTATCACGAGCGGATTACGGGAAGGCTCCTGATCGGCTTTGCGCTGATTTTCGTCTCGGTGCTGACGTCGGAGACCGGCTTGGGGCTAAAGCGGGCAAAACGCTAAGGCAACACCGCACAATACGCCTCCTGCGCCGCGCCTTCCCCGCTGCGGGCGCCCCCCCGAATCCGTCAGGGCGCTCCGTGACACAATGGACGAAGCTATGAGACTCTCTTCCAATCACGCCCGCTTCTCCCAGCATCGGAAAAACTTGTCCGTTGAAAAGGAAAGAACACCGCGCTATACTTTCAACGAGGTGATCGCTTATGAAAGTACGCGCGGTGTTTTTGCGAATGGCCGCGATGAAGCCCGCCGCCTGGTACATATTCCGGCGCTGTCTGCAGCTCTGCTGCTGGCTGCTGCTGTGCTGCCTGCTGCTGCTGATCGGCTGGGACGGCGATGTGCGCGGCGGCTTCCGCCTGTATCAGCTCGCGCTGACTCTCAACGAGTTCGCGGAGCTTGCGCTGCTCGCGGCGGTTCTCATCCCTCCCTGCGTGGAGGACTATTTGCAATCGAAATAACGAATCGTATAAACTCTTCCCGGCTCATTATGGCGTTTAAAACATCAAGCAGGGCGTTTGCCGTCAGGCGCTCCGGCAGATCGAGCGCTTTTAAGAGCGCAAGGCGCTTTTCCCGGCTGCCCTCTCCCCCGCTCAAGCCAAGGCGGTACAGATCGGTTTTCGTGATGGGCTGTCCGGACTGCGTCGCCTCCTCCCCAACGAAGGTCGCGCCCGCGCGGCGGAGTGCCTCGAGCAGGATTTCCGGGGGCATGCCCTCCACGCCGAGCTTGCCCTCTTTCGAGGGCTTGCTCTTGCGCCGCTCCTTCCCGTAAACATCCGGGATGTAGGCGTGCTTGACCAATCGGGGATCGACGCAGGAGCGGAGGAAGCTGCGGATCACAAAGCCCGCGCCGTCGGAATCTGTCAGCACGATGAGCCCGCGCTTTTCGGCCAGTGTGCGCAGGAGCTTCTGCTTCTGCCTGTCGTTGAACACGCCAAAGCCCGCGGTCTCCAGAATCACGGCCTTTACCGTCTGGCTCAGGGCGTTGCTGTCATAGCGCCCCTCCACAACAATGACCTCCCGCACCTCACGCATGGTCTTCCCCCGCCGCGATCCGCAGCACAGTCTCTGTCAGCAGCTCTTTGTCGTCAAAGGAGCTGCTTTTGATTTTATAATCCGCCTCCGCGCAGAGCTCCACCGCCCGCCGAAGCTGCGCAAGCGTAAAGCCTCGCGCGGACTGCAGCAGCTTTGTCGCAAGAAAATCATACTTGAGCGCGCACACGTCCATCAGAAACTTCGTCCCAAGCCCCCGCTCAATCGCAAGACGCGCGGCGTAGAGCTTGCGCATCTGCGTTCCCAGCAGAGCGAGGATGGGGATCGGCTCGTTGCTTTTATCCGCCAGCAGTTCCGCCAGGACGGCGAGCGCGGCGTTGTACTTCCTCTGCGCGATGAAATCCGTCATATCGAAGATCACCGCCTCCGGGATATGATTCGCCACGGCCTCCACGTCGGAGACCGTCACCCTCTCGCCGCGCGTGTAAGCCGCGATTTTCTCGATCTCCGGGATCAGCCGGTTCATCAAATCCCCGCTGATGAAAATCAGCCTCTGAATGGCGTCCAGCTCCGCGCTCTTGCCCAGCGCCGCGAATCGCCGGAGAATCCAGTCAATAAGCTGCCCCTGGGAGGCCTGGCTGAACTTCAGCTCCCGTCCCAGGCCGCGGATGCCCTTTATGAGCTTGAGCCTTCCGTCCGGCTCAAAGCGGGCGTTCTGCACGAAGACCAGCGTACAGTAGTCCGGGATGTCCCGCAGGAGCGTGAGCAGCTTCTCCGGCTCGTCGATGCGGTTCAGCTCCGCGTCCCGCACCTCGACAAGACTGCGCTCGGTCAAAAAGGGCACGGCGTCCACAGCCTGCGCAAGCGCCCGCACATCCAGCTCCGGGCCGTTTATGCGCTTGTAGCTGAAGCTGTCCTCCCCCTCCGGCAGGCAGAGCTTTTTGAGCGTCAGCAGATACTGCTCACGCAGATAGTCCTCCGGCCCCCAGAGAAGGTATAAGCGTTCCGGCCCGCGCTCCTTCAAGGCGCGAACCTCCGCCGCGAAATTGAGCTTTGCTTCGTCTTTTGCGTTCTTTTTTGCCATAGCTTTCCTCGATGTGCAGAGTAACCGTGCCGTCCCTGTCGCTTCGGAACACAGTATAGCCGTTTTCGTCCAATCGCGCAAGCGTTTCCGGCGCTGGCTGACCGTAAGTGTTAAAGCCCACGCTGATGATCGCCGTATCCGCGCCTGAGAGTGACAGCAGTTCCCCGGCGGAGGAGCCTTGGGCGCCGTGGTGCCCGGCGATCAGAAGCTCACTGTCGAGCGGAAGCGCATGAAGCAGAAATCGGCGCTCCGTGTCCGCGGAAGCGTCGCCTGTCACGATCACGTCATAGCGCAGGAAATGCAGCAGGGCAAACAGTCCGCTCTCATTGCTCTCGCCGTGTGTCAGCGGCGCAAAAAGCTCGATCCGAAGTCTTCCGCAGCGCAGCACGGCGTCCTTTTCCAGCACCTCGACCGGGATCTTCTTCCGCGCCGCCAGCTCCAGGATGTCCGCCAGGCCTCCCGTTTCATCCGGCGCGTCGGCGGGCAGGATCAGCCGTTTCACCGGCAGCATATGCATCAGCATGGACACGCCGTTCAGGTGATCCGTGTCAAAATGCGTCAGAATCAGCGCGTCAACACTTTCTCTCCCGCGCGCGAGCAGAAAGCGCCCGGCGAGCTCGCCCGCGTTCTCAGCGGCCATCCGGTTCCCGCAGTCGATCAGGACGGTTCCGCCCCCGTACATCGCGCAGAGGCACTGTCCCTGCCCAACGTCCAACACGCTGAAATACGCGTCTCTTTCATAGCGTATCCGCTCCGTCGTCGTCAGCAGCATGAGCGTAAGAAGCGCGAGCAGCGCCGGAAGCAGCAGCCTTTCCCCACGCCTGAGCGGAAGAAAGTGAAAAACCGCAAACAGCAAATATACAAGCACGAGCCATGGCAGAAACCAGCGAAACTCCGTATATACGACCGAAAATGGAGCGCGGGCGATCAGCCGGGAAACGAGCGCGAGATAACGCGCAAGCCAGGCCGCGATCCGGGCAATTTCGATGCCGAGCGGCATACACAGCAGCGAGCACAGGCAGGCCGTATAGCCCAGGCAGAAGCAGAGTGAAATTGCAAGATAGCACAGCACGGCGGAAATCGGCGCGGCCAGCGATACGTATCCGAAGTGCAGCGCCAGAAGCGGAACCGTAAAGGGCAGCACCGCAAGCGCCGCCGCGAGCGCCGCCGCAGGCTTTCTCAGGTGTTTTCCGATCCGCCCCTTCGCCAGGTGCGAGACGAGGCTGTTGCCAAGCCCCTCCCCGAAGCACAGGATTCCCGCCATGGCGGCGAAGGAGAGCTGAAGACCCACGTCGGCCGCGGCGCGGGGATTTTGCAGCAAAATAAGCGTCAGGGCGAAGGAGAGCGAGGTAGGCGGATCGTTTTCCCGCCGCAGCAGCGGCGCCAGAAGCAGCAGGCTCTGCATCACGGCGGCGCGCACAGCAGAGGGGCTGCCGCCTGTGACCAGCACAAAAAACCAGACAAGCGGAATGCACAGCAGCGAGCTCAGACGTCCTCTGCCCAGAACAAGCTGAACCATGCCGATCAGATAGGCGATGTGCAGCCCGGAAACCGCGAGGGCGTGCATATTCCCGGCGCGGCTCAGCGCCAGATACAGCTCCTCGTCACGATACAGTTCGCTCTTATCCCCCAGGAGCAGGGACTTCATAAACGCGGTCACATCCGCGGGAAAGATTTCCTCGAGGCGCGTCAGCAGCGCCTGACGAATACGGACCGGAAGCTGCGCGCCGGGCGGCGCTTTCTCCACAAGCATCGGCTCTGAAAGCACGTAGAGCTTGCAATAGATATCCCGCGCGTGATAGCGCCTGCTCTGCTCGCCGAACAGCTCTTCCGCCCCGGAAAGCCTCGCCTCAAAGCGCAGCGTGTCACCGGGGCACGCGGAGAGAAGGCGCTTGCGCGTGTCATAGACCAACGCGTTCACGCGGGGAAGCTCCTCGTTTTCGATCCGCGCCGTCAAACGGCAATAGCTGTCGTATTCCTCGGGATACTCCAGAACCCGCGCCGTGATCTCCCGTGTACTGTCGTTGAGAAGACGCGCCGGAACCACGGTCTGCAAATCGCGCAGGAAAAACCAGCTCAGCCCCAGCGCCGCGCCGAGAAGCGCCAGCGCGTAGGGACGCAGCCACAGCCGCTTTGTCAGCAGCACGAAGATGCCAAGCGCGCCCAGAAGTCCGGCCGTCAGAAGCACGAAGCGAAAAGGGAGCAGGTACACTGCCAGAAACACCGCCGCCGAAAACGAACAGCAGACGATCGCCAGTTTCCGCATACCGCTCCCCTCCTCTTACGAAAGCATCCGCAGAAGGATACGCCTCTGCGGATGTTTCTCTTTCTGTCAGATGATTTTCTCGCCCAGCTTTCTCCCGCCGATCAGATGGAAGTGCAGGTGCATCACGCTCTGACCGCCGTCCTCGCCGCAGTTGTTGATGACGCGGTAGCCGCTCTCCAAGCCCTCGGCCTTGCCGATTTTGGCGATTGCCTCAAAGCACTTGGCGACGACGCGGGAGTTTTCCTCGGTCACGCAGGCGGCGCAGCAGACATGCTCCTTGGGTACGACCAGCACGTGAACAGGCGCCTGGGGATTGATGTCCCGGAAGGCGAACACGTCTTCATCCTCGTAGACCTTGGCGCTGGGGATCTCCCCCGCGATGATTTTGCAAAACAGGCAGTTTTCGTCTCTCATGCTCAACACTCCTTAGCATTTTTCCGCAACAAGCCCTTCGACCGCGCCCAGCGCGTCCTGGAGCTTGCTCACGTCGTTGCCGCCGCCCATGGCGGAATCGGGCTTGCCGCCGCCCTTGCCGCCCGCGATGGCGGTGATGGTGCGGATGATGTCGCCCGCCTTGACGCCCCTGGCGACAGCCTCCTTGCCGCAGACGCACTGGAAGGTGATCTTCCCGCCGTTCACGGCAGCCATAACGGCAACCACCGCGGCGTCCTTGTCGCGCAGCGCGTCGCCCTGCTTGCGCAAGGCGTTGGCGTCACCCTCGACCTGCGCGGTCACAACATGGAGTCCGCCCACGTCCTTGGCGGAGCGCAGCAGCGTGTCGGCGCCGCCGGCGGATTCCTTGTCCTTGTACTGCTGGATGAGGCGCCTGGCCTCCTTGAGCTCGTTTGCCTGCTGCTCGACCTTCGAGAGCATATCGTTGGGATTGGCCTTGAAGAGCGCGGCAACCGCGTTGATCGCGTCAATGTCGTCGTGCAGGCGCTGCATGGTCTTGAAGCCGGTGGTAGCCTCGATGCGGCGCACGCCGGAGGCGACAGAGCCCTCGGAGGAGATGTGGAAGGCGCCGGCCTTCGCGGTGTTCGTCAGATGCGTCCCGCCGCAAAGCTCCACGCTGTAATCCGACATGCTCACCACGCGCACCACGTCGCCGTACTTCTCACCGAAGAGGGCGGTAGCGCCGGCGGCACGGGCCTCCGCGATGGGCATTTCCTTGACGTTAATATCATAGCCCGCGAGGATCGCCTCGTTCACGGCGTCCTCGACCTCACGGAGCTGTTCGGACGTGACGGCGGAGAAGTGCGTAAAGTCAAAGCGCAAAAAGTCCGGCTCGACAAGAGAGCCCGCCTGGTGCACATGATCGCCCAGCACGTCCCGCAGGGCGCGCTGCAGCAGGTGCGTCGCGCTGTGGGCTCTTGCGATGGCGGAACGCCGCTTTTCGCAGTAGCTCGCCGTCACAGTGTCGCCCAGCTTCAGATCGCCGGACTCCAGCCTGCCGTAGTGCATGAACTTGCCGCCCTTATTTTTCTGCACATCATTGACCTTGAAGCAGAGCCCGTCCGCCGTGAGCTTTCCGTGGTCGCCCACCTGGCCGCCCATCTCGGCGTAGAGCACCGTGCGGTCCAGCACAAGGATGGCCTCGGTTCCTGCGGTGATCTCCTCGCGAAGCTCGCCGTCGGCGACGATGGCGAGTACCTTTGCCTCCACGCTCTGCTTGTCATAGCCCTCGAACACGGTCTCGGGAATGTCCTTGCCGAATTCAAGCCCGGCCCAGCCGAGGTCGCCCAGCGCCTCTCTGGCCTTGCGGGCACGAACGCGCTGTTCCTCCATGAGCGCCTTGAAACCGGTCTCGTCTACGCTCATGCCCTCGTCGGCGCACATCTCAACCGTCAGATCGACCGGGAAGCCGTAGGTGTCATAGAGCTTGAAGGCGTCGGCGCCGGAGAA
>CAJOCV010000008.1:21703-24053 GCA_905233785.1 uncultured Oscillospiraceae bacterium
CGTCTTGATGACGCGGGTGATATAGGCCTGCTTCTCCCGCAGCTCGGGGTACTGGCACTCGTTTTCATGCACCACCGTGTCCACGACCTCGAAGAGGAAGGGCTTGTTCACGCCCAGCAGCTTCCCGTGACGCGCGGCGCGGCGCAGAAGACGGCGCAGCACGTAGCCGCGCCCCTCGTTGGAGGGCAGCACGCCGTCGCAGATCATGAAGGTGGCGGAACGGATGTGGTCGGTGATGACACGAAGCGACACGTCCTTCTGATGGCTCTGGCCGTAGAACGCGCCGGTCAGGTCGCTGACCTTGTGGGTGATGTTCATCACGGTGTCCACGTCAAAGAGGGAGTCCACGTCCTGGCAGACGACGGCAAGGCGCTCAAGCCCCATGCCGGTGTCGATGTTTTTCTGCTTGAGCTCCGTGTAATGCCCCTCGCCGTCGTTATCGAACTGGGAGAAGACGTTGTTCCAGACCTCGATATAGCGGTCGCAGTCACAGCCCACGGTGCACCCGGGCTTGCCGCAGCCATACTTCTCGCCGCGGTCGTAGTAAATCTCCGAGCAGGGGCCGCAGGGACCCGCGCCGTGCTCCCAGAAGTTGTCCTCCTTGCCGAAGCGGAAAATCTTCTCGGCGGGGATGCCGATCTCGTCATGCCAGATGTTCCAGGCCTCGTCGTCGTCCACATACACGGAGGGATAGAGGCGCTCCGGATCAAGCCCCACCCACTTGGGGGAAGTCAGAAACTCCCAGCTCCAGGCGATGGCCTCATGCTTGAAGTAGTCGCCGAAGGAGAAGTTGCCCAGCATCTCAAAATAGGTGCCGTGGCGGGCGGTCTTGCCGATGTTCTCAATGTCGCCGGTGCGAATGCACTTCTGGCAGGTGCAGACGCGGTGGCGCGGCGGCTCCTGCTCGCCCTTGAAATAGGGCTTCATCGGCGCCATGCCGGAGTTGATGAGCAAGAGGCTTGCATCCCCCTGGGGAATCAGCGAGAAGCTCGGCAGACGAAGATGATCCTTTGTCTCAAAAAAGCTGAGAAACATCTCACGCAGTTGGTTCAGTCCGTATTTTTCCATGGTTTCCTCCAGAAAAAAAGATAACTTCGCCCCTTTACAGGGGCGAAGTTGAATTCGCGGTACCACCCTGATTCTTGCAAATGCAATATCTCAAGCGTCTTTAACGCAGACTTACGCCCCGCTCCTCACGGGGTGACTCGGAAACGGCCGCCGAAGGCGGGCACAGGATCTCACAGCAAACGACCCCTCTCTGAAGTGCCGGGCTTTTCGGTTCTTTTTCTTCACAGTCTATGTAATTTTATCACACAAATCCCGTTTGTCAAGTGATTCAGCGTCATTTTCTGTATTCACCAGGCGTTTTCCCTCGCTTGACGGAGCTGTCGAATTATGGGTATAATAGAAAAAAGTGCCACTGGGAAGGATGTGAGGGGTATGGCTTTTCAGAACAACGCCGAGCGATATTATAACAACATCCGGGACAAGCTGACCGAGCTGGTCATGACGGTAGCGCGGGAAAACTGCCTCAATTTGCAGGGGCTGAATATCCACGCAGAGACCTTTTACTCGGAGTTTTTGAACCTGCTCTTTGACTGGAGGCTCGGCAACGCCAACGGGATCGAGCAGAACGCAAAGGGAATCGACCTCGTTGATAATGAAAACCGCATCATTGTGCAGGTTTCGAGCACGACGCGTCGGAACAAGGTTCAAGAATCTCTGAAAGAAAGCGAGGGGTATTCCGGCTATCATTTCTACTTCATCGCCATCACAAATACGCTGCCAAAGTATACAAGGCCCTTTGTCGTTCCCGCTGGGTTACAGTTCGATTCCCGTACAGACCTCTACAGCGCCACAGAGCTTGCGCGCAAGGTGCTCGACGCCTCTGTCAATAAAAAGAAAACCCTGTCCGAGCGGCTGGATCAGTATTTTTCCGACGGAAACGGCCCCGCGCTTTGGGCTTATCTCGACCGGCTCCTGGCGGATACGCGCAAGGAGCACCCCAGCTTCAAACTCATGCAGCCGGACGAGCTTGACCCGAGGCTCTTTCCCCACATAGAGACCAAGGGGCGGCGCGAGGAGACGGACGCGCCCGCATCGGTCTGGGGGCTGATCGCGGAGAGCTGGGAGCAGCCGGAAAACCACAGCATTGTGATCGAGGGCGAGGGCGGCATCGGCAAGACCGTGACGCTGCTCTCCCCCACCGTTTCGCTCCCTGCCCCGGCGCTGTACGTACACCTCTATGAGTTGGTACACAAGGGGGAAGCGCTGAGCCTTTCGGAGTATCTGCAAAAGAAGATGCCGGAGTACGCGCAGGAGATCGGCCGCCTCGCCGCGAAAGATTGGG
>CAJOCV010000009.1 GCA_905233785.1 uncultured Oscillospiraceae bacterium
CTTGAGAAAATGTTCGGCGAATTCGCAGATTGTACGAATTCGCCGAACATTTCTTTGCTATACGAGCTCTGGTTCGCCGGGAGGGACACAAGGCCCTCCCCTACGATGCAACCAGGGTTTTCGCATTTGTTTCGCATTTTGCAACGCGCCCGTTTTTTGGCGCCTGGCAGTTGATACGCTTCCTCCATAAAAAAATCCGCTGCCGACAACCGGATCGACCGGTTCGCGCTGTCGGCAGCGGGTTCTTGCGGTTCTGAATCCTCCCTCCGGACGGATACCCTGTTCGGAGGGAGGATTTTTTATCAATAGCTCAGGCCAAAGCCGGACAGGTAGTAGTTGCCGTCTGCGTCGCAGTAGGCGTAGCTGCCGCCGCTCACGTTGGCGAGGACGGCGGGATCAATGTACTGATCCTTGTCGTAGCCCGGAACGTCGTTCGGAGAGGCGCAGATCTCGGCGACGGTGCCATCGGCGAGAGTGGTCTCGGTCAGGGCGATCACGTCCTCGGAGGAGACCATGGTCACGGCAAGCTTGCCGGTGGGATGGTAAGCGCCGGTGATTACATCGAGCTGGGCGCTGAGCGCGTTGGGCAGGGAAGCGGCGGAGGTGGTGTACTGCGCCAGCAGCGCGTCGCAGTAGGGCTCAAGATTTGTGAGGATCCAGGGAGAGGTGCACACGATGGTGGCAATGACCTTGCCGCCGTTTTCGTGCACGGTGTCGGCGGCCTTGGCGAGCTTGTCAACGTCAGCCAGGGTGGTGACTTCGATCTTCTCGCCGGTCTTCTTCTGGGAGGCGGTCACGCCCTGACCGAAGGCGCCTTCGCCGGACAGCTCGCGCTCATCGACCTCGTAATCTTCAACGAGGCTCAGAACGCCCTCCGCGGCGGTGCCGTTGGTGGAGGTGGTTCCCTTGGGCTGGACATAGAAGTAGGCGACCTCGGCGTCGGCGGCCTTGTCAACGATCTCGAAGCCCTGGGCGGTAAAGAGCTCCGTGAGAGAGGCGAGCATATCCTCGTCCTCGCCGCCCGCGGTGAAGGAAGCGATGTAGAGCTTGGTGCCGGCGTTCGCGGCCAGAGGCAGCGCGCTCTCGTGGTTCTTCATCAGGACAACGGCCTTCTGGTTGAGCTCCTTGGCCTGACCGGCGGCGGTTTCAAGATTGGTGGCGCGAACCTCGTCGGCCTTCAGGTAGTCGAGGTAGGGGTTGTCGAAGCGACCCTGCTTGAAGATGGAGGTCGCGCGGTTGACGTTGGCGCGGTCGAGATCCTCCTTGGGGAGAACGCCGGTCTCCACGGCCTCGATCACAAGGTCGGTGCGCAGGCCGGAGCCGATGGCGTCAGAGCCGGCGGAGATGAGCTTGGCGTAGCGCTCGGTGAGGGAGAGGTCTTCCACACCGAAGGTCTGGCCGGTGACGATGCCGGAGTCGGTGTTGACGTAGCCGTCAAAGCCCATAACGTCGCGCAGCAGGGTGGTGATGATCTCCTCGTTGTAGGCGGAGCCGAGCTGGTTGACAGCGACCTCGTGACCGCGGTAGCTCTGCACGACGGAGCGGGCGTCAGCCGCGTCGCGGGAGTAGCAGGGCATGATGGAGCCGCAGCCGGCGTCAATGGCGGCCTGGAAGGCCACGAGCTGGTACTTCTCCAGAGAACCCTCGGTGGGGTAGAGACGCCACTGACCCTGCGCGGTGTGGGACTCAAAGCCGTTCTCGGCGGAACCGTCGCCGGGGAAGTGCTTGACGGACAGGGCGACAGCGCCCTCCTTCATGCCGCCCTCACCGTTCTGGTAACCCTCGACCAGCGCGGTGATGATGCCGGCGGCCACTTCGGGACGCTCGGTAAGGGTCTCAAGGTTGCGCGGCCAGCGGGGATCGGTGATCAGGTCAACCTGGGGACCGTACATGGCGTTGATGCCCTGAGCGACCCACATCTGGCGATCGACCTCGGCGTAATCGCGGATTGCGTCATAGTTGCCATCGCCCATCGCGGCGGCGGCCAGACCCTGCGCGTCGGGGAAGCCGGCGGAGATGGGGTTGGAGATGATGGTCATGGGGATGGCGGGCACACCGCGCAGGGCGGCGTCGGCCTCGGCCATCTCGGTGACGATGTTGTTGTAGAGCGCAACGGTGGAAGCGTCAAAGTTCAGGCCGCCGCGGTACACGCCGGCGCGAACCTTCTGTTCGTTGATGACAAAGGAGTCGAGCCCCGCAAAGCCGGCTGCGTAAGCGTTCTTGGACTCCTCGCCTTCGCCGAGGATGGTGACGATGGCGGCGGGGTTGATGCTGCCGTCCTCGTTCTTGGCCAGGTCGAGCTTGGGCACACCCGGCGTGATGGCGAGGGCGTTAAACACGAAGCCCGCCTGATCCTCCAGGCTCATCTTGCTGACCATATCGGCCGCGCGCTCCTTGGCGTCCAGACGCCAGTCCTCAAAGGGATCGAGCTCCTGGTTGTTGTTGCTGTCCTTGAAGTACAGACCCTCGGATTCGATCACACCGACGGTGGTGACGCCAATGGTGGGGCCGCCTTCGTTTTCGTAGAACACAGGCTCCAGGTAGGTCACGGTCGGGTCAATCTCGGCCGGATCGTAAGGAGCGGGGATGTAGGTGTCGCCCTCGGCGAAGACTGCGGGAGACAGGCTCAGCAGCAGCGCCAGCGTGGCGACGACGGCAACGAATTTCTTCATGTTCCATTCTCCTTGTATGATATTTTGGTCGCTCTGATCGGGGCGCCGCGCGAAGGCGACCCAGACTTGTTTCAAGAATAACATAGGAAAAAAGAGAAAAAAAGGTCTTTGGCATGAACACACCGGCATGCGGCGCAAAGAGCGAAAGCCTGTATTTGCGACAAAAAGCTGTCGTGAACAGAGTACTTGCTCCGTTCACGACAGCCTTGACGCTGAACGCTGTCCGCCGGGGGGGGATCGTAAGCTTCGAAGATGCCGCACGTCACGGCCGCATAAACACACTGAGCTTGAAGATTCCGTCCTCGGTGCGCACGGACATTCCCCCGCCGTGCTTTTCCGCGATGCGCTGGATGGATCTCAGGCCGAAACCGTGTCCGCTTTCCTGCTTGGTGGTGCGGGGCAAACCGTCCACGATGTTCATTTGCCCCTCGTAAGTGTTTTCGATCTGCAGAACCACCAGATCGCCCCGCACATTGCTCTTGAGGGAAATCATGCGATTGGAGGCGTCCGCGACTTTTGCGGTACCCTCCAGGGCGTTATCCAGGGCGTTTCCGAAGAGAGAGTAGAGCTCCCGCTCGGTGAGAAAATCGAAGAGGCTGCCGTCGAGCATATAGGAAAACTTCACGCCGCAGGACATACAGAGGATGTTCTTCTCGGTCAGCACAATATCCACGGTCCGGTTGCCGGATTCGATGACGGTGCTGTACTCGTCGATGGAGTCCTCCAGCTCATCCAGATACTCGTGGAAGCGCGCCTTGCCCGCCTCGGAGCGGATGGCGGCGATCTGGTGTTTGAGATCGTGGCACTTGGTCTGCAGGGCGACGATGCCGTCATGACTCATCTCGTAGTAGCGCATTTTGTTGGAAATAAAGTCGTGCATACTGCGGTTTTCGTGCCGAAAGCTGTCAAGCAGGGCAATCATCACCAGCGCTACAAAATTCAGGATCGTATACAGCAGGGCGCAGAAGTAATAGAGAAAGAGCGCCTGACTGCTGCCGGTAAAGACGATGCCGCAGTATTCCAACACCATCTGAAACAGCACGAAGATGCTCGCCAGCATCGCTACGAGGCGCGGCGGCGAGTGGAGCGCCGGGTCGGGCACCGCTTTTTTATAGATCGAGCAGCAAATAAGGCAGAGCGTGAAGTACACCACATAGGAAACCAGCGAGCCGATGGGACTGTACTGCCCCCACAAAACGGGGACGCCGCTTACGACGAAGAGGCTGCTGCCGGTTTTAAAGCCGTTCCAGGCGATTTTGAACACCGTCAGCGCGAGAACGCTCAGATACGCGCTCTCCACACGGGATACCTTGTAGCAGCTCAGGTAGGAGAGCCAGAACAGCAGAAACAGAATCAGCATCTGAGCGCTGTGGCCGAGGCCGCGCAGCTGGAGGTTGGTAAACAGCACGTCCGCCACATAGCGCACGGTCCAGCTTGCCGCGCAAAAGCCAATGAGGCTCAGCGTCGCCTTGAGGGCAAAGCGCCGCCGCTTGGGGGGCGTGCTCAGCAGCAGAAGCAGGAGGAAAAACACGATGGCCGAGGAGACACGATGGTCGATGGCGCCGACCCAGGTCATATCCGACCTCATAGACTGTCCCCCAGGAAGCTGGAGAAGCGCTGCATAAGCTCCTTCCGGTGGGATTTGGAGATGGAAATGCGCGTATCTCCGACGCAGAGCGTGTCGCTGCACACATTGGTGACATAGCAAAGGTTTACCACAAAGGAACGGTTGCAGAGCACAAAGCGCGTCCGGTCCAGCTTCTCGTTCACATCGCTCAGGCGTCCACGCACGGTGAAATCCCCCTTGGTGGTGTGATAGACCAGGTTATGGTCAAAGACCTCCACATAGCTGATGTCGTTGGAAGAGATGCTTACGGTGCCCTCGGAGGTTTTGAGGGAGAAGACGGTGTTGCTGCTCTCCCGCAGGCGCTTCATGGCCTTGTCCAGCACATAGGTGATCGAGGCCATGGAGGCGGGCTTGATGATGAAGTCCAGCGCGTCCACTTCGTAGCCCTTGATGGCAAACTGCGCCATGTTGGTTACAAAGATCAGACAGGCGTCCTTGTTGATTTTGCGCATGAGGTGAGCGGCGTCCAGCCCGTCGAGCTTCTCCATGCGGATGTCCATGAACACAATGTCAAAATGCTCCGTGGCGCGGATGAAGTCCAGACCGTCCCGGAAAACGCGCACCGTCGCGGTAAGATCGTTCTTTGCGCAGTAGGCGTGCACATGCTCTCTCAGCGGTGTCGAATCGTTCACATCATCGTCAACGATCGCGATCCAAAGCATCCCCAACCCTCCTTTTGTTCCAACAATGTGAGAATAATGATATGTTTGTCTCCATTCGAACGCTTGGTGACAAACCTATGAATCGTTACTTGTGTGAGATATTATAGTACATTGTCGGTTTTTTTACAATGTTTTTTTACCGCCGAGCCGTGCTCGTCCGCGCGGTACGAGCTCGGAATCAAAAAAACGCCCCGGCGAATTCGCGGCTGCGGATTCGCTCAGGGTGTTCTTCTTTTGCGCGGCCGCGCCCCCGGGGAGGCGCAAGGGGACTGCTTTGCATGGGCGTATCCATGCGCAGAAGCCATCGCCATTGACCGCTTGCGGAGCATTACCGCTCTGATGATTTCGCTTATGCCTCTTCTTCCCGCAAATCCTCCGGCAGAACGGCCATCAAGTCTTCCTTGCTGGGGTTTTCCATGGCGGCGACGCGGTTGGACTGGCGGACGATCATGTCCTCAAAGCAGTTGCGCACATCGCGTCCGTTGCCGAAGTTCTCGTTGCGATGCTCATAGAGCTCGGTAAACATCTCCACGGCGGCCTTTTCGGTCTCCTCACCCAGGGTATATTGATTCTTCTCGCACTGCTTGCGAAAGATGGCCATGAGCTGCTCGCCGTTGTAGTCGGGGAAGAAGAAGTATTTGTTGAAACGAGACTCGAGACCGGGATTGGAGCCGAGGAAGGTCTCCATCGGCCCGGTGTATCCCGCGACAATCACGATCAGATCGTCCCGATGATCCTCCATGGCCTTGAGGATGGTCTCAATGGCCTCGCGGCCAAAGTCGTTTTCGCCGCCGGAGGAGAGAGAATAGGCCTCGTCAATAAAGAGAACGCCGCCGAGAGCGGACTTGATGACCTCCTGGGTTTTGAGGGCGGTCTGCCCCACATAGCCCGCAACCAGGCCGGAGCGATCTACCTCCACGAGCTGTCCCCTGGAGAGGACGCCGATGGCGGCGTACAGGCCGGAGACCAGGCGCGCCACTGTCGTTTTGCCGGTGCCGGGATTGCCGAGAAAGACCATGTGCAGGCTCATGGGCGGCACGGGCAGGTCGTTCTGCTCGCGCAGCTTGCGCACCTTCACGAGGTTCATCAGGTTCTTAACGTCCTTCTTCACCTCGTCAAGACCCACCAAATCCTCAAGCTGTGCCATCAGCTCGTCAAAATCGGGCTTCTTCTCCTCGACCGGCGCGGCTTCCTTCGGCTGTTCGCCGCCGGAGGTCTGGAGCTGGGGCTTGTGCTTTTCCTGAAAGCTCGGCTCCCCGCTCGTCACATAGTCGAGGGGATTTAAGCCCTCGCGGCTTTTGCGCACACCGCTTGCGTCGCAGATGGCGGAGAGACGATCGCTGCATTCGGTGATATAGGCGGCCTCCTCGTAGCTTACGTCGTCGTCCACGGCGGCGAGGTAGAGGAGGATGTTCGTGAGCATCCGGATAAAGGTGCGGGAGGTTTCGCTGCCGCGTCTTGCGTCGCTCTCGGCCAGGTTCCAGAAAAACACCGGCGGCATAAACACATCCTCCTGCACGGCGGAGCTTGTGAGGCTCCACAAAAGCCACTTGGGCTGGGGTTGATTGCGGGAGTAGATTTGGTTTGCCATCGCCGCGTGGCGCTCGGAAATACCGCCCGCGCGGCTCCAAAGCGACAGGGCGCACTTGGTCATAAATTTGTCCAGCTCCTCGGCAAGCCCGGCGTTCCCGACACGATAAAAGGCGTCGGTATTGGCCAGATAGATTTTGTGAAACTCCTCCGGGGAGCGGTTCCAGGTCGTAGGCATTGTGGTTTTCTCCTGTCTATTGCATCTTTTAACAGCTGTGAAAGCCTTCCAAGGCGGCTTTTCGTCGGGCGATCACGATGCATGACATAAATCCGGCCGGAAAGCTTTCTGGCAGTCTATGGAAGAATCGTATGGATTTGTCACCATTCGTTCGGATGCCTCCGGCGGCCCTATTTCTTTGGACGCCCAAAGGAATAGGGGAAAGAAATGCGCAAGGGGAAAGCGGGGCTGCGCTGCCGGTGGCAGAAGAAGCAGACACGCTTTCTCCGCAGCCGCGCCATTGGCGGGTCGTCGCGAAGCAGACCCGGGAATGGCAAATGCGGCAAGGCGGGCAAAAGAGTCCCCTTGACCCCTCGCGGAAGCGGGGAGTCTAAGGGTGGAACACAGGTCGCCGCTATCGCAAAATCGCGTTGCCGGGTGCGCCGCATACCGCTGCCGCTCAATGGTACTTCTGACATGGATCGTACCACGCAGGAAGCCGCGGCTCGCCGGGCTCTGTACGGTAGGGGTCGGCGCCCTCGACGACCCGTTTTCAATCGTCGCGCAGCGACACTATAATTATTCATTATTCAGTTTTCAGTCTTCAGTTCCCCTTGTCAGGGCGGCTAAGGTGATTTCGCCGAAGGAATACTGGCTCATATACTCGCCGTGAAACTGCGCGGCGGCGGCAGGGTCGCCGTCGAGCCAGCGGTAGTAGTCACAGCTTACGCGGCTGCGGTCGATGCCGACGAGGCCGCGGCGGCGGATCAGCACCTCACCGACGCCCAGTTGCTGCAGGGTGCGCTGCATATCCGAGAGGAACACCCGCACCTGGTTTGCGTAGGAGACGGCGTTTTCCTCCGGCCAGAGGGCGCAGACCATCTGCTTGACGCTGCACATGGCGCCGGCGCGGTCGATGAGGTAGGCAAAGAGCTGCTTGGTCTTGCTGCGCCCGAAGCGAACCGGTACGCCGCCGCACCAGAGCTCGAAGGCGCCGAAGCAGCGCACGGTGAGAAGCTTTTCGGCGGGAGCATAGCGCAGGTGCCCCAGCGCGTCCCGCACGGAAGCTTCCGTGACGGGCTTTAGGAGGAAGGCGCTCGCGTAAAGGGCGAAGGCCTCCGGCGCGTCATCGCGGCGGGTAGTGGTGAAGATCAGGTTGAGCCGGGGATTTTCCGCGAGCAGACGTTTGCCCAGGGCAAGGCCGCTGCCGTCCGGCAGCTCGGTTTCCAGAAAGGCGAGATCAAGCTGTGACGCCTCCGCGAGCGGGACATCGGCGCAGCTTGCGAAAAAACGGTGCTCCCCCTCGGGATCGAGCGCGCGCAGCAGCGTTTCCATCTGCTGCCGCGCGGCAGGCTCACCGTCCACGGTGATGCTCCTGTACATCCTTCCCCCTCCTCTTTGGTCACTGACCGCCGGATCAGACCTTTGCCAGCACCGCCGCGCTGTGGGGCGGCATGGTCAGGTGAAGCTCACCGTCGCGCGCGGCGCCGCGCTCCAGCGGCTCGGCGGAGAAGCCGCGCTCGTCGGTACGCAGCAGGCTCACAAAGCGCTCGCCGTCCGCTGCGCCCGCGTCCGACAGCCGCAGAGAAACGTCCTCGGGCACCTCGCGGTTGTTGCACGCTGTCACCAGACATGCGTCCCCGTCAAAGCGCGCGTAAGCGATCCAGCCGAAACCCGCGCCGATCTCCCGAACGGAGCCGAGGCGCAGCACGGGATGCTGCCTGCGCAATTGAATCAGCGCCCGGTGCAGGGCAATAAGCCCCTTGTCCTCGTGCCCCCAGGGGTAGCAGCGGCGATTATCCGGGTCGGTCCAGCCCGTGAGACCGGCCTCATCTCCGTAATAAATCGTGGGCGCGCCGGGCCAGGTCATTTGAATGACCACCGCCTCGCGCATCACGGCCGGGTTAATCCCCTCGCTCGCTGCCCGCGCGCCGAGGCTCTGCAGCCGCCCTACACGGCGGTTGGTGCGCGTTAAAAAGCGGGAGTGGTCGTGGTTGGACAGCTCGTTCATTGCGCAATCCAGCGAACAGCGCGGAAACTGCGCCATCTTCTCACGCATGACGGAGAAGAAAAGCGGTCCGTTCTGGTACATTTCCTCCCAGCGGGCGTCGCTGTGCTTCTCCATGCCGGTCAGAAAGCCCGTCACAGGCTCCATAAAGGCGTCATAGTTCATGACGGAATCCCATTGGTCGCCCCGCAGCCAGGAGCTTGCGTCGCCGTAGTGCTCGGCAAGGATGATCGCCTCGGGATTGATGCGCTTGACGCGGCGGCGAAATTCCCGCCAGAAGCTGTGGTTAAAGGCAGGGCTGTGACCCAGGTCGGCCGCCACGTCCAGCCGCCAGCCGTCGATGCAATAGGGGGGCTTGAGCCACTTTTCCGCCACGGAGAACACGGCCTCGCACAGCGCGGGGGACTGCTCATAGCAGAGCTTCGGCAGCGTCTCCACGCCCCACCAGGCTTCATAGCCGGGACCCTTGCCGCCAAAGTGGAAATAGTCCCGGTAGGGGCTGCGCTTGGACTGGGCGGCGCCGGGGGCGAAGCCGGGCTTATCCCGGTAAATGCCCTCACGATCCATCCAGCGGTGAAAGGAGCCGCAGTGGTTGAACACGCCGTCCAGGATGATGCGCATGCCGCGCCGGTGCAGCTCCTCGCAGAGCCGGGCGAAGAGCGCGTCGGAGGCCTGCAGATTCTCCTCGCTCAGCACGCGGCTGATATACCGCTCGGCAAAGCCGTTGTGCTGCTCCCAATCGTGCAGCAGCCGCCCCTCGTCCTTGACGATCACGCCGAAGTGGGGGTCGATATGCTCATAGTCCTGCGCGTCGTACTTATGGCTGGAGGGGGAGAGGAAGATCGGGTTTAAGTACAGCACCTCCACACCCAAGTCCTGCAGATAGTCAAGCTTATCCAGAATTCCCTGGAGGTCGCCGCCGTAGAAGCAGCGGTAGTCATCCTGCGCGGGAATCTTCCCCCAGGGCGTGATGCGCCGCACATGCTCCCCGTTGTAGGAGTATTCCCCCGTCAAAACATCGTTGTGCGGGTCGCCGTTACAGAAGCGGTCGGGAAAAATCTGATATTGTACCGCACCGCGCGCCCAGGCCGGGGTATGAAAGCCGGGGGTAAAGCGAAAGTCGAAGCGGTAGCCGCGGTGCGGCTCCACCTCCATGACCTTGAGACCGGTTTTGCGGTAGGCATAATATTGCCCCTGCCAGAAGATGCGGAAATGGTAGGACACCGGGCGCTCCGGCACGGCGAAGCGCGCTTCAAAGAGCCCGAAGCCCTTTTCCTCGCGCATCTGCATGGGGATGGCCTCGGGCTGCGCATCCGTCACCAGCCAGACGAAAAGATCGTCGCGCAGGGGAGCGCGGAGCCGGATCGTGACAGTCTGTCCGGCCTCCGGCTCGGCGGGGGAGCGGAAACGCTCCGTCTCATCGCTGAAAAAAGCGGATTGCCCCGTTTTTTTGGTGTGATTTGGCGTGTTGTTGTGCATCAATCGTCAGCTTCTTCTTTCTTCGGGAACGCAATGATGATGGATTCATAGGGGCGCAGGCTGTAGGTCAGGTGGCAGGGGCGGCCGTTCACGCCGCTTTCGGAGGTGAGGATCACGGGAGCCTTGCCAAGCTCCTCCGGACCGCCGCCGCCGGGCAGCGCGTCATAGGTGCTGAAAATACGGGTATAGCTGCCCGCCACGGGCACACCCACCCAGTAATCGGGATGCGCCACCGGGGAGAAGTTGCAGATCACCAGCACCGCGTCGTCATAGCTCCAGGGGTTGCGGCGGATGTAGCTGATGACGTTGGCGGAGTTGTCATAGCGGTTGATCCACTCGAAGGTGGTGGGATTCTTGGAATCGGAATAGAGCACGGGGTATTTTTTATACACGTCCAGCAGGCGCTGCACGGTCATCATCACATCACGGTGACCGAAATCGTCGGCCAGGTGCCAGTCCAGGCTCTTCTCCACCGCCCACTCGTTGTCCTGGGCAAAGTCCTGCCCCATAAACAGAAGCTTCTTGCCGGGGTGGGTGAACTGGAAGGTGTAGAGCGTCTTGACCGCGCCGAAACGATCCTGAATCCCGCCGGGAGACTTCTCCACCATGGAATGCTTGCCATAGACCACCTCGTCATGGCTCAGCACCAGCACGAAATTTTCCGTGAAGGCGTAATCGGCGGTGTGGGTGAGCTGATCATGGTGCCACTGGCGGTAGATGGGGTCGCGCCCCAGATAGCGCAGGGTGTCGTTCATCCAGCCCATGTTCCACTTGAGCGTAAAGCCCAAACCGCCGTTCTTAACGTCCTCGGTGATGCCCCACTCGGTGGAGGAATCCTCGGCGATCAGATAGCCCGTGGTCTTGCCGCAGACCTCATAGTTCAGCTGCCGCAGAAAATCCATGCTCTCCAGATTCAGATAGCCGCCGAACATGTTCGGGCGCCACTCCTTGCGGCTGTAATTGGCGTAGATCATGGCCGCCACCGCGTCCACGCGCAGCGCGTCGATATGAAACTCGTTGATCCAGTAGAAGGCGCTGGAGATGAGGAAGGAGCGCACCTCGGGCTTGGAGTGGTCAAAGGCCATGGTGCCCCACTCGGGGTATTCGGCGCGCAGGGGATCGGCGGATTCATACAGCGGCGTGCCGTCAAAGTGCGCGAGGGCAAACTCGTCCTTGGGGAAGTGTGCCGGCACCCAGTCGAGGATGACGCCGATGCCGCTTTGATGCAGCTTGTCCACCAGATAGCGGAAATCATCCGGCGCGCCGTAGCGGCTGGTGGGGGCAAAGTAGCCCGTTACCTGATAGCCCCAGGACAGATCGAAGGGATACTCGCAGATGCCCATGAGTTCCACATGGGTGTAGCCCATGAACTGCATATACTCGGCCAGCTCGTCCGCAAGCTGCCGGTAGCCCAAAAAACCGTCCTCATCGTCCACGTCGCGGTAGGCCTTCTTCCAGGAGCCCAGATGCACCTCGTAAATGGCCATGGGCTTTTCCAGCACCTTGGTGTTGTCCCGCGTGGCCTGATAGTCCGCGTCGCCCCAGGTGTAGTTGTCCAGAGAAGCGACGATCGAGGCGTTCTCCGGCCGCTTTTCGGCGCGGAAGGCGAGCGGGTCGGACTTCCAGCGGCGCACGCCGTCGGCCCCGGTGACGATGTAGCGGTAGGCGTCCCCATCGCCGACGCCGGGGAGAAAGACCTCCCACACGCTGGGGTCAAACTCGCTGCGGTGCATCCAGTTTTCGTGATCCCAGCCGGTACGGGCGGAGATGACCGTGACGAACTGCGCGTTCGGCGCCCAGACGGCGAAATACGTTCCGCGAACGCCGTCGGCAGTGGTCATCGGGTGCGCGCCGAGCTTCTTGTAAAGCTCGTAATTCGTTCCCTCGTGGAAGAGGAAGCTGTCAAAATCAGTTATCATAGTATTGACCCCTTTATGTAAATTTTCGGTTTTGAAATCGTATTCCATACCAAACTAACTATACCCGCACAAACGCAACAAAACCGAAACAATCAGGCCGTTTTCAAACGTAAAAAACAGGGGCTGTGAAATAACTCCGTTTTTTCACAGTCCCTGTGGGGAGAAAAGGCTCAGGCTTCCTCCGCCTCGACAGGGGCGAAGATGTAGCCGAAGGAGACCTCAGCATCCTTCTTGACGAGGTTTTCCTCGCAGTAGCAGACAATCAGCAGGCCGTCCTTGTTCATGCCGACGTACTTCATGTTCTCGTCGTCGATGGCGTCGCTCTCAACGCCGGTGACGGTGGTGAAGTACAGGCTCTTGTCCTCGGCGGAGACCTTGCTCAGCTTGCCGACGCCCTTGTTGAAGTCGCCTTCGCCCTCGCCGGTGGGATTGGCGATCCAGCCGTCCCAGGGGAGCTTGAGGGTGGCCTCGTCGTCGGTGATGTCCTCGGCGAAGCGCACGGTGGCCTCCATGTCGTAGACATGGGCGTGCCAGTAATTGGCCTGATCGACCATGACGCCGGCGTCAGAGCCGGTGGCGCTGCCGTCCAGGATGGCCTCAACGGTCATGGTGACGGCTTCCTCGGGAACTTCAACGAGGCCGACGGTCTCGATCTCGTTCTCCTCGGCGAAGTCCTCGCCAATGTAGGCGGCGACCAGCGCCCACTCGCCGACCCAGTCGGTGACGGGGGATTCGCGGTCAAACTCCACGACGGTCTCGGGGTCGAGCTCGAGCTCTTCCTTCTCGTCCTTGTCCTCAGCGAAGGCGAGCACGCCAAGGCTCAGAACCAGGGACATCACGAGCAGCAGGGAAATGAGTTTTTTCATTGCGGTTTTCCTTTCTTATTCATTTTTCGGCGTCTCCGCCGAGGTTTTCAAGCGTATTATACCGCGCGTTCCTTCACATCGTCAAGCGTCTGCCAGCGCTGCATGGCCTGCTCAAGGCTCATGCCGTTGGCAATGCCGGCTTTGCGGGCGGCGTTCACGGCCTGGATCTCCTTCATCTTCGCGCCGGTGAGGCTATAGCCGTGCATGGCCCAGAGCGTTGCCGCCCAGGCGAGCATCGGGATCACGCAGAACATGACGATGACGGCGACCTTGATGCCGGGGGTGAAGGGCGTCGCGTCCGTGGGAAGCTCAGGAAGCCCCGCGAGGAGCAGGAACAGCAGCGCCACCAGCGTCTGCGCGAGGGAGGAGACAAGCTTATCCACCAGGGAAAAGAGCGTACCCATGATGCCGGGGATGTACTTGCCGGAGCGGTAGGTCTCATAGTCGGAGCAGTCGGCGACCATGGGGATGGGCATATCCGCCGTGGCGTAGTAGGCGCCGTAGCCCACGCCGAAGAAGAGAATGAAGAGGATCGTGTAGAAATTGATCGCGCCGCCGCCGCTGAAGGGGAAGGAGAGCATCAGGGCGGGGTTTGTGTTCTTCGACACGAGCAGCAGCGCCAGCACGCCGACGTAGCAGATCAGCGCGACCGCGACATAGCGCGTGAGGGAGGCCTTCTGCCCCAGCTTCTGGGAGGTGCGCACGGACAGGAGGAAGAAGGGTACCGCGAAGACGTAACCCAGGATCATCATGGGCAGGTAGAGGCTGTTGTAATTGCCCATCATGATGCCGTAGAGCGCGAGGAGCACCGTGGTGTTCGTGGCAATGGCGAGAGCCAGCTTGCAGCCGGCGCCCGCGACCATCAGGCGCTGCATGGGCTTGTTGTTTTTGATGATCTCCGCGTACTCGGAGAACTTGACCTTCTCCTGCGCGCCGCCGATGCCATAGAACTCCGGGCGGTCCTTTTCGGCGATGCCGACGATGGCGAGCGCGGTCAGCGCGACGGAGACGAGAATGCCGATGGGGGTGATGATGCGGTAGAGCTCAGGCCGGGCATAGCCGGAGGTGATGACGACGCCGGCCGCGTCCTTCACGTCGTACATGCCCTTGATGAGCGGGATGAGAAACTGCATCACGCCCATGCCCAGCATGGAGCCGACGGTGTTGAAGATCGTGAACATGGGGCGCTGGTTCGGGTCGTTTGTGAGAACGGTCTGTCCCGCGCGGGTGCAGGAGGTCTGGAAGGTGTAGCCGATGACCCAGACAGCGTAGATGAAGGTGAACATCACATAGCGCAGCCACATCATCGTCGCGGGGATCAGCGGCGTCAGGCAGTAGAGCGCGAAGACACTGAGCGCCATGATGGCGCTGCCGATCATCATAAAGGGGCGGAACTTGCCGATTTTGGTAGAGGTGCGATCCATCAGCGCGCCGATGATGGGGTCGGTGATCGCGTCAAAGACACGCATGATCGTCACCATCAAGGAGGCGTAGATGCCGAGCTGCAGAACGCTCGAGCCGAACTGCGCCACATACGAGAGGATCAGCACGAAGTAGACGTTGGTCGCGCCGTTGTTGAGCGGAAAGAGCACAAGCTGGTAGAGCTTGGCGCGGTTCAGCCCGTCGGCGGCAGGCTGCGCGGAGGCTTTGCTTTTCGCCATGGCAGTTACTCCTTAGACAACGAAATGAAAAATGAAGAATGAAGAATGATGGTGTCGCTTCGCGACGCAGGATACTTGGCTCCTTCTCCGGGAGGGGAAAGGACTCAAACCCAGTTGGATTTCTGGGCGTTTTTGTCCTTCTTGAGAACGTAATCGGGGTTCGGAACAGACGTCTTGCGGAACACGGCCTCGTCGGCGCACTCGCCGGAGGCGGCGCGCACCTTCGTTTCCGCGCTCATGGGCACGCGGAAGGTGAAGACGTGCTCGCCGTGCTTCGTCTCCCGCTTGTCGCCGTTGACAAAGAGCGTGACCTCGTTCTGGTTCGAGTAGACCTTGACCTCGATCTCACTCTCGGTGCGGTCTTCAAAGCGCTTGGAGCAGATATGTACAAAGGGCTCCTGCTTGTTCCACCAGGCCTTGTAGAGATAGAAGCTGTCCTTGCGCGTTTTGCGGTCGAAGGTCACAAGCCCCTTGTGGTTCATGCCGGCCTCGCCGCCCTGATCGCGCGCGTCGGCGGCAAAGTCGAACATGTTCCAGACGTGGGTCGCCCACATCCAGGGGTGGCGCTCAAAGCAATCCAGCATGTATTCGTGGTAGATGGCCTGATACTCCTCGGTATGATCGTTGCGTTTGGGGTGGCTCGAGTGCAGGTTCGGCATACCCTCGCAGCCGTACTCGGAGTAGCCCAGGCAGCGGTCGGGATAGACGGTGTGGAAAAAGTCCATCCACAAATCGTTGAGGAACAGCCCCGGCACATACCAGCCGAGATAGAGGTTCCAGCTCACGACATCCGTGATGTGGGCGACCTTGTTGAAGGGGCCGCACATCGCGTAGCAGGCCAGCGTCGTAAAGCGGCTCGGGTCCATCTTGTGGCAGAGATCGTTCAAAACGCGGTGGTTATCCAGCATATCCGCGTTGTCCTTGGTGGAAATGGTGATCTCGTTCGACACGCCCCAGCAGACGATCGAGGGGTGGTTATAGCACTGGGTGATAAGCTCCTTCATCTGGGAGATCGTGTTCTCCCTTCCGTTCGGCATATGCTCGGAGATGTAGGGGATCTCCGCCCAGACCACCATGCCGCGCTCGTCGCAGAGGTCGTAGAAATACTGATCGTGCTGGTAGTGGGCGAGACGGATGGTGTTCGCGCCCATCTCGCAGATGATGTCCATATCCTCCCGATGCTCCGCCTTCGTGATGGCGTTGCCCAGACCCTTGCGGTCCTGGTGGCGGCTTACGCCGCGCAGGGGATACTTCTTGCCGTTTAAGTAAAAGCCGGTTTTCGCGTGATAGTGGAAATCGCGCACGCCGAAGCGGCAGGACACCTCGTCCCCGGAGGCCAGGCGCGCCACACAGGTATAGAGATAGGGGTCCTCCACGCCGTTCCAGAGACGCACATTTTCGATATAGAGGGTCTGCTCCGCGCCATCGCCCTTCGCGACCGTTTGCCCCTCCGCGTCGAGAAGCGTCACGGTGACGGGCTCGCTCGCGTTCTGGAAGGTCTTGACCTTGACCTCGCCCCTGGCGTAGCCCTCCAGAGGCTTTGCCGTGACCATCAGGCCATAGCCGCCGAAATAGTCGAGGTCGAAGTGCTTGTCCGGCACGATCAAGAGCTCCACATCGCGGTAGATGCCGCCGTAAAAGGTGAAGTCCGCCTTCTGGGGGTAGACGCGATCGTTGGGCGCGTTCGTGACGGCGACCTTGAGCTCGTTTTTATCCCGCAGCAGCTCGGTCACATCGGCGCGGAAGGTGGAGTAGCCGCCCTCGTGCGCCATGACGCTTTGACCGTTCAAGCTGACCTCGCATTCGGAGTTGACGCCGTGAAACTGCAGATACACGCGCTCGTCCGCCTTGACGGCGGGGCGGGCGAAGGACTTTTCATAGCTGCACAGGCAGCGCTTGTAGTCGTTCCCGCCGTCCTGCCCGTCGATGTTGTTCCAGGTATGGGGGACGCTGACGGGGATCGTTTTCCCCTCGGGACCGGTGAAGAGCCAGTCCGCGTTCAAATTGATGATCTGACGCATCCCGTCTCCCTCCCGGCTCATGCCTTTTTGGTCTTGCGGGCGTAGAGGGCAATCTCACCCACGACGAAAGCCAGCGCCAGCAGTACCGTAAAGGTGAGAAAGCGGGGATCGAAGCCGTGCTTTTCGTCGATGCCGACGAACACGTCCACAACGTACCAGTAGCACTTATGGACAAAGACGCAGAGCGCCACGCCCGGGGCGGCGGTGATGACCGCGGAGGCAAGGCCGTAGAACTTCACCCCCAGCAGCGCGAAGGCGGCGACCGCGCCGCCCAGCAGCAGCGCCACGATCATCGGATCATAGCACACGCCGTTGTGGGTGCTGTCGAGACCGAAGGTGCCGTGGATGGCGACAAAGTACACGCCCGCCGCGCCCGCCAGAACGGCGGCGAGGACAGTAACAAAAAACCCAAAGCCTTTTCTCATAAAAAAGCTCCTTTCAGAAATACTGGGCATCGGCATCCTTTCTTGCGCGCAAACCGCACTTTGCGCGCAAAAAGCTCCAGAGCGCCCTCTCTCTGATCCACCTGGAATTATGCCACAAAGCGAGCTGCGCGACAATAAATTTTTGCGCCGGGACACGGGGGAAGACTCACGATCACGATATTATTTTGTCGTGAACGGAAGAAAAACGGGTTTAGCGCCGTAAAATCATCGCGAACAGATGCTTTGAACAAATACGGACGCATAAACGGAAAGCACGACAAAGGGCTGTTTTTTCCGCTTGTTCTATTATAAAATGTCGGCATCACACTGCTCTCTTTTCGCCCGCGGCCGCGGCATCCGGCCGGCAAGACGGAGAGGGGAGCCGCGGCCGCCGCCGCAAGGGCTGCCGTACCCCAACGGATTCTTTATTTATTTTCTGGAAAGGAGTTTCTTTCTTGATGAAAGCTTCAACAAAGAGAAACCTGGAAAAGGTTTTCCTGAATGTCACCGCCGCGCTGCTGGCGCTCGTGTTTACGGGCAATGTCATCGCCGGCGAGAACGCGGGTCAGATCAACCAGGCGCTGGGCACGAAGACCAGCATGACCGTCTCCACCGCGGCCGAGGGGGAGGACGAGGGCTACGCCCGCTACTTTGACAGCAAGTTCAGCTCCATTGCCGAGCTCAAGGCCGCCGGCGAGGCCAAGGTGCGCGAGGTGGAGGGCGAGGGCATCGTTCTTTTAAAGAATGAGGGCAATGCGCTCCCGCTTCCCGAGGGCGGCAAGGTCTCCCTGATCGGCGTGACCGTGATGGATCCCGTCTATGGCGGCACCGGCTCCGGCGCGGTGGACGCGAACGGCGCGCCCAACTACTACGACGTGCTGACTGGCGCGGGCTATGACGTGGTGGACAAGCCGCTGCTGGACTACTATGTGGAGAACGAGGCGCGGCGCAACGCCCACGAGATCGGTGAGGTGCGCTGGAAGAAGGTCAGCAAGAATAACGACGATACCATCGGCCAGGGCGAGGATCTGATCTTCGTGGTCGGCCGCGTGGGCGGTGAGGGCGACGACGTGACCGCCGAGAAGGAGGACGCGCTCGACGGCGATTACCTCACGCTCAACGAGGATGAGCTCTCCATCCTCGAAGGCATGAAGGAGCTCAAGGACGAGGGCGACGTGCGCTCCATCACCGTCATCCTCAACAGCGCAAATCCCATCTCCACCGGCTTCCTCTTTGACGAGGACTACGGCGTGGACGCGGCGCTGTGGGTCGGCTCCGTGGGACAGACGGGTCTCTACGCCGTGGGCGACGTGCTCTCCGGCGCGGTGAACCCCTCCGGCTCCCTGCCCGACACCTGGTGGATGGACAACCAGCTCGACCCGGTGATGAACAACTTCGGCGCCTACACCTATGACGGCGCGAACGACTACGGCTTCTCCGGCGCCTACTCCAAGTACGTTGTATGCCAGGAGGGCGTCTACCTCGGCTACAAGTACGCCGAGACCCGCTATGAGGACGTGGTCATGGGTACGCCCAAGGCCGGAAAGTTTGATTACGGCAAGGTCGTGTCCTACCCCTTCGGCTACGGCCTGAGCTACTCCGATTTTGACTTCTCCGAGCTCGCGGTCGAAAAGTCCGGCGAGGGTCAGGAGACGGTCTACACGCTCAGTGTGAAGGTCACGAACACCGGCGATGCCGCCGGCAAGAAGACCGTGCAGATCTACGCGCAAAAGCCCTACACCGAATACGACAAGCAGAACCAGATCGAAAAGCCCGCGGTGGAGCTGGTCGGCTACGGCAAGACCCAGATCCTCGAGCCGGGCAAGAGCGAAACGGTCACCGTCGCTGTGCCGGAATATTATCTCACGAGCTTTGACACCTTCGGCACCGGCGCTTACATCCTCGAGGACGGCACCTACTACCTGACCGCCGCCGAGAACGCCCACGACGCCGTGAACAACATCCTCGCCGCGAAGGAATTTGAGGTGGAGGGGAATGCCGAGCTGGTCTACGGCTTTGAGCAGAGCTTCGACGCTGACACCTACGCCGTCTCCTACGGCACGGGCGCGGCTGTCACGCCGCTGTTTGCCGACGCGGACATGAACCGCTACGAGGGACGCGGCGACAACAGCATCACCTACTACTCCCGCAGCGACTGGGAGGGCACCGTCACCGCCGGCGCGGTGAAGCTCAGCATGACCGAGCAGATGGCCGCCGACGTGGTGCTTGACGACAACGACCTGCCCGACGCGACGGGCGTGGAATTCCCCGCGATGGGCGTGAACGCCGATCTGCAGCTTGTAAACATGATGGACTATGCGTATGACGATCCCATGTGGGATACCTTCCTCGATC
Source organism: uncultured Oscillospiraceae bacterium (assembly GCA_905233785.1). Classification (GTDB taxonomy): domain Bacteria; phylum Bacillota; class Clostridia; order Oscillospirales; family Oscillospiraceae; genus Limivicinus. The sequence goes on from CAJOCV010000009.1 coordinate 19,443, forward strand.
AGCTCAGCTACGCCGATCTGAGCACCATCACCCTCAACGGACTGCGTGAGACCGCAGGCGTCAGCTCCGTCGGAAAGCCCGGCACCATCGACCACAACGGCCCCTCAGGCGTGACGCAGAAGTACTCCATCGGCGCAAACGGCTACGCGACCGTGGAGAATGACCCCGACAAGGAGCTCAAGGGCACCTGCTACCCCTGCAACGGCATCATCGCCGCCACCTTCAATGACCGCCTTGCCGAAGAGGTGGGCGAGCTGATCGGTGAGGACGCCATGTGGGCGGGCTACGCCGGGCTCTACGGCACGGGTCTGAACATCCACCGCTCCCCCTATGCCGGGCGCGTGTTCGAGTACTACTCCGAGGACGGGATGCTTACCGGCCTCATCGACACCGCCGAGACCCGCGGCATTCAGTCCCGCGGCGTGTACGTTTACAACAAGCACTTCGTTATGAACGACCAGGAGAATAACCGCGCCGGCATTGGCACCTGGGTCACCGAGCAGGCGCTGCGGGAAATCTACCTGCGCGCGTTCGAGCTGCCCATCGTGAACGCGGACGCCAAGTGCGTCATGACCGGCTACAACCGCCTGGGCGTGAACTGGTGCGGCGCGTACAGCGAACTGCTGCTCGACTGGCTGCGCGGTGAGGCGGGCATGGAGGGCTTTGCCGTCAGCGATATGTACGACAGCTCCTACATGGTTCCCGTGCATGAGATCGTCGCCGGCAACGACATTCCCGACGGCGAGCTGGACGCTTCCTCTCTCGCGCCCTACGCCCCCAACGGCTCCAAGCCCAACGCCGCCGTCGCGCAGGCGATGCGCGCCTCCGCCAAGCGCGTGATGTACACCGTGCTGCACTCCCGCGGCATGGACGGCATCAGCGCCAATACCAAGGTCGTCTCCGTCACACCCTGGTGGCAGACCACGCTGAACGCGGCGCAGTGGTCGCTGCTGGCGCTCACGGTCTTTGCCGCGGCGCTCCTGCTGCTGGATATTTATAAGGAGCATAAGAAGAAGTGACGATTCATACCCCCGAATCGTCACAGAAAAAATAGGATCGCCTCGCCTTAGGGCAAAAGCAGAAGGGGCTGTGAAGAAACGAAGTTTTTTCACAGCCCCTTCTTTTTTCAGGGACTTTTTTCACAGCCCCTTTTGTGGCGGAGATGGAGAGATTCGAAATTTTAATTGTCTAAAACGTATCTATTCAGTCTACCCGGAGTACGGGGGGAGTTCAGAGGGGGAACGCCTCTGATTTTTCGCCTCGCAAGGCGAAAAACAAATGGGAATCCGTTTT
>CAJOCV010000010.1 GCA_905233785.1 uncultured Oscillospiraceae bacterium
CCTCGAGCTGGCGCTTTACCAGGTCTTTCGTCTCCGCTGCCGCCATGATCTCCTCCACGAGGGCGTGGGTATAGCCCACCGCGCCGGAGAGCATGCCGGAGAGCGCGTCGGAGTTTTGGCGCACAATGCCGACGATTTTGATCTCAAGCCCGTTGTTGTACAGCGTGCGCAATCCGAGCTCCTCGGCGGTCAGGTCAATGTACTCCCCCGTCTGCTCGTCGAGCTGATACTTATCCGCCGGGAAGATGTAGCGGAAGCTCATGTTGCAGATTTCCTCGTAGCTCCAATGCTCCTCCGCGGTCTCCATGCTCTCCTGCGCCATGAGCAGCTCCATGTTGCTGGAAATCTCCTCGTTGGCCTTGAGGCCGAGGGAGTAGAGCACCAGGTCGGAGATCTCGTTGTTCTCGTCCACGACCAGCACGACCTCGTTGTAGGCTTCCGGCCAGTGACCGTATAGCATGTCATACTGCTTTTCGAGCAAGGGGTTAATGAGCTCCCCATGCTCGCCGGGCAGCATCTCGATCCAGACGTCCATATTGCTGAACATTTGCCCGTAGGTGGAAAAATACCCGGAATAGTCGCCCCCGAAGGCGGAGGCCATGGCGCTCTGCATGACCTCGGTGGCGTCGGTTCGCGCGATGTGCCCGTTTGCATCCTCGGCGTAAGGCATGATGTCCACGTTGTAGGAGTACTGTACCGAGCTGATATACTGGCCGATCTCGCTGTTTTCGTCCTCGATATATTCTTTGAAGGCCTTGAGGTTGTTGGTTTCCATGTCCGCGGCGACCAGGGAGTTTACCATGTCGTACATGACCGAACTGGAATAGACCGCGTCCTTCTCGTGGCGGGAGCCGTTGTTGTCCGCCCGGACGCCCATAAGCGAGGTCATCAGGCTCGTCATATCCACGCTCTCGGCCTGGATCGTGATGGGATAGCTGGAGAGCGTATCCTCCTGTACCTTGTCGATGTAGTTCTGGATGCCGTTGGAGAGCGACATGATGAGGGCAATGCCGATAATGCCGATGCTCCCGGCAAAGGCGGTGAGCAGCGTGCGCGCCTTCTTGGTCATCAGGTTGTTGGTAGAGAGGGCGAGAGCTGTAAAAAAGCTCATGGAGGGCCTCTTCACGCGCTTTGAGGATTGCGTGTCATCGGGCGCGTCGAAGGGGTCGCTGTCGCCCACGATGAGGCCGTCCTTGAGGCGGATGATCCGGCTTGCGTAGCCCTCGGCCAATTCAGGATTGTGCGTGACCATGATGATGAGCTTATCCTTCGCGATCTCGCGCAGGATGTCCATGATCTGCACCGAGGTATCGGAATCCAGCGCGCCGGTCGGCTCGTCAGCCAGCAGGATGTCAGGGTTATTGACCAGGGCGCGGGCAATGGCCACGCGCTGCATCTGACCGCCGGACATCTGGTTGGGCTTTTTGTTGATCTGATCGCCCAACCCCACCGTCTCCAGCGCCTCAATCGCGCGCGCCCGGCGTTCCGACGGGGCGACGCCCGAGAGCGTCAGCGCAAGCTCGACATTGGAGAGCACGGTCTGATGCGGGATCAGGTTATAGGACTGGAAGACGAAGCCGATGGAGTGGTTGCGATAGGTGTCCCAATCCCCGTCCGTAAAGTTTTTGGTGGATTTTCCGTTGATGACCAGGTCGCCGGAGCTGTATTGGTCAAGGCCGCCGATGATATTCAGCAGCGTGGTCTTGCCGCAGCCGGAGTGCCCCAGGATCGCGACAAACTCGTTTTCCCGAAACGAGAGGTCAATGCCCTTGAGGGCATGGACGGTGGAATCCCCGACTGTGTAATTCTTCTTGATTTCTTTGAGTTTCAGCATAAATGATCCTTCCGCGGATAATCGGTTGACATTATTCGCAATCTGCGGTAAAATAGCAAAGCCTTAAATACTTGCCCACGTAGCTCAGCAGGATAGAGCGGCCGCCTCCTAAGCGAACGCTCAACCCCGAAAGCCTTGAGAAATGAGGCTTTTTCACAAATCGCCATTGAGTGACGATGAGTGAAAAAACACTCATTCATACATGCCCACGTAGCTCAGCAGGATAGAGCGACTGCCTCCTAAGCAGTAGGCCGGAGGTTCGAATCCTCTCGTGGGTGCCACAGGGAAGCCGGAAAACCGGCTTCCCATTTTGTTTTGCATGGATACGCAGGCAATCGCTGTCAGCCATCAACGAGCACCTTCTTGATTTCATCAAGCCGACGCTGGTCGGAGAAGGAATAGTGACGCTCGTTTGTCTGAACGCTATGCCCAAGCAGCAGTGCGCGTTCCGAATCGTCCAGATGGGCAGAAATGAGCTTCGCATTATACGCCACACGGAAAGCGTGATTGTTGGTCGTATCTATGCCCAGCGACTGGCATTTACGCCGCAGATATTGCTCATAAGAATCTTTCTGTGCCGGTCTGCCATCTGGATAATGGAACAGGGCGTCCGAATCGCCCGGAAGCTGTTCGGCACGTCGAAGGGCCTCGGCACATGCCTTGGAGATGGGAATGTATCGCCCTCCCCTCGGCCTGACACGCTCATTCTTCGTGTACCCAACATCACTGAACGATTGATGCCCATTTGCAAGGCTGCGAATCTGCTGACGGTGTACATGCAGGTATTGGCCCTCAATATCTTCCTTCTTCAAGGCGGCCAATTCGCCGACGCGCAAGCCCGTCTCGATTGCGACCAAGAGCATCAGAGCATGCGGACGATTGCCGTCCTTGATAGCGCTCTGACGCAGCCGTTCCAGCTCGTCTTCCGAGAACGAGCGTTCTTCGTTCGTTCTGGTAGACATATCGCAGCGGTTGGCATAGTCGCTGTACTCAAGGTACTCGACAGGATTCGAGTTGCACAGCTTCTTTCGGCAGCCGTATCGAAAGACCTGCTTCACCAACTGAATCATCTTTTTGAGTGCTTCCTTCTTCGGCTTCTTTGGTAAATACTCTTTTACCAACCAGCGCCGAATATCTTCTTCCGTCACGGCCTTAATCGGCTTGTGGCGGATTTCTTCACTCAAAATTCTGAAATGGCGCTTGTCTTCGATAATGGTCTGCTCAGAGCGTCCAAGCTCGTCCTGCTTGTGCCGGGCCAGCATCAAGAACACGTCTTCGAAGCTCTTGGCTTTGTATTCCTCGTTCGTATAGAAGCGATACAAAGCCTCGTAAACTTCTTCCTCGGTCTTGCATTCGACGGTCATCCGTTTGCCGTCAGCGTAAACATAGGTTTTCCAACGCCCGTCTCGATACGGGTTCTTGGAATGCAGCTGGGAAATCTGCCGTGGATGATGCTCTTCGACAAAAGCTCTCTTCGCTTTTGAAATCATTTGATTAACCACGGCATTTTCGGGGCTAATGCTCTGTAATAATAGCATAACATCGTCCATTTGTGTAGGCGATGTGCCTCGATTTTTAAAATTGTTCATAAATGGCACACCGCCTTTCCAAATAGATTTTTGCTGCTACACCCGTAATGCACCGCAATACGAGTAGCCTGAAAACTGCCCCTTCTTGGGGGTGCAGCGTGCGACCATTGAATCACGGTATTCGTCCGTGTCCGGATTCATCCAGTTCTTCAAGCCGTAGGTGGCAAGCAGCGGCTCATATACGGCCATACGGGTTGCACCCTTGACCTTTTGTTTTTCGCCGTGCCACTCCCATCCGGGCTTCTTCTGGATAACATCGGCAATTTCTTTGATGAAATTGTTCCGGCCCAGCACTGAGCCGCCCGGATTGTTCATGCGCATCCACGCCTTATACAGGTCGTAAAGCAGCGTGGACGGCAGCAAATCCCAGCTTGCCGCAGACAGAATGTCACTGGCAAACTGCCGAATTGGGTCGTTATACTCCTTATATTCGGCCAGAGCAATCTTGCAGGCCGCCGGTTCCGACAGCTCGTAATAGTCCATGTTCAAGACCTTGAAAAGGACGTATTCCAGCACATCGGTACGCTTGAGATAAGCGTCCTTGATGTACTTCCGCTCCCGGCCCGTAAAACACTTCGTGAACGGAACAAAAATTTGCCGCCGAAAGAACGAATCAGATTTGTCCTTGATACGTGGCAATTCGTTCAGACACTGTACCATCAGGCCGTGAAATTGATAGGCAATCGGCATCTTGAATTTCCGATTAATCATAATCACATCATTTGTGATAATGGCCTTCAAATTCGCTGCCTTGTCGATATAGATACCGACGTCGTTCTCGTCCACGATGATAGCCGAGGCCCGAATCAGCGGCTCCAGCATAAAGTCCTTGCCCATCTCAGAGAGAGGCAAAGAGACATATGTACCTGGGCCGCAGAGCTGGCGCATCAGCTCGCAGAGGGTTCCCTTGCCGTTGTTACCGGTGTTGGAATAAAACCACACCGACTTGTGCCAAGGCACAAGAGGGCGAATGACAGCGCCCATAATCTGCCACAGCAGCGTAACAATCTCCGGGTCGTCTGACAGCGCATTCATCCAGCTGTCCACATCCCACCAAGTCCCATCAGGGGCTTGAATCATGGGATTTGCGGCCAGCGGATTGTAATTGACCCGCGACTTTGAAAGAAAGACCATAGACGGGTCAAAGGGCAGCAGCTGCTTCGTGTCGAAGTCAAAAACACCGTTATTGACCGGCACCAAGTTCCGCTGCGTACAGCGGACCTCGCGCGGCACAAGCTCCTTAATCATGACCATCGTCTCTTCAACGCTATGGGTCGTGAGGTTTGGATTAAACTCATGGATGAGTTTACTGAAAGCCTCACGCTCCACGGCGTAGATACCCTTGCGGTCCCCGTCTGTCTGATACAGACCAAGCACATCCAAGTCGGGTGCGCTTTCCGGCCCGCCCAGACTAATACGGGCGACTGGATAGAGCGTGGCGATAACCGGTGCAATCATGGCCGGTTCCAGTTCCTCCGGCGCTTTCAATGTCGGCTCGTGATTGACTTTCCTCACTGAGTTTTCCAGCGCGAAATCCAATCTCAGCGCGTCCAGCAAATCCTGCTCAATCACAGGCGGAGAAGGATGCTTGCTCTGACTGTGCATATCGCAGTAAGTCTTAACTGTATTCTGCACAATCGAGTTTTTTGTTTTAGGCATATCCAATGCCTCCTTAAAAAAGTAGTAATTAACCTGAATCTCCGAATCGTTGTACTGCTATGTAAGCCCACCGTTTCTTCCGTTCTGTTAATTCCACTCCGTATCTCGATAAAGATAATGTACACAATGTATCTTTTGTTTTCTGTGAGTTGACTGTACATCGTGTAAATTACTTTATTAGAAACAAAAAAGGGACCTTGAACAGGTGTAACAGACAAGCACGTCTGTACACTGTCCGGGTCCCGCAAATCATTCTCACGCTCTCACCGTCTGCCATACAGAGGCAGTTGCACAGGGGAAAGCGGTGTACCTGTTTTGCTCCGCAAAACGGACAATACAGGTTGAAACACGGCACCGCCGAGGGTGCTTTGTGCCGGATTCCAAACCGCTTTTCCCGCCTGATACAGCACGGGGAGGGAGAGGAAAATCCGCTCCCTCCCTGCGAAATCGCTTGTCGTACCAAGGGTATCGAATTATTTCCTACTAAATCATTTCATAAAAATATGCTTATAAAAAGCATTCATTTATGAGTGTTTTCAAATATCGTTCCATTGAAAAATGAAAGGTAGTTGAAAAAACCGACACATTGGACACGCCGCCCCCATCTCCACGCTCTTCCTGCTGTATGAGTGGGGCAGCTGGCAATCTGCTCCCTGCCTCTGGCGTTCAAGCCCTCCATTCGCGCAGAAACAGGAATATTATCAAACAAGTCTTAAATATCCCTATAATATACACGATAATATATCCTGTTCTCAATCCACACGGCAAACCTGCGCCATGGCTTCAACTTGCCATGCAAAAAAGAAAAAAGCCGCATATTTGCTGGCTTTTTCACCGCTCACTATTCCTTCACGCCCTCACTCCATTCGTTGACAAGCCCTCTCTCGCGCGCCCGTAGGAATTTTTAAGTAAAATACACGCAAAAGAATAATAACAGCGCGGAAAATCGGATTCGACTTATCCGATAGCGCCACTCTCACACGAACACGACGAGACAAGCTGCGTTCCGTCATATACATGACAGTTAAGTCGCTCGCCTTTGCGCTGGCGTCTTGTTCCGTCAGGTTTCGTTGCGTAAGCATATCGAAACATGCATATCGGAACATATAGGTATCGCCAGCGCTTTTTTTGTTTTTCATTATCTGTGTTTATATCCTCCATAAAAAAGAACTCCCACCTATCGTTAGATAGGCAGGAGTTCCGAAGTGGACTTATCGTTACGCAGCCTTACGAGCGCCGCAGTCGCTGCACACCCAGGTCGTGACGGTCTCGTCCCATGCTTCATGCACGAGGACGCTCTCGTCGTAGGCGGCACGGACGAGTACCTGCTCGTCATACGCAGCCTTGACAAGGACCTGCTCGTCCCAGGCGTCACGGACCTTGACCTGCTCGTCCCAAGCAGGCTTGGTGACTACCTGTTCGTCGTACGCAGCACGGACGAGGACCTGCTCGTCCCAATCGTCACGGACCTTGACCTGCTCGTCCCATGCGGGCTTGGTCTCTACCCAGCGGTCTTCATACTCGGCGTCGTGATGCACCGTGGTGTACTCGGCGTCATGATGGACCGTCTTGCAGACAGGGAACATTTCGGGTACGCTATAGAACGCACCGTAGCAAGTTCTCCAGTCGTGACCAGTCTCATCGGGACTGTTGCTGCCGAGGTAGGCACCGCAACCAGTGCAGTAGTAACGCTCTTCGTAGCGCCATCCGTCGAACACTTCTTCGTCCCAGGCTTCCTTCACGAGGACCTGTTCGTCCCAGGCGTCACGGACCTTGACATGCTCGTAGTAACCTTCCGCGTCATGATGCACGGTCTTGTACTCGGCGTCATGATGCACCGTCTTGTACTCGGCGTCGTGATGGACGGTCTTGTACTCGGCGTCGTGATGCACCGTCTTGTACTCCGCGTCATGGTGCACAGTCTTGTACTCCGCGTCATGGTGCACAGTCTTGTACTCGGCATCATGATGGACGGTTTTGTACTCGGCATTGTGGTGGATGACCGTGGTCTGCTCGGACCAGCTATGCTCATGGGTATGGACCACAGGGGTCTCGGTAGCAGGAGTGCCGTCCGCAGGGGCAGCGTCCAGCTCGGCAGGCTCGGTAGTCTGCACGGGGAAGGACAGGACGAACGCATTGCCCGTCTCAATGACCTGACCGTCAATGTCGGTCACAACGCAGTTCAAGAACCAGCCATTGAGGTCCGCAGGAACGCCGTGGATGGTCAGTGCGGTGCCAACGCCGCCGTAGGGAAGTTCCGTGACGGTCTCGATGACGACGGCAAGGTCGGGATAGACAGCCTGGAAGTCGCCGCGAGCCTTGAGCAGCTCGTTATACGCCGCGACAGCGGCTTCATCGTCAGCGTCGGGCTTGGTCAGCTCGGTGACGGTATCCACTACGGGCAGATAGACCTCACCGCTGGGGTCTACGAAGCGCCACTCCACGCTGGCAATAAGCTCTGCGACAGGCAGCTCGGCGTACTCGTCGGGCATGACCTCGGCAGGGATGAACGCGACGGTAGCAGTCGGAGCGTCTTCGGTGACGGGGACAGGGGTGCCGTTGCTCTCATAGCGGAGCGTGACAACGCGGCTGCCTTCCACCATTGTCTCGGTGACAGGCGCAGGGGTAGCGGGAATCTCTGTAATCTCACCGGAAGGAAGCGCTGTAGCGGTTGGAGTTGTTGCGCCTGTCTCACTTCTCATGGTGCAACTAACAGCACCCAAACCGAACAGCAGCACAAGGACAAGCGCCATCCCCTTAACGGTCCATTTTTTCATTGTATTTTGTATTCCTTTCTCTCTTTTTTACTTTTTCACCCGCATAAATGAAAAAGTGCGCCGCCCCAAACGGAGCGACGCACGAAAAACGCACTTACTCCGCTTGTTGCTACGCAAGTCCCGACTGTCCCAATGGATGCGGAAATGGAGGGTGCATTTTTGCCAGAAGCAAAATGCATCCACTGAGACAAAATATTGACTTGCGTAGCGGTATCATAATACCATTTTTATAGGTCGAATGCAAGCCAATCCAAACGATGGAAACATAAAAAGATGTATGTTTTTATTTGGGTCTTGCAATCTTCAAAAAATTATGTAAACTATAATTAGAACTATGAGAGGCGAACAGAGATTCATCCAAGCTGGGTGTTCTCTGGTCGCCCTTTTTGTTGAAGGAGGTGGACAATGTGAAACGTACAGTTGAAGATTATAATGCTATGATTGAACGCTATGAGCAGCAGCTTAAAGCGTGGAAAGCCAAGCGCCGAGAGCTTCGCGCAGCCGAAGCAAAGCGAGCAAAGCGGGAAGCCGAAAATGAGAGACAACAGGAGCTTGTACGCTTGGGTCTCGAAGTGGAGGCGTATAGGCGATGGATGCAGTTTACCGTCGTTAATCTCGAAGGAGAGCATTATAATCTGTTGGAGTTCTACGAGGAGACGAAGGACGATTCCGGTATTCGTTTTATCGGAGAACTCCCGGAATAATCCCCGCCCCTCGGAGAGCACCAAGGAGCATAGCGACGCAGCCCGCAGCGAGAGTGGAGGGTTAAACCGAAATGCAGTTTCGGTATTAAGTGCAAGCCCGACACGATGCGTCGATGCGCCGAAATACTACAATCAGAAAGGAGGGCTTGCAACTATGGCTGGCATCCAATGGAGCGGCGGAAAATGTCACGGAGCCGGTGAGGCAAAGGCTGTTCTTCGCCATAACGACAGAGACCAGCGCCTCGCCCATTCTCACAGCAACCCGGACATTGACTTGACGCTCACTCACCTTAACGCGGCCTACTACGGCAAGTCGTTCCTGCAGAAGGTGCAGGAGTACGATAGCAAACTTGCCTCTGTGAAATGCAAGCGCAAGAGCAGCGGCAAAAACAGCACCGTTACGATGCAGGATTTGGTCATCTATTGCCCTGCCGGGATGATAGACGCCGAGACCGGCCAATATGACTATGACCGTGTTCTCGCATGGTTCCGGGATGTGGGGGACCTGCTGCGTGACCGCTACGGCGAGTGCATGATAGATATGGACATACACTTTGACGAGGTGCACATGTACCTTGACCCTACATCCAAAGATTTCACATGGTCGAGGGTCCACGCCCACGCCTCGCTGATACCGGCCATCCCGGAGACAGACGAGAACGGCGAGCCAACCGGCGAGATGGTTCTAAACGCCAAGCGGTTCTGTGCCAAGAGCTGCATCATGGCGCTGAATCAGGCGGTGCATGATATGACCATGCAGAAATACGATATGCCCTATATGGACGGGTCCCGCAAGAAGGGCGTCGGCACCGTGGAGGACAAAAAGCGGGACGGCGCGGCGGCACTGGCTGCCAAAGCGCAGGAACTGGAAGCGAGGGAGCTTGACCTCCGCAGACGCGAGCAGACCTATAAGGAACTGGTCATGCTGGGCCGCAGGGTCAAAGCAGAGCAGCTATCCAGAGACATACAGGGCATACGGCCAGATAGCAGCCATTCGCAGGAATACGGCGGGCGTCGTTTGCCCCGCATGGACTAAAGGAGGCGCAGAGAATGGCAAATGAATCTCGCCGGGATGACCAACTGGCAGCCTCCCATAAGCTGGGCGGGCATACATGGTCAGACCACGGGCGCACGGTACAAGAGACCTTGTATTGGTGGCGCAGCTACTTTCTCCATCGAATTGTTACGGAACGGGCGCGGCTCTCCCCTCAGTCACAGGATGACCGCTGGTTCCAGACATTCGAGGACCTGACAGACCAAGAGGCCAGAGCGTGGATGCAGCAGCATCTTACTGCCGAGGCCCGCCAAGCGATTCTGAAAGAAATGGAGGCGATACTACGATGAAGTTAGAGACGCGGGCCGACTTGATAGACCTGCTGGACGACATTACAGCCTTTGGCTTGCAGCTCGATTTTGCGGGCAATCCCGATGGGGAGCATATCGTCGAGGCCGCAGAGCTGGTACAGCAGGAGCTTGACCGCTACGACAGCCGGGAAGCCTCGGCTATCGACACGGCACAGCGCATAGACGGCCATCTCCATACGCTGCGTATCAATCTGCTGATGCAGATGATAACCGGCATCAACGGCTGAAAAAGAAGTCCCGCCGTGTGCGTCAGCACATAGCGGGGCTTCGTTCTGTGAGGGCTATCTCTCTGTCGTGCGGATGGTCGAAAATGTAATCTTCTGCCATTCGCAGCAGCTCGTTCTTGACATAGCGAGCGCCGAGACCTGCATCCAGCGATTCCACGGTCAGCTTGTCCAGCAGCGCCGGGGCCACCGTAACCTGCTTGCCAATGCGCTGTTTGAGCTTCGACACTTCCATATCCGCAATTCTGCGGTAGGTCTCCAAGCTGGGCGGCTCCATCTCCACGATGCGGGAGAAGCGGCCTATCAGCTCCGGCTTCAAGCCAAACGCCTTTAGGTCTTCCGCCGTGATATGATGCGGCGTCTCTTCCTCTGCTTCGCTGTTGAAGCCCAGAGAGTGCTTTTTACGCCCTTTCTGGGCATAGATGGAGGCAAAAGCGCCGAGGCAGACCACAGACACTTCCTGCGGCCCTACGCCCTCTTCGACCAAGCCGGGGTCATGGTCGAACAGCTTTAGCATCTGGTCCTGGATGAGGTCGAAATAGTTGGTGTCAGAATTTTTTTGGTCGAAAATCTTGTCGAACTCGTCCAGCACAAGAATGTATCTGATATAGCGCGGCTCCGTTCGGAAATTTTTCAGCAGCGTACTCAGCTTCACGCCGCCGCGCCAGCCCTCGGCGGTGATTTGCGAGGCGTCCGCAATCTGAATCATGCCGGGGTACTCTCCGGCAAGCTGCCGCCAAATCTCGGTCTTTCCGCATCCCGTCTGGCCGATGAACAGGCTGTTGCTGACGCCATACTCCGATGTGCTGTACAGTATCATAGAGGCGGCCCGTTTCGCTGCTTCCTGCCCGATAACGGCCCGGTCCAGCCCTGCCTTTACCATCTGCGGCGTAAAGGAGAAATCTTCATCGTCCGGGGCTGTTACGCGCATCGTTTGCGGCCAAGCTGTCGCCACAGCGGGCCGGTGCTGAATCGGGCGATTCATTCCCGATACCTCGGAAAGCAGAATGTCTCTCATTTCATCGTCCATCATTCGGTCCTTTACTCGTCCCATCGAGCATCCTTTCTTCTATCATGTCAATCATACGGTTTGCCGTCTTATGAATGATGGCAAGGCTGGCTTTCAGCTCCGGCATCGTCTTGTCCGAGGCGTAGGCCGCAATATACGGGAAAGAGTATTCCCCGGTGTCCAGCTCCAAGAAGCAGGCCACAGCATAGGCCACGCTCTCGGCCTGGGTCTCGCGCTCCCGGTGGGTCGCCGCTTCGCACTCCCCGCCCTCGGCGTGGAGCCAAGCATGAGCTATCTCGTGCATCAGCGTCTTGCAGGTCTGTAACTCCGGCAAGCCCTGCTGGATGACGATACGCAGCTCCTTCGGGCTGAAATAGCCATACGCGCCGGATTTGCTTATATCTTCAAATGTGACCGGCACAGGGCTAACGTCAATGAGAACATCTCGCAGCCGCTCATAGTCCGTCACATCGGATTCCAGCGTATGGGTCAGCGCCGGGATTTCGTCGCTGCCGCCCCGCATGGGTACAGTGTCCTCGATGCGGAACAGCGAGGCCGCATGAAAGCCGACGCCCACGCGCTCATTCCCGTCTGCGTCCGTATCTTTGATAGCATGGGGCGCAATGATACGGATAGCCTTTGCTCCGCGCCGGATATATCGGTTGTGCTTGGTTTTCCAGTCGGTAAAACTGGCGACAAACTGCGTGTCTGGCGCTTGCATCTGGATTAACAGGGTATTCGCCCAAGAATAGTGCCGGAAGCGGCTGACGAATCGCAGCCACTCCCTGTACTTCTCGGAATCGAACACCGCCGCCGCGCCCTGCGTCAACTGCTCCATAATCTCGGCAGTTTTGGATTTCGTTTGGTTCAATCGTTCTCGCTCCTTCCTTTACGCAGGGACGGCGACAATGCGCTTGCCGATGACAAGAAACTCTTCCGGGCGTCGGAACAGATTGCCGTATGTCACGGTCTGTTCTTCGGTCAGGTCGCAGAAGCTCTCTTCTCCCAGACCGACCACAAGGAAGGTCCCGGCGATAGCATCATAAATCTTGCCTCTGCTGTCCCGTAGCGCACGGTTCAGCGGGAGACCGTCGACCTTGCCCTCGTCATTGCAGATAATGGCGGCCTTGTCCTTCCACGGATAGACCGCCTGGATGTACCCGCCGACCTGGGCTTGCAGGCTTTCCAGCCCAGCGTCAATATCTGTCGCATAGGCTGCCTTGCCCGGCTCCACTTTGATAACCAGCATTTTGTTTTGCTCCCTTCTCTTTTAGTCGAAGGTACACCCGCAAACAAAAAGAGACGGCGAAGACTTTCATCTTCGCCGTGCGCGTATCGTGCATATTTCGTTCCAGCCGTCCCGTTATGCGTTAGCTATACCGGGCCTGTTCCGCTTCATTTTCCAAGTCTCGCTGCAAGTCATATTCCGCCAGAGCGTCGTCTACCTCATCCCAAATCGCTTCCATTTCCTCTTCGTCCATCTCCGGCATTTCTGCCAGCTCTGCCGCCTCTTCCGGCGAAAGCCTGTATTTGGGATAGGTATTACGCAGTAAAACCATATCCGAAAGCCTGTTCAGAGCATCTGAATAGGCCATATCCTGCGAATCCTTATTGAAGTCGTGATGCAGGGTCAAGGTCGTTTTCTTCCTTGTAACGACAACATCATAAGCATCTGATTCCTGCATCTCTCCTACGATAACACGCCGCGTATCGGTCTCCGGTTCCCGATAGACCTCTATGCGGGCTGTTATACGGCGGTAGAACTGGTCCATCGCCTCGTCGTCGTCGTTCCTACCCTTCACTTGTAGGAAGAAATCTGCCACATCACGCTCCGCGTTGATGATGATAACCCGACTGGCAATTTTCCGGTTACGATAACGAGCGGAACCGGTGCCTACCCGGTCCGGGTCCAGCAGCTTTAACCAGTCGGAGGTAGTCAGGGCTACCCCGCGCAGGTCATCCATGACAAGGATTTCTTCACCCTCGTACTCGTCGAACGGATTGCTGGCCGCGCATGAGCAGACACTCCATTCCTGCCCAAATGAGGCTTTCATGTCCCGCTGTATACGCTTGACCAGATTATCCGTAAACACGGATTTGCCGCTGTGACTTCTGCCCGTCACAAAGAACACCGTCATCTTGAAAGCGCCATCCTCCATGCTCTGGATAGCCCTTTCAATCTTACGCTCTGCATAAGTATTAAAGGCATCATCCATACGGCGCTTGCTCCGGGCATATACGCTGTATAAGTTATCCTCCAAAAGCACCTGCTTTCGCGTCACCCGGCCCATCAGAATGTCCTCTTCCAGAATATCCGCGTCCATTTGGGCCGTCCGCACAGTCACCTTTATGCGGCCCTCATCCCAGACTTTCTTCCGGTCAGCATAAATGTCCATATAGTCCGAATACAGTCTTTTACCGTCTCTTTCGGCTCCATAAGAAAAGACTTCATCCGGAGCATACTGCGCCTTGTCTCTATGCTTGATATGAATGAGATAACTCAACATATTATCCCAAACATAGCGGCCTTTGCCAGCCTTTTCAATGTACTGCGGCTCAAGGCCAACGGCCCTTGCAATCTGGGTAGGCGTTCCACTTAATACCCGTCCTTCATCGTCACGCAGGAACTTAATCGCGGCATGAAAATGTGTTGCTTTCGGCACATTATCATATTTGCCTTTGCTTTCGTTCCATACCGGCTCCGTATCACGATTGTGAATCACACAGTATATCTCTTGGACAGCAAATCCGGCTTGATTTAGCTTGTCCGTCAAAACCATCGTTATCTCTTTTGCGCCCATATTGAGCGCAGCAAGCTCTTCCTCGGTCCAGCCGGAATAATACTCCGGCTTCAATTCCTGTGTGATTCCGCAAATGGAAAGCGGCGCTATCTTCGGCATACTGCATCCCCCATCTCAATATTATGGTGAAATATGCTGCAAACAGAATACCACTCTAAGCGTGCAGCGTCAACAAAATCAAGGGAGATATTCTTAAATATTCCCTTAATATTAACCATAATATTTCATGTTTTGCAGCAAGCGCAGCATAGCAGCCGACAACTCCATGCAAAAGAAAAAGTCGCTAAATATGCGGCTTTTCACCCTCTTCTCGTCTTATTTACCCTCATGCCATTCGTTGACAAGCCCTCTCTCGCGCGCCCGTAGGAATATTTAACCTCTTCTGCGCAATTCTCTTTTGCGCTTTTTTTCATAGAGTTTTTCGCTTTATTGTTTGGCTTTTATAAAGGGAAATGGATATGAAAAAACGGATATCAGGCGAAACCTGATATCCGGCCAGAAAACACTTGAAAACCACATTTTTCTGCATTATAGTATATAAACAAGCCAGAAAAATGAATTCGTAAAGCGCTGTGAGTGAAAATTTGAGTGAAGGGAAAGCAACGCCCCGAAAATGCGCTTCCTTTCTTCGTTTTTTGTTGGTAAGGATTCTCCTAAGCGGCAGGCCAGAGGTTCGAATCCTCCCGTGGGTGCCAATCAGGGAGCCGGAAACGGCTTCCTTTTTTACGCCGTTTTTTGCTTGCTACCATCAAGTCTGCGCTTGTCTGAAAGGGAACAACGGTGTTCGTTCGACCGTACAGCATGGTCAAGGGAAAGGAGGATCCAATCACCTGCGGCGCCTTCCATACCATTATTGTGGAATCATAGCATAAAATCATCCGCTCGTAAATGAGAATTAAAAAAAGTATTTAAATTGTTCATATATGCCATGCATTAAGGCGCTCCGGGCGCATCTCCTGCGATTGTCATCCAATGCTCGATTGCGGAGGTTTCAGACTCTACCGGCTAAGAAAACGCCCTCCTGTCCGTAATCCTGCACGGACGGGAGGGCGCTGCTTATTTCAATGTTCCTTTGTGATGCTGTATCCGATCTCGAACTGCTCGCCGCAGTTTTCGCATTTAAAACCGTTTTGCCGTCAGACGACTCCGGCGCGCCGAATGTGTGCCCGGTGGCGGGATCACCGGGCTCCTCGCGCTCGTCGGTGAAGCTGCGCCCGTCGAGCTCTGCGGTGGCGGTGTGGATGATCGTGCCTTCCTCAAGACAGGTCGGGGGCTCGACGGTCTCGGTCACGTCCGCGACGATCTCGCCCACGCCGGGCACCGAAAGCGTCACAGTCGTCAGATCATCGCTCCACGTCCACGCGCCGTCAAGCCAGGAGGTATCGCTCAGCGCCGCGGCGACGGCGACCTGCGTGCGCGCAAGCTCACGCTCCTCTACCGCTGTCTGGTACGTGTTCGCCACGATCACCGCGCCCGCCAGCATACCTGCAGCCGAGCGCACGAAGCTTCGCGTCATATTCTGCGCGCTCTTTGCGCTTTGTGTGCGCTCACGACGGGAGGAATTGCGACTTTGCGCGCGGCTGTCTGAGCGCTTCGACCTTGCGTCTTTCGACTCCGAGTAGCGCTTGCGCTCATCGACCTTGCTGGTGGCGTATTGCGGCGGTTCGGGATGCCGCTCCCGCTTTAAGGAGGAGTTGAACTCATCGCCGGAGCTGCACCCGCCCGCCCCGATGACGTTCCGGGGCTTGCGGTTGTTAAATTGCCCTGCTCTCATGGCTCAGACCCTCCCGGAGGCTCAATCATCGTCATCGTCGCCCTGTTCGCCGAGCTGGATGTTGTTCTCCTCAAACAGGAGCTTGATCTCCCGGTTGATGATGCGCTGAATCCAATACTTGGTATCCTCCTTGCAGATCGCGACGATGGTGATAAACTGGACGCCCCTGTCCCCGATCTCAGACAGCCCGAGGAAGAAAGGTCCCTTTTCGATCTCGGGATAGCGCTCTCTGAGCTTCTCAAGATGCGCGTTGTTGATGACCTCCTCCACATGGGCATAAGGCTCCGTCGGCGCAACAGGGATATCACAGATGGCATAGTAGGAGCGATTGGTCATATTGACAAGGTTTTCGATGGTGGAGTTGCGCATGATGAGAATATCGCCGCCGTCGTCCTCAATCTGAGTGGAACGGATACCGATGGAGAGGATTCTGCCGCGAAAATCATCCACCACCACAATATCGCCTACATCAAACAGGTGCTCGCCGATGATGAAGATTCCGGCCACCACGTCCTCCACGAGGCTGGTGACGCCGAGGCCAAGCACAAGGCCGAGAATGCCGAGACCCGCCAGCAGCTCCGCCGTGTCGACGCCGAGCGCGCTGAGGAAGAGGAACACCAGCACCAGAACTGCGGCGTATTTCACGAAGTTGCCGAGCAGCTCCATGACCGCCTTGCCTGTGTGCTTCGTAAGCGAGCTGTTCGCCGCCGTCCGTGCGATGAAAAAGCGCAGGATCGTACTGGCGCCGAGCGTCAGGATGGCAAGGCTTATGATATGTACAAGATGGTTTGGCGCCTCCTCCCGGGTAAACACGTTCATGCTGCGCAGTATCTCGCTGTCCTCCGGGAAAACGTATTTCCCGAACAGCAGCACGATGAAGTACGCCGCCAGCAGCACTACAGTCATTATGCGCCCGAGCTTTTTGCTCGCAGGCTCCTGCTGCTTTTCCTTCTCCGGCGCGGGGTCAACGCCCTGCTCCTGCATCAGGCGCTGCAATTCGGTTTTGTCAAACTGTGCTCCTGTAACCATGTTTCAATCCTCCGCTTCTCTATTCTTTTGATTCGCTTACAAGTAAGACTTTGTCTCCACGTCCGCAAAATGCGGACGTAAGCGGAATGATTAGCAGGTTTTTTCGGATTTCCAGTTCCTGAAAAAAAGGGGGGCGACGACCTGATAAAGCTGTTTTCGAGACTCCCGCGAAAGCCGGTTTGGAGGGAGCGCCCCTCGTTATCTGACGCGCAAAATCATCTGCAGGCAGACGTCTTTGCCGGCGAGCTGGGCGCGGCCTCAAAGCCCTATTCTATCATTGCTCAGTCCTGCTTGAACCTGATGAAAAACGAGCTGCGGTTGAAGCTCATGGTGGTCAGGTGCCGGTTGCCAAAGTCCCGCTTTTCCAGGTACATGGCCAAGGTATAGGCGGAGAGGGATTTGGTGCTGAGGTTCTCGTCCGCCATATCGAAGGAAACGCCATCGTCCTTCGAGATGATCTGCACACCCTCAGGCCGCAGAAGCACGGTGCACTCCGCGAGGACGGGCTTGTCGCCGTTCATCTGCCGGATGAACATGTACATCTCCTCGATAAGCAGCATGACGGTCACGATGGTCTTTCGGTTCACGCCGTTCTTCTTGAGGCTCTCCTCGACCTGCTGCTGTACGCCGATGATCTCCTCCGGCTCGGTGGTGAGGTTGAACAGATAGCTGTTTTTGCTGCTGGGGAACATAGAGAGGAGCAGCGGGAACTCCCCCCGGCCAAAGCGGAGCGAGATATAGAGCAGCATCAGCAAATACGCGAGTGCAGGCGCCGCGGCGAGACCGATGAACATGCCATTGATGCCAAAAGCCTTGCCCAAGCCGACGGCAAGCCCGACGCCCAGCACCACGTCCCGCAGCGCGCAGCCCAGTACGCCCAGCGCGATCTGGTCGATCACCATATAGTACGACGTGAGCAGGTACAGCAGGCTGATGAACACAGAGCCGAGGGACAGCCAGCGGATGCCGGTCACCACCCAGCGTGCGAGCGCGGGCTCATCCACGTTCAGAAACCGCGGGACAAAGGGCGCGAAAAGGAGCAGGAGCAGCGTGACGGCAATCCCCTCGACAATGGCGCTCCTGTTAGCCAACGCGTAGCTTGCGCGCAGCCCGCACTCGCTCTCCTCCCCGAGGTAGACGCTGAAGATGGGGCCGATCGCCTCGCCGATGCCGTCAAAGACCAACTGGAACTCCCGGCACAGCGTGACAGCCGAGGCGAGGATCAGGTACTCCGCCCCGAACTGGGCGCTGACGAACGCGTTGATGACGGCGGTCAGCGCGGCGAGGAACAGGTAGGAGCTGGAGTCGATGATGCTGTAGCGCAGCACCTCCTTCAGTATATCCATCGAGAAATAGAGGTTCCAGCGCAGGGAGTTTGTCTTTTTGAGGAAGTGCGCCAGCAGGATCACGATGGAGGCCACGTAGAACAGGAACGAGGCGAGGCCGATGCCCCGGATGCCCATGAAGCGGCTGAGAACGATGGAGCACACGATGTTCCCCAGACCCTGCACGACATCGGCGATCGTGGAGATATTCTCATCGCCGTCGCTGTAGACCGCCGCGCCGATGAGCGTCTGCATAGGAAGTAGCAGGATGGTAAAGCGCATCCAGAACAGGTAGCCCCGCGCCTGCTCCAGCACTCCCTCCGGCGGGGCGGAGCTGCGCAGGTACATGTCCCCGAACAGGCTTGTGCCGAGAAACAGCACGACGCCTACAACGAGGCACATCAATACGCCCAGACCGAAGGCCTGATCCGCCCGCTCCTTGTTGAATTTCCCCATCTCCGTTGTGTACAAAATGGGTACGCCCATAGAGAACACGGAGCCGAAAAAAGCGGCGAGGGAATACAGCGGCGTCACCAGCGTAACGCCCGCCACAGCGTCGGGACCGATGACCGCACCGGCGATGACGGAGTCCGACATCAGTAAGATGGAGACCACCATCATGGTCAGTGTCCCGCCCAGAAGCATGGAGTAATACTTCTTTGTCATCAGCGCCTGACGGCGCTTCGCGTGTTTGTGCACGGTTACCAGCTCCCCTTTTATTCTATCACGGTGCCAAGGACAACCAAGACGCTCCCCGCCACGATACCGAGCAGGCAGATGCTCTGAGCCGCGCCGAGGCGCTCCTTCATGATGACGCGCCCACCGAGCATGGCAAAGACCGGGTATATGGCGATCAGCGGATCGGTCGAAATCGAGTTTATCGCCATGGCGTAGCCGTAACAGACGATGCCGATGTTGTCCGTCAACGCGCCGAGTATCCGGGGCGCGCTGTGCCGCGTGAAGGGGTTATACGGCCTGCCTTCCTTCCAATAGATATAGACCCAGCACCCCAGGGCAAAGAGCGCGTAAGTCATTCCGATGATGATGACGCCGTCCCCCTCCGGCATCGCGTAACCGTAGGTCGTGTCCAGACAGAGTCCCGTCACAATGGTCTCCAGCGCATCGAGCATGGAGAAGGCGAGCGGGAATACCAGCGTCCCCAGTCCCCGCGTCTTCCATGCCTCGCTCTGCCCGCTCTCCCGGCTGATCCGGTTGCGGACAATCGCGAGCCGAGTGACGCTGAGCAGGATCACCACGATCCCAACGGTCCGAAGCGGCGTGAGCAGCTCAAAGGCGGAATCCGCCCGCCCCAACGCGAGATACGCGAAGATCAGCAGCAGCGTGGACCAACCGGCGCTGAGGTCCTCCATGGGAGATTGCACCGTCGCCTCGTTGTAGATGTAGCCGTTGAAGGCGATCGTGTTGATCACCGCGTAGAGCGGGCCGAAGATTGTCATCGGCCAGTACCGCACGGCGCTCTCCCAGATTGTGAAGGGCTCGTCGCGCATGGCGATGAACGCACATGCGATCACGAAAAACACGATGCCGATGCACACGGAGTATTTTAAGCAGATATGTTCCTCTTTCCCATCGTGGACGCCCGCCTTGTACAGCAGGTTTGTTGACGCCCACAGAAGAATCGCCGTGACAACAAGTAATAACCAGATCGAATTCTGCATAACCGTTTTTCCATCCCCGAAAAGATAACCAACGGCAAACGCGCTTGCCGTCGGCTATGGAAACACCGGACAAGTCAGCGTGTGCGTTGGTTTTCTATTATTAGGGCAACACCGCACAATACGCCTGCGGCATCTTCCGGAAAAACCGCGCCCTGATTTCGTCACTTTTTCTTGCAATACACAAAGTATTCCTGCAAAAAAGT
>CAJOCV010000011.1 GCA_905233785.1 uncultured Oscillospiraceae bacterium
AGGGAATAAATTTCGCAAAGCCGGGCAGCGAATGGATCAAACGGCCTTCGCTGCGGTCGCCGAAGCGACGTCTGGTTTGTGCCATGCGTGTTCCTCCTGGTTGATTCTATTTATGAGCATCGACATTATAGCGAGTGCGTTGATAGATTACAAGCCAAATGTGAAAAAATTGTAAAGATTTAAAAAATCTGAAACAAAGGGAAGCCTCAGCTCTTGCGCAGACGGCGGATGTCCTGGCCGGCGAAGGGGAGGTGAAGAAACTCGCCGATGAGACGCGAAGCGATCTGTCCGCCGTATTTTTTTTCGATCTCTTCATCGGACAGGTTTGTGCTGATGATGGTCTTTTTGCCGGAAACCAGGCGGGAGTTGACGAGGGTGTAGAGGGCGCTGACAGACATGGGACTGACCATCTCGGTGCCCAGATCATCCAAAATCATCAAATCACAGGAGAGCATCCGCTCCACCCGCCGATTCGCCTGCTCCTGCTCCTCGGGAGAGCGGGCAAATTTTTGCCGCTCGAAGGCGGAAAGAGCGGAAGCCGCTGTGTCATAGCAGACGGAGCAGCCCTTCTTCGCCACCACACGGGCAACACAGGCGGAGAGATAGGTTTTCCCGAGACCGGGTGCTCCCTGCAGCAGAAGGTTGGAGGAGACGGCGGGGAAATTTTCAGCAAATTTTTTGCAGCTTACAAGCGCGATCTCCGCAAGCTCCCGCGGGATGCAGCGGCGAACAGGGTCATATTGCTCGGGATAGAGCGTCAAATCAAAGTTTTCAAAGCATTCGTCGCCGTTTTTCAACAGCACGCCGAGCTCTTTTGTAAGCTCCTTGTTATACAAACGGTTCAGACACTCGCAGGGGCCGGAGGCAGCGTTGCCGGTATCCTTGCATTTGGGACAGGAGTAGAGGTCATCCAAATAGTGGATGGGAAGCCCGTTTTCCGCAAGCTTCTCCGCGCGCTGCGCCTGGAGCTCTAAGTTTTCCCGCTCCAGTGCGGCGATCTGCTGCGCCATATCGCTCGGACGCCGGATCGTCAGGCGCAGAAGCTCGCGCATCTGCGCGCGCATCTCGTTGTCGATGCGCGCGATTTCCGGGATACGGGCGTAGCAGAGGCGCAGACGCCGTGCGTGTTCCTTTTCATTTTCTGTCCGCTGTTTCTCCAATTCCGCTCTGGCGCGAGCCAGAAGCTGTCCGTCATAGGGCATTGTGATCCCACCTTAAATTTTGTCGATGATCCTGCGCAGCGCGTCCATATCCACGGGCTTCTGCTCGCCTGCGGTGCTGCCATGCGGCGCGGGCGTGCGCCGCGTGTCCTTTTCCTCGATCTCTTTTGCCGTGTGCAGACCCTTTTCGTGCCAGCTCAGCAGAATTTTGTTCATGTAAGGCCACTTGAGAGCGTTGGTTTTTGTCAGGGTGCGGTCATAGGCAATGGCGATGGCCTCCTCATGAAAGCCCATGTCCAGCCAGGAGCTGATGTACTTTTCTTCCGTGGCTGTGAGCTCGCGGCCATAAATGTTCAGCAGAATTTTGATCCGGCCGATTTCCCCCCGCCGCTCCCTTCGGGCGTCGATGTAGCTCTCGGCCTGCTCAAGCGTCAGAATCTCCTGCCGCGCCCACTCGTAGGCCAGCTTTTCAATGGCTTTCGCGCTGGGACGGCGGCTGGTGCCATAGCGCTCTGCAAACTGCTCCGCGCAGTCGCTGAGCAGCATGAAGATCACTTCCGCCGGAAAACCCAGATAGTCATAGATACCGAAAAGAACGCGCATATCGTTGCTGGAGAGACTATGCCCAATCACCCGTGTGCCTTCGGCGAGAATTGCGGAGAAAGCGGGATCCTCCCGACTGCGGCGCGTGAGATCGGCTGCCAGATATTGGGGCAGCACCTCCGGCGGATCGGCGGGAGCGCCCGGGTCGGCTTGCGGCGGCGCGGCTTGGCCGGAATCTGTCAAAAGTCCCATGCGCCTCAGCTTTTCTTCCGCCGCCGTGATTTCCCGCATGGTGCGGCACAGAGCCGAGGCAGCCTGCTCTGTGTCCAGACTGCCGCTTTGCAGCCAGTGGAGGTAGAGAAGCGCCACGTCCCCGTCATGGGCGGCAATCAGCTTGCCGAGCGCCTGCCGGCTGATGTTTTTTTCTGCCGTGTTTTCCTGCATGTTCTTTTCTGAGCCCCATGATTCAAAAAAATTTTACAAGCTGAAGCTATTATACCATCAAAATTGACTTGTCGCAAGGGGGAGCTCTGTGTTATAATAAACTGTAATATAGCGGTATTGCGGCCGGAGAGGGCGCAAGCCGAAAAGGAGCGAAGACATGATAGAGCTGCTCTCGCCGGCGGGTTCTCCCGAGGCTGTCATTGCCGCCGTGCAGAACGGAGCGGACGCCGTGTATCTTGGCATGGGCGACTTCAATGCCCGCCGCGGCGCCAAAAACTTTTCCGACGAAGAATTTGAAAAGGCCGTGCGCTATTGCCGCATCCGCGGCTGCAGGGTCTATGTGACGCTCAATACCCTGGTCAACGACCGCGAGGTGGAGAGCGCTGTCCGAGCCGCCGGGCTTGCCTCCGATTTGGGGGCTGACGGCATTATTATTCAGGATTTGGGGCTGATTCAGGCGATACGCCGGGCGCTGCCCGACATTCCGCTGCACGCAAGCACACAAATGAGCCTGCATAATCTCACCGGCGTACAGGCGGCGGCGGAGATGGGCTTGACCCGCGCCGTGCTGGCAAGGGAGCTGAGCCTGGAGCAGATTCGTTATATCACTGAGCACGCAAGCATTGAGACTGAGGTCTTCGTGCACGGGGCGCTTTGCTTCTGCCATTCGGGGCAGTGCTACATGTCCGCCATGATCGGACGGCGCAGCGGCAACCGCGGTATGTGCGCACAGCCCTGCCGAATGCAGTATCGCCTCACGGGCAGCAATGACGAGTACCCGCTTTCTCTGAAGGATAACTGCCTCGTGGACAGGCTCGGCGAGCTGGAGGAGGCGGGCGTCGCCTGCCTGAAGATCGAGGGGCGCATGAAGCGGCCGGAGTATACCGCTATCGTAACAGGCGTTTACGCGAAGGCGCTCAAGGAGCACCGCAAGCCCACAAAGGAAGAAATGCAGCTTCTGGAGCAGGCGTTTTCCCGTCAGGGCTTTACCCAGGGTTATTTTAACGGCGACAAGCAGAACATGTTGGGCACCCGTACCGAGCAGGATCGCGCGGATGAGGCGATTTTTACCACCGCCCGCAAGGCCTACGCGGACGGGGAGCTGCGTCGTGTACCGGTGCATTTCTACACGGTGGCTGAGAAGGGCGTTCCCATCCGGGCCATAGCCTTTGATGACGAGGGGCACAAGGCCGTCACCTATGGCGCGGTGCCCGACCGCGCCAAGCGCCAGGGACTGAGCGACGGCTATCTCACCGAACAGATGTTCAAGACCGGCGGCACCCCTTACAGCGTGGTGGAAAACCGCGCCAAGACCGATCCGGGGCTGTTTCTTCCCGCGGCGGAAATCAATCGACTGCGCCGGGAGCTTTTGAATCAACTCTCCGAGGAACGGGCAAAGCCGCCTGCGCGCGCGCATGGGGCGATCCCCGCGCTGCCGCGGAATCGCCAGCCGCTGGGGGATCCCAAGATCATTTTCCAGGTACGCACGGCTGAGCAGCTTACGGCTGAGCTTGCCGCCTTGAAGCCCGATTATCTCTATGCTCCCGCCGACCTGATGGCGGAGCATTATGAGCGGGTGCTGCCCTTTGTGAATGAGGGCGCGGTGCCGGTGGCGGTGCTGCCCCGCGTGGTGACGGACGGAGAGGCGCGCCCCCTTTTTGCCACTTTGCAGCGACTCTTTGACCTGGGGGTAAATGAGGCGCTGGTGGGCAATCTCGGTCAGATCGTGCTGGCGCGCGCGGCGTCGCTCAAGCTGCGGGGCGATTTCGGCTTAAACGTCTTCAACGGCTATACGATGGGCGTTCTGGAGGAGGCGGGCTTTCTCTCCGCTACTGCTTCCTTTGAACTGCGGCTGAGCCAGATTCGCGATATGCCCAAGCCCATTGACACCGAAGCCATCATCTACGGGCGGCTGCCGGTGATGGTGTCTGACCAGAACCTGCTCAAAACGACCTCCGGGCGCGGCAGCGCCCTGCCCGGAGAGCTGGCCGACCGTATGGGCTCCGTGTTCCCGGTGGTGAGCGAGCCGGGTGAGCGCACCGTGATTTACAATGCCCACAAGCTTTACCTTGCCGACAAGAAGGAAGACCTCTACGCGGCGGGGCTCTGGGGCCTGCGGCTGCTGTTTTCCACGGAGAGCGCCCGCGAGTGCGTGGAGGTCGCCAAGGGGCATCTGGGCTACTCCGATTACAGGCCGAACGTGCTGACAAGAGGACTGTATTATCGGGGCGTGGAATAAGTGAAAAGAGAATAGAGAAAAGTGAATAGTTATGGTGTCGCTTCGCGACGATTATAATAGTGATCAGTGGTCACTGACCACTCGTTACAATTTGTTCCCGAAGGGAACACCTTAACTTTTCACTCTTCACTGTTAGCTATTCACTTTATCCCGCTTCGGGGAAAATAAGATGCAACAGGTAATACTATGAATTTTATACTTGCTTCCGGGTCTCCGCGGCGAAGAGAGCTGATGGAGATGCTGGGCGTGAAGAATTTGAAAATTATCCCCGCCAAGGGAGATGAGCGCCCCCCCGCGGGGGCGGAGCCGCAAGAACTGGTGATGGCTCTCGCAGCCGCGAAAGCGGAGGAGGTCGCGCGGCAGGCGGCGGAAAATGATGTCGTCGTCGCGGCGGACACCATCGTCTGGTTCGAGGGGGAGGCCTTTGGCAAGCCCCACAGTGAGGAACACGCCAAGGAGATGCTGCGCCGCCTCTCCGGCAATGTTCACCATGTCTATACCGGCGTCGCGGTGCTGCGCGGCGGCGTGGAGCGCCTGGGCTATGAGCGCACGGCGGTGTATTTCCGGCAGATCTCTGAGGAAGAGATCGAGCGCTATGTCCAAACCGGGGAGCCGATGGATAAGGCCGGCGCTTACGGGGCGCAGGGTCTGGGCGCGCTCTTCGTGCGGGGGCTCGAGGGGGACTTTTTTAACGTGATGGGTCTGCCGCTATGCAGGCTGGACGCAATGCTGAAAGAGCAGGGAGTTGGGCTTCTTTGAAAGAATACTTGCAGAAAAACGGAATCCGGATCGCGGTGATTGTGCTGGCGGTGGCGCTGCTGGTGGGCGTGGGAAACGCCGCGCGCGACGGACAGATCGGCATCGTACACAACGTTACGGGCGTCATCAGCGCGCCGATGCAGAAGGTCTTGAGCTCGACGGTCAATCTTTTCAACAGTATCTATGGCTATCTGTACAAATACGATTCGCTGATGGCGGAAAACGAGTCCCTTCGTGCGCAGCTTGCGGATGCTCAAAAGTCCGCTCGTGACGGTATTGAGGCCTCCGAGGAAAACGTGCGTCTGCGCGAGGCGCTGTATCTGCGGCAGAAGCATACGGACTATTTCCTCGAATCGGCAAAGGTGGTGCTTTGGTCGTCCTCCAATTGGTCGTCCTCCTTTACGATCAGCAAGGGCGCAAACCACGGTATCGAGCTGCATGACCCGGTTATTACGGAGTACGGCGCCCTCGTCGGGCAGGTGACAGAGCTCGGCGCGACCTGGGCCACGGTCAGTACGCTTATTGATGTGGATATGAGCGTCGGCGCTTATGTCGGCTCCAACGGCAGCTCCGGCATGGTAGTGGGAGAGTATGCCCTGATGCGCGAGAAAACCGCGAAGCTCACCTTTCTTGCCGACGGAGCACAGATTTTCGCGGGTGATGAGGTGCTGACCTCCGGCTCGGGCGGCGCCTTTCCAGCAGGGCTCGTGATCGGTACGCTCACCAGCGTTCAGCAGGAGGCCGGCGGCCAAATCGAGTACGGCATCGTCACGCCGCAGTGCGATTTGGACGCGCTGGTGCAGGTGTTTATCATCAAGGATTTTCAGGTGGTAGAGTGACATTGAACGAATTCAGGGAATTGATCGCGCGGGAGCTTTTGCCAAGAGTGAAGCTGCGCAAGGTGCTGCAGTACGCGCTGTATCTGTTTCTCGCGCTGTTGACGCAGAATATGCTGCTGACTCAGCTTCGCGTCGCGGGAGTCTGTCCGATGATCCTGCCGGCGGCGGCGGTCGCGGTCGGAATGTTTGAGGGCGCGTCCTGGGGCGCGATTCTGAGTCTGATCCTGGGAATCTTTGCGGATATGGCCTTTGTGGAGAACACGATCCTCTTTACGGTGCTTTTTCCCGCGCTGGCCTTTGCTTCCGGTTTTATCTCTACGTTTTTCATCAACCGCCGCTTCTTTGCTTTCATGGGCGCGGCACTGCTGGGCTTGCTTGTAACAGCGCTAACGCAGATGCTGCACACCGTAGCGGTGGATACCTTTACGGTCGTCATGTTCCGTACGGTAGCGCTGCAAACACTTTGGTCAATGCCCTTCGCTGTGCTGGCCTATCTGCCGCCGGCGAAATGGATCGTGTAATACCTGCTTCCCCCTTTGGGGGAAGTGCCGCGAAGCGGCGATAGGGGAGCGGAAACGGCGCCCCTTCACCCGCTGCGCGGGAGCTCCCCCGGAGGGGGAGCCATCAAGGAAAGGTCTGTATTCATGAGCAGAAAACTAATCAATCCCAACCGGATCGCCGTAATGGCGGTGCTGCTGATCGCCATTCTTTCGATCTACCTGGTCAGGCTTTATAACCTCCAGATTGTAGAAGGCGAAAAATATTATAACCAGGCTACGGCCATCAGCGAGACGCAGCGCACTGTGACCGCGGCTCGCGGCAATATTCTCGACCGCTACGGTCGCGTGCTGGTGAGCAACAAGGAATGCTATAATCTCAAGATCGACGTGACGAAGCTCTTCGCCAATGAGGATCCCAACGCCACCATTCTCCAACTGGTGAAGCTGGTGCAGAGCTTTGGCGACACCTATACGGACGATCTGCCCGTCAGCATGGAGCCTCCCTTTACCTATAACGAGAACATGACCGAGATCCAGCGCACGATGCTGAGCGCCTATTTCAAGGATAAGGGCAAGGCGCTGCCGGAAAATCCCACGGCGGTGGAGCTTCTGAGCTATATGCGTACCCGCTATGAGATCGACAACAGCTACACCTCCGAGGAGATGCGCATGATCGCGGGCGTGCGTTATTCCATCAACGTGCGCTACGCGGTCAATACGGCGGAGTATATGTTCGTTGAGGACGCGAGCATGGAGCTCATTTCGTCCATCATGGAAAACAAGCTCAACGGCATCGAGGTGGAGCGCGCCTTTCTCCGCGACTACGGCACGCCCTATGCGGCGCATCTGCTGGGCTATGTTGGCCTGATGACGCAGGAAGAGTTTGAGCGCTACTCCCTGCTCGACTACGCAAACGACGCCGTCGTCGGTAAGGACGGTATAGAATACGCGTTTGAGACCGACCTGCACGGCAAAGACGGGGAAGTGATCGAGTACCGCAACGCGGCCGGTACGATCCTCTCCACGGTATACCTGCAAGACCCCGAGCCGGGGCACCACATCTATCTTTCCATCGACATCGCCCTGCAGGAGCAGGTGGAGAAGATCCTTGCGCACGGCATCAATATTATGCGCTCAGACCGCTCCCAGCTGCGTGCCGAGCGTACCGCGGCGGGGGAGTACGACCCGGAGACCAAGGACGAGATCACCGGCGCCGCCATCGTGGTGGTGGATACGAGAACCGGCGAGCCGCTCGCGATCGCAAGCTGGCCCACCTTCGATGTGTCCACGATCATTGAAAAGTACGCGGAGCTGCTCGAAACCCCCAACGCCCCGCTCTTTAACCGGGCGCTCATGGGCGCTTACGCCCCCGGCTCCACCTTCAAGCCCTGCGTCGCCATGGCTTGCCTGACGGAGGGCATCATCAACACCGAGTTTAAGGTCAAGTGTGAAGGCGTGTTCACCCGCTACGCGGCGGAAGGCTACGCGCCTGAGTGCTGGATCTGGCGCGCAAGCTCCAATCCCAACGAGCACTGGACGCACGGCGAGGATAACGTCACCGCCGCCCTGCGCGACTCCTGCAACTACTTCTTCTACACGATCAGCCACGAGCTGGGGATTGACGATATGGGCACCTACGCCCATGCCTTCGGCCTCGGCGTTCCTACCGGTATCGAGCTGGTGGAGACCGTCGGCAACATGTCTAACACCGCCAACCATGCCGATTACACCGGCACTACCTGGCGTATCGGTGACACGCTGCAGGCAGGCATCGGTCAGTCCGACTCGATCTTCTCCCCGCTGCAGATCGCGGAATACTGCGCCACCGTCGCAAACTCCGGCTACCGGCACTCCGCCTCCATCCTCAAGGCCATCCGCAGTTATGATTACAGCGAGGTGCTCTACGAGCGCGAGACCGAGGTGCTGAGCGTTGTCCAGTCCGACGAATGGAACTGGGACGCGGTGCATGAGGGCATGCATCAGGTGCTGCACGACTGGTCTGTCAACGCGGCCAACGCCGAGTGGTGGGTGGACTGCGCCTGGGATGTGGCCGGCAAGACCGGAACCGCGCAGAAGGGTGAGAAGATCACCAACGACGGTATTTTCATGTGCTATGCTCCCTTTGATGATCCGGAAGTCGCCATCGCGGTGGTGGTCGAGCGCGGCGGCAGCGGCGCAAGCACCCAGTTCATGGCGCGCCAGGTTATGGATGCCTATATCAACATCAAAAGCTACCGCGACAACTCCGAGTCGGAGATGGCGCTGCTCAAATGAGCGTACAGCGCGTATAGTTTAATAATTTTAATTGTTGCATGGTGAGAGAATTCGGAGTATAATAAACCATCTCAATTGAGCTTGATTCTTTAGACAAAGGATGTGAGTGGCACATGAATATCGCTTTGATGGCACACGACAGGAAAAAGGAATTGATGGTTCAGTTCTGCATTGCCTATTGCGGCATTTTGGCGGAGCACTCCCTTTGCGCCACCCATGTGACAGGAAAGTTGGTCTCCGAAGCGACGGGGCTTCCGATCACCCTATATCTGCACGCCGATCAGGGCGGCGCGCAGCAGATCGGGGCGCGGATTTCCTTCAACGAAATCGACCTTGTCCTCTTCTTCTGCGATCCGGCCAACCCCAAGGGCTTTGACGACATCAACAAGGTTGAACGGCTTTGTGACCAGTATCAGATCCCCTTTGCCACCAACGCCGCCACGGCGGAGGTGCTGGTGCAGGGACTGCGCCGCGGCGACCTGGATTGGCGCAACATTGTAAACCCCCAGAAACGCTGAGAATCGGGAGCGCTTTCCAACCCGCAAGCACGCATCTTCGGCGCGGCAGCACATGCCGCGCCAAAGTACTGTAATGATAGCTCCGATCAGGGCGAATGCTTGTCCCTGCAGGCTTGTAAAAGAAGAAACAACCCCTCTGTCATCCGCCTTGCATGAGACGGCGGATGCCGGCCCCCCCGGAGGGGGAGCCTATATGGAAAGGATTTTTATTATGGCAAAAGTAGCCCCGCGCACGCTCTCCGGCTTCATGGAGCTTCCGCCGAAGGAGCAGATGAAGATGGAGAAGATGATGAGCGTTCTGCGCGATACCTATTCTCTCTACGGCTTTACGCCGCTGGATACTCCAGTGATCGAATCGGCGGAGGTTCTGCTTGCCAAGGGCGGCGGCGAGACCGAGAAGCAAATCTACCGCTTCCAAAAGGGCGAGAGCGATCTTGCGCTGCGCTTTGACCTTACCGTACCGCTGGCAAAGTATGTGGCCGGGCATTACAGCGAATTAAGCTTCCCCTTCCGCCGCTACCAGATCGGCAAGGTCTACCGCGGGGAGCGCGCGCAGCGCGGCCGCTTCCGCGAATTCTATCAGGCGGACATCGACGTGATCGGCGACGGCAAGCTGGATATTCTCAATGAGGCGGAGATCCCCGCCATCATCTATGAAACCTTCACGCGCCTGGGGCTGAAGAAGTTCAAGATCCGCGTGAATAACCGCAAGCTCTTAAACGGCTTCTACGCTATGAACGGCATGAGCGAGAAGGCCGGCGAGATCATGCGCACGGTGGACAAGCTCGACAAGATCGGCGCCTTGAAGGTCAAGCAGCTTCTCATTGACGAGGTGAAGATGCTCCCCGACAAGAGCGAGAACGTGCTGGACTTCATGGCCATCTGCGGCACAAACGCGGAGGTCATTGAACGGCTGGAGCTGTATCGCGGCATGGACGCGACCTTTGACCAGGGGCTTGACGAGCTGATCGTGGTGACGAAATACCTCAAGGAATTCGGCGTTCCCGAGGAAAATTTCGCGATCGACCTCACCATCGCCCGCGGCCTTGACTACTACACCGGCACGGTCTATGAGACCGAGATGACCGAGCATCCGGAGATCGGCTCCGTCTGCTCCGGCGGTCGGTATGATAACCTCGCGGAGTATTACACGGACAAGCAGCTGCCCGGCGTGGGCATCTCCATCGGACTTACCCGCCTGTTCTATGTGCTCAATGAGCAGGGGCTGTTGTCTGACGAGATCGTGACCGCCCCCTGCGACGCACTGGTGCTTCCGATGACGGAGGATTTAGCGCCCGCCGTCGCCGCCGCCACGGCGCTCAGGCAGGGCGGGGTCCGTACCCAACTCTACGGCGAGAAGAAGAAGTTCAAGGCCAAGATTGGCTATGCGGATAAGATCGGCGTCCCCTTCGCGGTGCTCCTCGGTGAGGACGAGGTGAACGAGGGCGTCGTGTCCGTCAAGAATATGCAGACCGGTGAGCAGCGGAAAATGCCCGCGGGTGACGCCGCCGCTTACATCAAAGCCGCCCTGGAAGCGCGCAGCCGCGCGGCGGTGATTTTGGAGAAATAAAAATGTCTCCCACTGGGAGAAAAAGTGAGGATGTTGAATATGATGCAGTCCCGTACCCATACCTGCAACGAGCTCCGCATGGAGCATGTGGGTCAAAAGGTCAAAATCGTCGGTTGGATGGAGAATGTGCGCGAGGTGGGCAATAACTTTGCCTTCGTCGTCGTGCGCGACTTCTACGGCACCACGCAGGTGGTCGTCGAGAACGAAGAGATGATGAAGACCGTCAAGGCCATCAACAAGGAGTCCACGATCTCCGTGGAGGGCGTCGTGCGTGAGCGCGCGAGCAAGAACCCCAAGCTCCCCACCGGCGACATTGAGGTCGTGCCGGAGAAGATCGAAGTTCTGGGTCGCTGCCGCTACAACGAGTTGCCCTTTGAAATCAACCGCAGCCGCGACGCCGACGAGGGTCAGCGTCTCAAGTACCGCTATCTCGACCTGAGAAACCCCGCCGTCAAGCAGAACATCGTTCTGCGCTGCAACGTGGTCTCCGCGCTGCGGCAGGCCATGACCGCGCACGGCTTCCTCGAGATCACGACCCCGATCCTGACCGCCTCCTCTCCCGAGGGCGCGCGCGACTACCTGGTGCCCGCAAGAAAGCACCCCGGTAAATTCTACGCGCTGCCCCAGGCGCCCCAGCAGTTTAAGCAGCTTTTGATGACCTCCGGCTTTGACCGCTACTTCCAGATCGCGCCCTGCTTCCGCGATGAGGACGCCCGCGGCGACCGCAGCCCCGGCGAGTTTTACCAGCTCGATATGGAGATGGCCTTCGCCACGCAGGACGATGTGTTTGCCGTCCTTGAGGACGTACTGCCCCCGATCTTTGCCAAATTCGGCACGTACAACGTGGCTTCCTCCGCGCCCTTCAAGCGCATCCCCTATCTTGAGGCGATGGAGAAATACGGCTCCGACAAGCCCGACCTGCGCATCGACCTCGTGGTGGACGACATGACCGCGCTCGTGCGGGGCGTGGACTTTGCACCCTTCGCCGAGGGGAACACCGTCAAGGCCGTCGTGGTCTCCGGCTGCTCGCTCACCCGCAAGCAGATCGACAAGCTCTGCGCGGATGTGGAGGTGCAGTCAGGCGCGAAGCCCTACTGGACGAAGGTGGAAAACGGCGCGTTTGTCGGCGGCGTCGCCAAGTTCCTGAACGATCGTTTTGACGCTATCCATGATGCGCTGCATCTGGGCGAGGGCTGCCTTGTCGCCATCGCCGCCGGCAAGCACGATCAGGCCGTCAAGACCGCCGGCGTCAGCAGAAAAATGCTGGGCGCCGCTGTTCCCGGCCATATGGATAAGGAGCGCTATGAGTTCTGCTGGATCGTGGACTTCCCGATGTACGAGATCGGGGAGGAGTCCGGCGAGCTGGAGTTCTGCCACAACCCCTTCTCCATGCCCGCGGGCGGGCTGGAGGTGCTCCTAAAGGCCGAGCGCGGCGAAATTGACCCGCTGAGCATCACCGCCGACCAGTACGACCTTGTCTGCAACGGCGTGGAGCTTAGCTCCGGCGCGGTGCGCAACCACGATCCCGAGATCATGGTCAAGGCCTTCGAGATGGTGCGTCTCGGCGAGGAGGACGTGAAGAAGAAGTTCCCCGCCATGTACAACGCCTTCTGCTACGGCGCTCCCCCTCACGCGGGCATCGCCCCGGGCGTGGATCGTATGGTCATGCTCCTCGCCGGGGAGGACTCCATCCGTGAGGTCATTCCCTTCCCGATGAACAAGAGCGCGCAGGACGTGATGATGGGCGCGCCCTCCGAGGTCACGCAGAAACAATTGGATGAGCTGCACATTGCAGTTGTCGGCGACGTGGAAGAATAATCACAATGAGTAGGGGCGACCCTTGCGGTCGCCCTTTCTTTTGGTTACAGGAGTGATTTTATGTACGCGAAAATCACATCTTTTGGTGTCAGCGGCATCGGGGGCTACCCGGTGTCGGTGGAGGTCAACATCTCCAATGGCCTGCCGCATTTTGACATCGTGGGGCTTCCCGACGCGGCGGTGAAGGAATCGCGCGACCGGGTACACGCCGCCATCCGGAATAACGGCTTCCGCTTCCCGGTAAGCAGGCTGACCGTGAATCTCGCTCCGGCGGACAAGAAAAAGGCGGGCACGGTCTACGATCTGCCCATCCTGATCGGGATTCTCGCGGCCTCCGGGGAGATCAAAAAGCCCAAAGCGGACTGCGCCTTCCTCGGGGAGCTGTCTCTGACCGGGGAGCTTCGGCCGGTAAACGGCGCGCTGCCCATGGCGCTTGCCGCGGAGCGGGCGGGCGTGAGAAGCTTGTTCGTCCCCGCCGAGAACGCGCCGGAGGCGGCTTTCGCGGAGAACGTGGAGGTCTACCCGGTGGAGACCGTGGCACAACTTATCAAGCACCTGCGCGAGGAGGCGACGCTTTCTCCCGCGCCGCCTCCGGACATTCACGCGCTGCGTGCCCCGCTGCCGGACTTCGCGGACGTGAAGGGACAGGAGAACGTCAAGCGCGCGCTGGAGATCGCGGCCGCGGGCGGACACAATATCCTGCTGATCGGTCCGCCGGGCGCGGGCAAGAGCATGATGGCAAAACGCCTGCCCGGTATCCTGCCGGACATGAGCCGGGAGGAGATGATCCAGTGTACGGAAATCTGGTCGGTGGCGGGACTTACGAACCGCAGCCATCCCATCGTCTCCACGCGCCCCTTCCGCTCGCCGCACCACACGGTGTCCGCCACGGCGCTGGCTGGCGGCGGAAGCTTCCCCAGACCCGGCGAGATCAGCCTCGCGCACAACGCGGTGCTGTTTTTAGACGAGCTGCCCGAGTTTCGCAATGAAGCCCTGGAGGTGCTGCGTCAGCCGCTGGAGGACGGACAGGTGACGGTCTCCCGCGTGGCGGGAACGGTGACCTTCCCAGCGCGCTTCATGCTGGTGTGCGCGATGAACCCCTGCAAATGCGGCTGGTACGGGCACCCCTCGGGGCGCTGCCGCTGCACGCCGCAGGAGGTGAGGCGCTACCACAGAAGCATCTCCGGCCCGCTGCTGGATCGCATCGACATGATCGTGGAGGTTCCGGCGCTCGAATATGACGAGCTGCGGCGCAGGACGCCGGCGGAGCCGTCTGCGGCGATCAAGGAGCGCGTGAACGCCGCCCGCGCGATCCAGCACAGGCGCTATGAGGCGGAAAGCCTGTCAAACGCCCGCATGGACAGCAAGGCGATCCGAAAGTTCTGCGCGCTGGACGCGGAAGGGGAGAGCCTGATGCGTTCCGCGTTTGAGAGCATGGGGCTCTCCGCCAGAAGCTATGACCGCATCCTGCGCGTCGCAAGAACGATCGCCGACCTCGCGGGCGCGGAGAACATTGACGCCGGACATCTGGCCGAGGCGATCCAATACAGAAGCTATGAGCTTACGGATGGGAATTAATATGAAAGATATGTTATTATGTAAACTCGGTGAGATCGTGCTCAAGGGTCTCAACCGCAAGAGCTTTGAACAGAAGCTGATGGGCAATATGCGCAGGCGGCTGCTGGGCTTGGGCAAATTCAAGGTAAGCTGCATGCAGTCCACAATCTACGTTGAGCCCGAGAGCGAGGACGCCGATCTGGATGCGGCCTTTGAGGCGCTGCAGGACGTGTTCGGCATTGTGAAGATCAGCCGCGCCTGCGCCTGCGAAAAGGACAAGGACGCCATCGCCCGGCTTGCGATCCGCTATCTGGCCGACGATATGCGCCGGGCAAAGAGCTTCAAGGTGGAGAGTAAGCGCAGCGACAAGAGCTTTCCCATGACCTCCATCGAGCTGAGCCAGTATGTGGGCGGCGAGCTTGCCGAGGCCTACCCCAACTGCGCGGTGGACGTGCACGATCCTGAGCTGACCGTCGTGATCGAGATCCGCGACCTCGCGGCCTACGTCCACGCCCAGCCGGTGCAGGGCGCGGGCGGGATGCCGGTCGGCTCCAACGGCGTTGCGGTGACGCTGCTCTCCGGCGGCATCGACAGCCCCGTGTCCAGCTATATGATCGCAAAGCGCGGTGTGCGCCTCATCCCGGTGCACTTCTTCTCCTTCCCCTACACCTCGCAGCAGGCGAAGGACAAGGTGGTGGAACTTGCGCAGATCCTGACCCGCTTCTGCAGCAAAATGACCCTCGAAGTGGTGCCGTTTACCCATATTCAGGAGGAGATCCGCGACAAGTGCCCGGAGGAGTATTTCACGCTCATCATGCGCCGCTTCATGATGCGCATTGCCGAGCGCGTTGCCAATGAGTGGAACGCCAAGGCGATCGTCACGGGTGAAAACCTCGGCCAGGTGGCGAGCCAGACCATGGAGGCCATGGCCTCCACCCAGGCGGTGATCGAGCTGCCAGTGCTGCAGCCGCTGATTGGCATGGACAAGGAGGAGATCGTGCAGCTTTCGCGGAAGATCGGCACCTTCGACACCTCCATCCTGCCCTATGAGGACTGCTGCACGGTCTTCACGCCGCGCCATCCGCGCACCCGCCCCAAGGTGAGCGAGGTCGCCGCCGCCGAGAGCGTCCTGAATGTGGACGCGCTGGTGGAGGAAGCCTTCCGCGGCATTGAGAGGATCACGGTGGAGCATGAATAAAACTTACGAAACCGAAATCCTCTCCGTCGGAACGGAGCTTTTGCTGGGGCATGTGACCAATACCGACGCGCGGGACATCTCGGAACTGCTGTCCCAGATCGGCGTCAACGTGCGCTATCACACGGTGGTGGGGGATAACCCGCAGAGACTCGCTGACTGCGTCCGTATCGCAAAAGCGCGCGCCGACGTGATCATCACCACCGGCGGCCTCGGCCCCACCTGCGACGATCTGACCAAGCAGGTTTTAGCCGAAGGCTTCGGCCTCAAACTTACGGAGAACCGGGCGGAGCGCGAGGGACTGTACGATTACATCCACCCCGACCGGAAATTCACGGACAACAACTTTACCCAGGCCATGCTCCCGGAGGGCTGCACGGTGTTTCATAACGAATGGGGCACCGCGCCCGGCTGCGCCTTTGAGAAGGACGGCAAGATCGTTGTCATGATGCCGGGACCGCCGAACGAGTGCCTGCCCATGTTCCGGCGTTACGCGATTCCGTACCTGAAAAAGCTCTCGGAGGAGCAGATCGTCTCCCACTCTATCTGCATCTTTGGTATCGGGGAGAGCGGCGTGGACGATCTCTTTGCCGAGGAGATGAACGCCATGCGAAATCCCAGCATGGCGCCTTACGCCAAGGAATGCGACTGCCTGCTGCAGGTGACCGCCAAGGCCAGAAGTGAAGCGGAGGCCGAACAAATGATGGCGCCCGTGATCACGCACGTCAAGGAGCGCTTGGGGGAATACGTCTATGGGATGGACATTGAGTGCATCGAGGAGGCGGTGCTGCCGCTGCTCAAGCAGAAGGGCATGACGTTTGCCGCCGCCGAAAGCTGCACCGGGGGCGACGTTGCGCGGCGCTTTACCGAAATCCCGGGCGCAAGCGCGGTGTTCGCGGGCGGCGTCGTGACCTACACGAACGAAGTGAAGACGCGGCTTCTGGGCATCGACCCGGCGCTGATCGAGGCCAAGACCGCCGTGAGCTATGAGGTCGCGAAGGAGATGGCGGAGCGCGTGCGGGCGCTCACCGGCGCGGACATCGGCGTCGGCGTCACGGGGCTTGCCGGGCCGGACGGCGACGGCGTACATGAGGTGGGGACGGTGTTCGTCTCCATGGCCGTGGAAGGGGAGACCTTTGTGCGCGAGCTGCACCTCGGTACCAAGCGTACCCGCAGCTTCATCCGACGCATGGCGGGCAACCATATTTATGACATGATGCGGCGCTGGCTGAGCGGTTTACAGGTATCCGTATGAGAGCGGGGCTGTGAAAAAACGAAGTTTTTTCACAGCCCCTTTTGCGCTTTATCGGATAAAGTGGGTCGAGATCGGCTCCTCCTTTTCAGGGAGGCCGAAGGCTTCCTTGCCGAGTTGGATGGATTTCATCAGAAAGCTCATGTTCTTGGCAAGTGTACGCATGGTTTGAAGACCCTCGGCGTCCCGTGCGGCGTCCCCAGGGACAAGACCGTGGACGCTGTTCCAGTACTGACTGGAGGCGATGGGCATATTGGCGATGGTAAAATACTTGTTGAGCTCGTCAAAGCTGGCGGAGGCGCCGCCGCGGCGGCAGACAACCACCGAAGCGCCGACCTTCATCGTTTTGTCGAAGCCCGTGCTGTAAAACAGGCGATCGAGAAAGGCGATGAGCGTGGCGTTTGCAGACGCGTAGTATACCGGACTTGCCGCGACGATCCCATCCGCCGCTTCAAACTTGGGCGCGACCTCGTTGACGAGATCGTCTATGACGCATTTGTCATGCTCATAGCAGTAGTTGCAGGCCATGCACCCGCGAATAGCCTTGCTGCCGACCTGGATAAGTTCGGTCTCAACGCCACAGCTCGTGAAGCTTTTTTCGAGCTCCTCCAGTGCCAGGGCGGTGTTGCCGTGAACGTGTGGGCTTCCGTTGAGCAGTAATACTTTCATTCTTCTGTCTCCTTATATACGATTTTTTCGGCAAGAGCCTTAGCGCTTTCTTTTCCCCGGAAATATTCCACGATTTTCAGCCCGAAGGGGATCGCGGTGCCCATCCCGCGGCTGGTAAGGACAGGTCCGTCCAACACAGCCTCTTCGCGCGTCAAGATCGCGCCGTCCAGCTGCTCCTCAAGCTCCGGGTAGCAGACGGCACGTTTGCCCTTCAGGAGCCCAGCCTTGCTGAGCACCGTCGGCGCGGCACAGATTGCGGCTGTGAGCTTCCCTGCGGCGGAATACTCCTGCAGCAGAGCCTCCAGACGCGCGTCGCCATAAAGGCGATGCGTTCCCTTGAGACCGCCGGGCAGGATCACGCCGTCATAAGCTGAAAAATCCGCATCCTCCCAGCGCTTGTCGGCGAGTACGGGAATTCCGTGGCTCCCGACCACGAGGCGTTCAGAGTCCAGAGAAAGCGTCTCACATTCAATTCCCGCGCGGCGTAGCAGGTCAACCGGCGTGAGCGCTTCGACCTCCTCAAAGCCCTCGGCCAAGATCAGAGCAAGCTTTGTCATGAGAATACCTCCCGATTTTTATTGATTGTACCAAAATTCTGCATAGAACACAAGCGCGCGGAAAAGAAAACAGGCCACTTTCCGACGAACGGAATGCAGCCTGTTTCAAAAATCGGTTGCTGTCATCACTACAAGGAAGACTGTTGCCCGTACAACGACCGGATACTATGCCTCCGGCTGGCCTCGCAAGTGAATTGAGCTTGCTGCCACGGGTTAAGGTGCCGATCACACCGATGGGTGCCGCCCATCTCCTGATTTATTTATACCACAGCGGAAAAGAAATGTCAAGAAATTATTGTAAAAATTTCATATTATTTTCTGCGAGCAAACTGAGAAATGTGTTGAAAGCGACGAAAAATGGGAAAAGGTGTAAAAATAACACGGTTTTTCCCCGGATTCTTCACCCAAAAGGCGCTGTAAAAAGCTTACGAGGCAGATTTGCGTCAGGCGAGGCGGTGCCGGCAGGCGACCCTAAGCACAGTGAGTGCGCGGTCGAACGGCGGCGGGAGCGGAGCGCGATTTTCGGGAAGCGGCTCGGGAGGCGTCAGAGTCCGGCATTCTTTTGGCTTTTCTCAACCTGCTGGCGCAGGAGGTTGACGGCCTGGCTGACGGCCTGCAGCGGGAAATCGCTGAGGGTGTGGCGCGTCACATCACTCGACTCAAGAAGCTTTCGCAGGATCAGCTCATAGCCCGCGCGCCCGCCCTTGTCGAGCTCCGTCACCGTGCGGGCGCCGCCTGCGGAGAGGGCGGCAAAGAGCTCATGTACGAAGATGATACGGTTTTCTTGGGACATATTCGAAAGCCAACTGCGGATAGCGGCGTTGAGCCAGACACTGGTGGGATCGTGCTCGTCACAGAGGGCGAGCTCGCCGTGATCAATGCCCCAACTGGCAAGGCTGTGCTGTAAGAGCCCGGAAACGGTGGAGCGTACGATGCGGGCGTCCGTGATCTGCGGCTCAAATATTTTACCGATTACAGAGAAGGAAGGGGAGATGCGTCGGCATAGACTGTCAATACGCGCGACGGACTGCACATCCATGACCTCGGGGCAGAGACCGGGGCCGTCGAGAATGTAGACGCGCTCAAGAAGCCTGAGGGCTTCGTCCGTGAGATTGCAGGCTGCGAAGAGCGCCAGATTCCCACCTTTGGAATGCCCAGCCATGTACCAACGCCGCCCG